>CACXEJ010000050.1 GCA_902766595.1 Ruminococcus flavefaciens | reverse complement strand
CCTCAGAACAATCATAACCAGTATGCACAGGGCGGCTACCCTCAGAACAATCATAACCAGTATGCACAGGGCGGCTACCCTCAGAATAATCAGAACCAGTACGCGCAGGGCGGATACCCTCAGAACAATCATAACCGGTACGCACAGAGCGGCTACCCACAGAATAATCAGAACCAGTATTCACAGGGCGGCTATCCACAGAACAGCCGCGATCCGTACAGACAGGGCGGCGGCAACCCCTACCAGCGCGAACGCCGTGAGCCGGTACATAACGAGCCTGTGAACGACAAGAAGAAACCCGGCAAAAAGAAGAACGGTATGAAGGTCTCGACTGCCGTGCTCATCATAGTTACGCTCGCGGTCGTCCTGCTTGGAGCAGTTCCGGCAGCGCTGATATTCTTCCTCAAGGACAGGGACAAGGACTCGGATAAATCGAGCGGCAAGGAAGCTGCTTCCACGACCGCGGTCATTTCGGAGACCGAAACTGAGCCGGAGACTGAAGAGGATACCGCCGAGACTGAGACCGAAACCGAAACAGATGCAATGGAGGAATTCGCTGAAGTTCCGGACGTTGAGGGCGTAGATTACCGTACAGCCGAGCTTAAACTGAAGCAAGCCGGTTTCAAGACTTACTGCAAGAACGAGTACAGCAGCGAGGTCGATGAGAACAAGGTCATCTCGCAGGATCAGAAGCCCGGTGTCAAAGCCAAGCGCGGCAAGCTGATAAAGCTGACCGTGTCGCTCGGACCTGATCCGAATGAAAGCACTGAGGCAGAGGCTGGCGAGGAAGTCGAAGTGCCCGAGGTAAAGGGACTCAAGGTCGAGGAGGCTATCAATAAGCTCAGGGCAAGCGGTCTGGACTACGAGGTGGTGTATACAGAGATCACAGACGATACTGATAACGCCAATATCGGGATAGTAACGTCTCAGAGCCCGTCATACGGCATAAAACGTGCCAAGGGAACGAAGATCGTTCTCAACGCTGTCAAGAAAGCTGATAAGACTCCGGTAACAACGGGCAAGGTGGTTACGGAGGAGACGGAGCTCAATGTCCGCAAGGAGCCGAATACAAACTCGGATATACTCGGCAGGCTGCCGAAGGACTCGAACGTTGATATAATCTTCGAGATCGACGGCTGGTACGCTGTTATGTACAACGGCGAGACAGCTTATGTATCAAAGGAATACGTTGAGCTTAACGACAAATCGGTAAAGATACCTCAGAAACGCTAAACTCCGCGCACAGCACTGGAAATAAGTCAGGACGCACGATAAGTGCGTCCTTTTATTTTGTCGGGATCTGAGTCGTAGGGGAACCGTTCCGGCGCCCGCACGAATAATGATACATCATTTTGCACACAAACAAAAAAGACCGCTCCCGGACGGGAACGGTCTTTAATTATCTGATCAAACGAGAGGGAAGCTGCCTGCGTTGTTATCAACAACGTAGTAAACCATATTATCCTCAGGCTTAACGTAAACGTTTACAGTCTTGGGAGACTTTACGCCTGAAGCAGCCTTAGCCTTCTTGATGAGATCCTGAGAGGTGATCTGAGCACCAAGATACTCGACATAAACATTTTCAGAAACAGCGGCAGCCTTCTTAGTAGTTGTCTTAGCAGCTGTCTTCTTTGCAGCAGTCTTCTTGGGAGCAGTAGCCTTCTTAGGAGCAGCAGCCTTCTTGGCAGCAGTCTTCTTTTCAGCAGTCTTCTTTTCAGCAGCAGGAGCCTTTACTTCTGCAGCCTTGTCTGCGGCTTTAACGATTTTTTCATCAGCCATTACAGTAACCTCCTTGAATTACTTGTTTACAGCGGTCTTGAGAGCCTGTCCAGCCTTGAAAGCAGGAGCCTTGGAAGCGGGAGCAGTCATCATCTTTCCTGTCTGAGGATTCTTGACCTGCTTTTCCTTTCTGTCACGAACCTCGAATGTACCGAAGCCTACGAGAGAAACCTTCTCGCCGCTTGCAAGTGACTCTGTGATAGCAGAGATGATTGCATTTACAGCGATCTCAGCATTCTTCTTTGTGAATTCGGTCTTTTCAGCAACAACGCCGATTAATTCAGTCTTTGTCATATTATTATCCTCCATATATAAGATTTATAATTGAATTATATACCCTTTAGCCCGATTTGTCAAGGAAATAGCGAAAAAATGTTAAAACGACGTATATTCGCGTGCTGACGACCTGATTTTTATGGAAAACGGCTATAAAATGCGGTATATCCGCAGAGTCAGGGAAATGCAGGCTAACATCAATGAAAGCCGGGATATCAGAATGGGCGGACATCAGGGAGCTCCCCTTATCCGCCCGATATGTTATTTTATGCGTATCATTCTGTGCAGAGCTCACCGTTTTCGTCAACGCCGATCTCGATAACGTCTCCGGAGGAGAGATCGCTGGAGATTATCTTCTTTGCAACGAGGGTCTCGACCTTGCTCTGGATAAATCTTCTGAGCGGACGCGCACCGAAGTTAGGATCGTAGCCGCGTTCAACAATGAGCGACTTTGCTTCGTCGCTGACATTCAGGCGGAGGTGCTTGTCGGAGAGACGTCTGCGGAGGTCATCGAGCATAAGGTCAACGATGTGGAGGATATTCTCCTTGGTGAGCGGCTTGTAGAAGATGATCTCGTCGAGACGGTTGAGGAACTCCGGTCTGAACTGCTGCTTGAGCAGAGCGTGTACCTCGTCGCGAGCCTGCTGAGTGATGTTGCCCTCGGAGTCGATACCGTCGAGGATAGAGTGCGAGCCGAGGTTTGAAGTGAGAATGATGATAGTGTTCTTGAAATCGACAGTGCGTCCCTGAGAGTCAGTGATGCGTCCGTCGTCGAGGACTTGGAGCAGCACATTGAAAACGTCCGGGTGAGCCTTCTCGACCTCGTCAAAGAGCACGACTGAATAGGGCTTTCTGCGGACTGCTTCCGTGAGCTGACCGCCCTCGTCATAGCCGACGTATCCGGGAGGCGCTCCGATGAGCCTGCTGACGCTGTGCTTCTCCATATATTCGCTCATATCAATTCGTATGATATTCTTCTCGTCATCGAAGAGCGTTTCGGAGAGAGCCTTGGCGAGCTCGGTCTTGCCGACGCCGGTAGGTCCGAGGAAGAGGAACGAACCGATAGGACGGTCGGGATCCTGAATTCCTGCACGGGAGCGGAGTATTGCTTCGCTGACTCTTGTAACGGCTTCGTCCTGACCGATAACGCGCTTGTGGAGGATATTCTCGAGGTTGAGTATCTTCTCCTTTTCACCCTCCATAAGTTTTGCAACGGGTATGCCTGTCCAGCGGCAGACGATCTTTGCAACCTCCTCCTCAGTCACCTTGTCGCGGAGGAGACGGTCGTCGCCGATGTCCTGTTCAGCCTTGTGCTCAAGCTCCTCGAGCTGCTTCTTCAGAGCTGGCAGTCTGCCGTATTTGAGCTCTGCCGCCTTGTTGAGGTCGTATTCACGCTCAGCCTTGTCGATCTCGCCGCTGAGGCGTTCTATCTCTTCACGGAGCTTCTGGACGGCTGTGATGTCGGTCTTTTCGTTCTCCCACTTTGCCTTCATCGCATTGAACTTGTCACGCAGCTCCGAGAGCTCCTGCTGAATCTCGGCGAGGTGCTCCTGAGAGATGTTGTCGCTTTCCTTTTTCAGAGCGGCTTCTTCGATCTCGAGCTGGACTATCTTTCGTGAGATCTCGTCCATTTCGGTCGGCATAGAGTCCATTTCGGTGCGGATAGTCGCACAGGCTTCGTCGATGAGGTCGATAGCCTTGTCGGGGAGGAAACGGTCTGAGATGTACCTGTTCGAGAGGACTGCCGCTGAGATGAGGGCATTGTCCTGTATCTTTACGCCGTGGAACACCTCGTAGCGCTCCTTGAGTCCTCTTAATATAGAAATAGTATCCTCAACAGTCGGCTCATCAACGAGAACCGGCTGGAAACGTCTTTCGAGCGCCGGATCCTTTTCGATGTACTGTCTGTATTCGTTCAGGGTAGTCGCACCGATACAGTGGAGCTCACCTCTTGCAAGCATAGGCTTGAGGAGGTTGCCGGCGTCCATTGCGCCGTCTGTCTTGCCGGCACCGACGATAGTGTGGAGTTCGTCAATGAATAGGATTATCTGACCGTTGCTGTTCTTTATCTCGTTGAGAACGGCTTTTAGACGCTCCTCGAATTCGCCGCGGTACTTAGCACCGGCAACGAGTGCACCGAGGTCGAGGGAGAATATCTTCCTGTCCTTTAGACTGTCCGGAACGTCTCCGGCAACGATACGCAGAGCGAGTCCCTCAGCAATGGCAGTCTTGCCGACGCCGGGTTCACCGATGAGAACGGGGTTGTTCTTGGTCTTACGCGAGAGGATACGGATAACGTTTCTGATCTCGCTGTCACGTCCGATTACGGGATCGAGCTTGTTGCGCTGAGCGAGTCCGACGAGCTCCTGACCGTACTTTGCAAGCACATCGTAGGTCTCCTCGGGATTTTCGCTTGTCACTCTCGTGCTGCCGCGGACGCTCATCAGAGCGTTCAGGAAGGCGTCCTGAGTGATGTTGAAGGACTTGAGCAGAGCGTCAACGTCCTTGTCCTTGCAGGCGATGAGAGCGAGAAAAACGTGCTCTACGGAGACGTACTCGTCCTTCATATTTGAAGCGAGCTGCTCGGCAGTCATAAGGGCACGGTCTGCGTTTCCGGAGAGCCCGACCTGTGAGCTTCTGCCGCTGCCGGTGACCTTCGGGAGCGCACCTATCTTCTTATCTGTCTCAGCGGAGAGCATTTCCGTATCTATATTCATTTTCTTCAGGAGCTGCGGGATAAGACCGTTCTCCTGAGCGAGAAGTCCGGCGAAGATGTGGACCGGTTCAACAATCTGATTAGAGTTCATCACCGCGATATTCTGAGCCTTTACGATAGCGGCGATAGTTTTCTGTGTATACTTTTCAGAATTCATAATTATCCTCCTGTCTGTCTTGAAAATCGTTTTCGTCCTGTGGAGCGCAGCGGCTACAAGATGAATTCATCGAGCAGCTTTGTATAGTCGCGGGCAAGCTGCGGAGCGTACTCCGGGAAAGCCTGCGGAGCTGTGAAGTAGGTCTGTATGGAAGTATTGAGGTCGGTGAGGTAGCGGCTGATAGCCAGACCGGTCTCCTCCTCGTTCAGACCGCAGTTTATGAGCCTGCGCGAGAAGCAGCCGTCACCGAGAGCAAAAACGTAGCTGGTGCAGCCGTGAGCGGCGAGAGCCTTTGCCTCAAGCTCAGCGCGGTAGGCAAAGAAGCTGCCGAACATATCAATGAGCTGAGCGCTCTGCGTCCGTATCTGCACCCTGAGCGTCCCGAGAAACTCGTCCGGCGAGCGTTCGAGCTCTACCTTATAATTGATAGTGGGGCGGTACTTGAAGTCGAGGGCGGTGCGGAGCGTCATCAGGGAGGCCGAGCGCTGCTGCTGTATACTGAAAGCGCTGCCTGCGAGGTCGGAAAGCGAGCCGAATATCTCGAGCATACGCATTTCGGGGGTAACGCAGGAGAGGTGCTGGGCGAGTATCTGGTTTATGAGGTTGGAGCGGCTCGTGCCGCGCTTGTAGGCTTCGCGGTCAACAGCTCTTATGACGTCGTCCATAAGGACGAGGCTGTAAACGCTTTTCTTCATAGCAATTCACCTCCGGTTTATCTTTGAATATATTTTAGCACATCTTATAGAATTTGTCAAGCGGATTATATAATTTTCTTTGCGAATTTTTCAGGACAAAAAAATTCCTTCCCGAACCGGGAAGGATGCGGCGACTCAAACGGTAAAACCGTTTAGCACTATGAGTCTGACGCGATACAAGTTAAAAGAAGTTATTGAGAATAGAAAACATGAAAAAATTACAAATGAAAGGGGTTAGTTTTAAGTATTGACAAAAACTATTTCTGTGGCTTACAATGAATTAATATTCAGTATCAAGAACATGAGAGGGGAGGGTACTTGATACTGAATACCAATATCTTCATTGCTGTGTATATTATAATGCAAAGGTCTGATATTTACAATATATATTTGCAAACAAAACTATATAAATGTATACTTTTGTGCAAAATACGCACGTTTTTATTGTCAACTTTTTGTAAATAAGTTATTGCATATTACACATTAACAGTTTATTAATCTCTACTGTTCGTATATTGCGGTCGTACATTTAATGTGACCAAAAATTGCTCCGCTGCAAGATACAGCGGAGCAATACTTTATGTTAAATTATATTACGTTATAGAGAAAAGAGGTTCTTTCCCTTATCAACTGAGAACTCACCCTTGCGGTCTGAGCCTGCATTGATACCAAATTTGCTTCCGGCAGCGAGCTCCGGTGAGAGCAGAAGGACACACCGGAAGTCGTTTGTGGGTGTGAACGAACCGGCTTCCTTGCCGTTGAGTGTGAGCTTGACAGCCGTGCCGCCTGAAACTGTACCGCCGAGGTCGGTAATGACGTAGGGCTTTGCCGAGCTCTTGAGAGCTGTTACCTGATTGCCTGCCGCGATGAGCAGACCGTCCGTGTAGCTGAAAGCCTCTCCCGCGTAGACGGAGCTCTTTTCCTCCTTCTGACCGCCTGAGATGTAAGACGTGCCGCCATTGATGTTGATAGTCTTCTTGGATTTGAGACCGTTTGTGCCGGCGGTGATGTTGAGTGTGCCGCCGTTAATAGTGATATCATCATTGGCGCTGATGCCGGACTTCACAGCCTTGATATTGCAGATGCTGTTGTCGAAGATAACATCATCGTCGCTGGCGATACCGTGGGCGTTGCCGGAGGTGATGTTGAGCGTACCGTTACCCTTGATGCGGAGGGTGTCGTTGGAGAATATAACGCCGTCAACGGACTTGTCCTTTGTCGTATCAGCGAGGTTGTTGACGGTATCCTTCTTTACCTTTACGGTACACTTCTTGGCGTTGTCGATGAATATAGCCGGACCGTAGTTGCAGGTGATGTCCACTCCGCTGAGAACTATCGTGACCTTTTCTTCTGAGTCCGTGTTGACGTATATCTGACCGTTTGTGGTCTTGCCGGTGAAGAGGTAGTCGCCGCCGGCGGTTATTTTTACGGTAGAGCCGTCCGCAACAGCGTTCTCGCCGCTTATCGTGGGCTTTGAGCCGAGGGCTATCTCGGCTGCGAAGGTCTTTTCCTCCTCCTCGGCAGGCTCTGTGCTGTTCTGTGAACCGCCGCCGGAGGGCGTATTAGCAGGAGTCGTTGTTTTCTGAGTACCGGAACCGTTTTTATTGTCGGAGCTGCCGCTGGTGGAGCTGTTTCCGCCGCCCGAAGCTGTTGCCGGCTGCTGAGCCTGTGAACCGCCTGAGGTTCCGCCGGAGCTGTTTCCGCCTGAATTGCTGCCGGAGCCGCTGTCCGAACTGCTGCCGCCCGAGCTTCCGCCGGAAGCTCCCGACTCAGTTGCCTGCTGAGCTGTCTGACCGCCGGAGCTGTTTCCTCCGCCGTTATTTGCAGAAGGAGTGTTGTTCCCTGAGGCAGCTGTAGTTTTCTGACCGGAGCTGTTTCCGCCGGCAGTTGACGCAGCCTGAGAGGAAGCCTGCGTGGATTTCTCATTTGCTGATGCTGAGGACTTTTCCGTGGACTTCTGTGACGAGCTCTGAGCTGCGCCGGACGATGCTTCCGAAGCGGAAGCCGTGCCGGAAACGCCGGCAGGTGTGGCAGCCGGTGAGCTGCTCGCACTGTCCTTTCCGCAGGAAAAAGCAGAGGTCATCATAGTGAGGGCGGCGAGTGCAGCGGCTATTTTTCTGTACATCATAATAATTCTCCTTATTGTAAAAAATTCCTGTAAATACGGAATTAGCCAGACCAGAGAAACTCTGAGTCCGGCTTTCCGATATATTAAAGAGATGGTTCTGGAGCTATCAGCTTTCGTAGATCTTGTCGTCGTATCTGAAGAATACGAGGTTGATCGTCATATTGCCGTTGAGAGCACGGAGCTCGTCGATGAACTTCTTCTGGTCTGTGCTGTCGTCTATCTCAACGCTGTAAATGAGTTCAAAGAGCGTACCGAAGTTGGTGGTCTTGACTCTTCTGAGCTTGTGGAAAGAGGTGTACTTGTTGAGAACGGGATCGAAAACGCCCTGATAGTCGAGGTTTTCGGGGATAGTGATCTTGAGAGTCATATGTCTCTTGCTGCTTGCGCCGAAGTCGATGACTGAGAGTGCATACATAACGATGCCGAGTACGACGAAGAAGCATATTGCAAATCCAACATATCCAACTCCGCAGGCAACACCTGCTGCCATAGCAAAGAAGATGTACGATATATCTTTCGGATCACCCGCGACGCTTCTGAATCTTACGAGACTGAATGCGCCTGCAACGCTGAGTGCGCCTGCGAGGGAGTTGATGGTAAGGAGGATAATACACACGATAGTGGGGAGCATAGTCATTGTCATAACGTAGCTCTGTGAGTAGCCTTCCTTTTTGTGGGAAAGGATATAGACCATTGAGATGAGGAAACCTATTATAAGCGCCGCGAACATACAGATAAAGAAGTCCTTGCCTGTTATAGTCTCGCTTGTAACGACGCCGTCTTCATATTTTGACAAAACATTGCCGAAAAAACCGTTTGGGAACATATTATTACACACTCCTGTTCATTATTACCGGGTTATGGATCATAGAGATACCTGAGATATAGATTTGCTTATTGTCATTCCGGAGTTTTTCCTTGATGAAGTTTTCATAAGCTCTTCCGTACTTTGAAAAGCTGGTCTTGAATATGCCGAGATCTGAGAGCTTTTTCACGAGCCATTCGGGCATAGCGTCCGAGACCTTTACTTCCATAAGTCTCTGATCCGCACCAATGATATAGTTGCCGTAGCTCTCATAGCCGAGACTGAGGTCAAAGCGTCTCTCGGTTATCTTGCGGTCGAAGGTGAGGCGGAAATCGCTGTTGTCCTTACCGAAGAATGCTTCGCGCTGATAGCTTATGTACTGCTTCGGTGCGATGGGGTAGTTGCAGAGAAAGACGTCGAGCTCGCGGAAGACCTGCTGTGTGATGTATTTATCCATAGCTGGCTTTGAACGGTCTGCGAAGTATGCATCGGACTCCTCAAGAGTCATTGAAACTCTTCGCTTTGTAACGATGCCGCCGACCTTCTTTTTGATCTCGAGAAAGACCGTATCGTCGGGAGCCGCCGGTGAGTAGTAGCTGCGGAGCCTTATCTTTTCCTTGTAGTAGGGTTTTGAGAGGGACTCTCTGATGAGGTAGTCGTCGGGCGTATCATAGTAGATATTGTAGATGCCGTATTCTTTTCCGCCGACGCAGAATTTGTCGGGTTCCATATACTGGCTTATGACTTCCATAAGAGAGTGGTACTGGTGCATATCGAGAAGGAATTTGATCTCTTTGCGTGCAAAAGTATTTATAGCCATATTATCCTCCGGGTAGCCTAACCCCCGGAGATTCACGCTCCTTTCGTATCGTTTGACTATATTATAGCTTCACATTCTTAAAACAACCTTAAAACCATTGTGCAATTATTGTGATAATGCTATAAAAAAAGGCTGAAAATTGCGGTCAAGATCCCTTATCTATACATCAGTATACCTATTATAATAGGGTGAGATAAACTGTAATTTTTTATTATAATAGTACAGAGTGTAATATTTCTTTCTGTTTTTATAATACTCCTTTTTCTGAAATATGTCAAACCAAAATAGTATATATCGCAATTAACGATAAGTATTCCGCAATTTAAGAAAATTTTAGTCAGCTTTAAGATTATTTTAAGAATGGTGCGGTATACTCGTAACCATAGAAGATAACCCCAAACCTCTCAGGGGTATTATGAAGGAGAAATGCTTTATGAAGAAATCAGGAGTTAAAAAGATCGTTGCAGGCCTCTCATCATTATGTATGCTCGCAGCAGCTATGCCGGCAGCAAGCTATGCGGCAGAGACCACAGGCGCAGTCAGAAAGCTTTATGGCGATGCCAACTGCGACGGCAGTGTAAACATTGCAGACGCTGTGCTCGTAATGCAGGTCGCAACAAATCCCGATAAGTACGCTCAGGGCAAGAGTGAGGTCAGCATATCAGCAGCGGGCGAAACAAACGCCGATGTTGACGGCAAGAAAGGTCTTACAAATTCGGACGCTCTGCTTATCCAGCAGCACAAGCTCGGACTTATCGACAAATTCCCGGTAGAGGACGTTCAGCCTCAGAATGATGCAGTTTCCATTCACCTCGGCAGCAGCATCACAGTTGAGGGCTATGAGGCAGGCTATGTAAAAGTTTCCGGAAGCGTTGCTACTATCACACACTCCGGTACATATAATATCGACGGTACTCTCGAGGACGGTCAGATCTGCGTGAACATTCCCGATGAGGCAGCTGATCCCGATACAGTCAAGCTCTTCCTCAACGGCGCAAGCATCACAGGCAAGTCCGCACCGGCTATCCTCGTTTCCAATGCCGAGAACACCTCGATCAATCTCGTTGACGGCACTGAGAACACTGTTTCCGACGGCGACACAGCTTACGCAGCCGCTGACGGAACCCTCACCGGCGAAGCAGTCATCGAGGCTAAGGACGACCTCACTATCAAGGGCGGCGACCTCGGTACAGGCAAGCTCACAGTTACCGCAAATACTCAGGACGGCGTTTTCTGCAAGAACGACCTCAAGATCAACGGCGGTATCATTGACGTAAAGGCTCTCAATTCCACCGACAAGACCAACGGTCTCAACGGTAAGAAGTCCCTCACAGTAAAGAGCGGCACTCTCACGGTTGACGCTGAGGGCGACGGCATCAAGTCCTCGAAGGGTGCAGTAACGATCTCCGGCGGAAGCACCAGCATCAAGGCTGGCAACGACGCTGTTCAGGCTGATACTACTATCGACATCTCAGGCGGTACTATAGCAGCAGGCGGCGACCGCGGCTTCACAGCAACGACAGGCATTAACATCACAGGCGGTACAGTCATCGCAACAGCTACCGACAATCAGGCAAAGAACGTTACAGCATCAGGTCAGGCAGTAATGCTCCTCAACTGTATCGACGATGCCACAAATACCAAGGACGGTACATGGAAGAAAGCCAATACACTTTTTGTAAGCTCTATGAGCGGCAAGGTGGATTTCACGAAGAAGTACAAGTACGTTCTGATGTCTGATCCTTCAATGCTCACAGGCAAGCAGGTATTCATACAAAATCTCGGCAACGGTGCGGAGGTTGCTTATGGCACAGGTGAGGCTAAGAGCGTAAGATTTGATCTCACGGACAGCGTAAATACATTCGATAACGTTGATCCCGCAGCAGAGTTCCCGGTACCAGAAACAGAGGATCATGACACAGAAGAAAATACCATAAATTTTAACGGCGTATCAGTTGAGACAAGCGCGTCAGCTGATACAGCAACCGTAAACGGAAGCGCTGTTACAATTACCAAGCCCGGAACATTCACAGTTTCCGGCGAGAGCGATCAGGCACAGATAATCGTCGATGTTGACAAGACTGCATATCCCGCAGCAGTCGTTGAGCTCGACCTGTCCGGCGCTGATCTCTCAAACAGCACCACTGCTCCTATATATGTTGCCTCTGTGGGCGATGAGGTGCAGATAGTTGCCAAGAAGGGGACTGTGAATGTAATTTCCGACGGAACCTCCCACACCCAGACCTACACAGACAGCGACGGCAATACCAATACTGTCGAGGGAGCTATCTTTGCCCGTGATGATATAAAGTTCAAGGGCAGCGGTACTCTTACGATCAACGGCAATCAGGACGACGCTGTTGTCTGCAAGAACGACATCAAGATCTACAACGGAAATCTCACCGTAAACGCTGTCGATGACGGTATCCGCGGCAAGGACTCCGTAGTTATCGGCGACGATGTTAAGTCTGACGGAACTCCTGCGGATAATTCAGGTCTTGTTCTGAACGTCAATACAAAGTATGGCGACGGCATCAAGTCTACATCAGATGAGACTGCTGACGGCAAGACATACGGAAATGTCACAATTAACGGCGGTACAGTCAGCATCGTCTGCGAGGCTCTCAACGCTGATACTGCGAACAGTGCCGGTGCTGACGGCATACAGGCAGAGCAGTCCTTCGTTATGAACGGCGGCGATGTGAACATCAAGGTCTACAAGGGCTCTGAGTACACCGGCAGCGG
Organism: Ruminococcus flavefaciens; assembly: GCA_902766595.1. Lineage (GTDB taxonomy): Bacteria > Bacillota > Clostridia > Oscillospirales > Ruminococcaceae > Ruminococcus > Ruminococcus flavefaciens_U. The sequence continues at coordinate 3,624 of CACXEJ010000050.1, read as the reverse complement.
TACTTCATCATCGTCAGGCGGTCAGCAGGGCGGCTTCAACGGAGGAGGCTTCCCGGGCGGCGGAGGCGGTTTCCCCGGTGGCGGCGGCGGTTTCGGAATGGACGGCAATGCCAACAAGACCACAAATACAGCAAAGGGTATCAAGGCAGCCGGACTCTATGAGTCGGACGGCACTACATACAAGAGCGGCGGTACAGTTACTATCAACGGCGGCAATCTTACCGTTGACTCTTCCGATGACTGCGTTCACTGCGCAGGCGAAATGCAGATAAACGGTGGAAACCTCGTTCTGAAGAGCGCAGATGACGGACTGCACTCCGACACAACGCTCAGCATCGGAAAAAATGCTGCAAATACCTTTGACGATGTAGTTATCTACATTCCCAAGTGCTATGAGGGCGTAGAGGCTGTAACGATCAATCAGAACAGCGGAACGGTCTACATAGTATCAGGCGATGACGGCTACAATGCAGCCGGCGGCAATGACGGTTCAGGAAGCGAGCCCGGTCAGGGCGGACGTCCCGGCTGGGGAAGCAGCAGCTTCACAGGTGCGATGAACCTCAACGGCGGTCTCGTAGTTGTAAACTCCGCAAACGGCGACCACGACGCTTTTGACTCGAACGGAAATATCAATGTAAACGGCGGCTACTACTGCGCTAACGGTCAGGAACCCCTTGACTGCGGCGACGGAGGCGGATATTCAATAAATAAGAAAGGCGGCAATTACATCACAATGACTGCCGGCAATACAAACCTTTCTACACGCTATTCATTCGTAGACAAGTCAGGAAATGTGATAGTTTCGTTCCTCTCTGCAAGCGGAAGTGTCAGCAAGAACATCACAGACAGTTCAGTAAGCCTTTACACCGGCGGAACTCTCAGCGACGGCACAGACCTCATTGAAGAAGCACCGCTTACAGCCTATACAGGCGGAAAACTCACAAACGGTACAGTGAAATAAGTTGTTAGGGAGTAGGAAACATATATTATAGCAGTGACGCGCTCCGTTTGCGCCGCTGCGGAAGGACCGCCTTGGGCGGTCCTTTTCCGTTATCCGCAAAACGTAACATAAAACTGTAGGGGACGGCGTCCTCGACGTCCCGTGAATATTGAAATTATAACAAAAACTGTAGGGAACGCCGCAGCTGTTAGCTGCGGCGTTCCCTGCATTGTTTTTCAGGATATAAACGCCGTTCAAAACTGTTACCAATTTTTAATTTGACGGAATATGGAAAAAAGAGTATAATGTTCTTGACGGGAAATACCCGAAATTTACGATCGGAAATGATATTATGGGATCAGATTTGAAAAGAATTACTGCCGTGTTATCGGCGGCAGCTATGGCAGCATCGCTGTTTTCGTGTACACAGGTGACGAAAAACAGCAGCCAGACCAGTCTCACAGGGCTTGACGCAGGTGAAAACTCCGGCGTTTTAGGCAGCGAGCACATCTACACTGAAACGACTGCTGTCACGGAGACTACTACCACTACAACAACAGTTACTCAGACCACCACGACTACCCAGCCTACAACGACTACGACTACAATGACCACACAGCCGATAGTCAAGGGCGATCTCTGTGACTGTGCCGGCAACGTTCTTGTTTACAGCGAGTACGAGGGCGATACAGAGGCAAGGTACTACGATCAGAACCACAAGATCAGCTTTGCAAATATACTCAGCAGGGAGTCCGGCGGACTCGACAGCGTTCTCGATGAACAGCTCCGCGAGAAGAACCCGACTCCTGTTCAGGGAAAACCAAACGTCGGAAAGTCGGCAAGGCTCACGTTCGACTCCGCTGTTCAGGATCAGATATACAATTATATGCAGAGCAGCAATATAGTCGGCTCAGTCGTGGTTATGAGGACGGACGGCTCTGTGATGTCGGAGGTATCCTATCCCTCGTATGATCCTGATATGTACCGCGCTGATCATTCCTATGCGGATACGCTTCCGTCTGGAGCTTTTCTTAACCGTGCCTTTCAGAATGCGAGCCCGGGCTCGTGCTTCAAGATAATGTCGGCAGTCATTGCCGCAAAGCACGGCGTGACTTCTCTTCCGGACGAGGGAAACTGGGAATACTCCGGCACCTCTATCCACAACTGGGACTGGGACTCCAACCGCGGCTCCTACCCTATGGCTGAGAGAACGCTCTCCTCAGCTATCGTAAATTCGAGCAATGTCTTCTTCGCTAAGGCTTTCCAGCAGATAGGCACGGAGGAAGTTCTTACCGATCTCGCTGATATTTTCCACTTTGCAAGGGACTACGACATCGACTGCGATTTCGGACCTTTTGAGAATTACATAGAGATAAACTGCGACGACGACCTGAGACGAAGCGCCTTCGGTCAGTCCTACGTCAAGACCTGTCCGCTGTACCTTGCAGCTCTCGGCAGGGAAGCCGTTTTCGGTGATATGGTCAGACCGTTCACAGTCAAGGAGTATGCCGACACGAATGACGGAAAGACCTCAGCCGGTGAGGGCAGCAAGGCTTACGACGTCATCGGAACTATCCCTGAGGAATGCCGTCAGGTACTTCTCGACGGTATGAAGGGAGTTGCTGACAAGCTGGGCGTATATGTTCCGGACGGCTACACGCTCTACGCAAAGACCGGTACGGCAGAGGTCGGTGCAGGGGACTACCTCTACATAACCGGCTGCCTTAAAAACAACAGCGACAATTCGGATCAGAAGCCGGAATTCTCCGATTATTCCGACTACGGCGCAAACGGTTCATACATAGTCGTTATGCAGATACAGAACCCCGGCGACCACAATTTCAGGTTTGCAAGCGACTCTGCAAAGCTGTACGGTGATATACTCCGTATCGCGGCAGGCTATTGACATTTTCACGGATATAGTATATAATGTCTATCAGCAGCAGTTTAAAGGAGGATATTGATATGGAAAAAAACACAGGAGATAAGGAACTCGAAAAGATCTACGAGGAGCTCAAGAGCCACCGCGTAAATACTGAGACTCACTATACAGGCAGAAGTACAGGCAGCAGAGATAACAGCGGAGATCTTCTCCAGTTCTTCATTGGACTGCTTATGCTCGCAGCCGGTCTCTATATGATACTCCAGAATATCAACGTCACAAGCAACTGGGGACTCTACTCCTACCACATCGGTTCGTTTCACCTCTCGAGCGGAATGGTCCTTCTTCCGACGATAATAGGCATCGGAATGGTATTTATGATGGATAAAAAGGGCTTTGGTCTTGCGGTACTTGCGGTCGGTATAGTCATCATACTGGCGAGTGTCTTTATGACAACGCATATTTACTGGAAAACAACGAGCGCATATGAGTTCATCTTTATGTTCGGTCTCACAGCAGGCGGTGCAGGACTCATTATCAAACAGCTCTTCAAGGGCAGCAAATCCTGATGAAAAAAATAAACGGCAGTCTGAAAAAGGCTGCCGTTTTTGTGTATCTGAAACCTTGCCTGAACCACTGTAGGGGCGCATTCCGTGCGCCCGCAAATCAGATGTCAGAAGCCAGAATTCAGAAATCAGAATGTAGGGGCGCCGTTCCGGCGCCCGAGCCACCCGGAATAGTAACGCGGCATACGTTTTCGTTATTTGCGGGACGTCGAGGACGCCGTCCCCTACGGTCGTTT
>CACXEJ010000049.1 GCA_902766595.1 Ruminococcus flavefaciens | reverse complement strand
TGTTGGAAACATCGCCGTCAAAGGAAGTGATATAGGTATCAGCAGTCAGCGTCCATTTGCTGGTGCTGTCGAGCTTGACATTCACTGTACCAACTTCTGTTGATACGCTTGTGCCTTTGGCATTTGTAATACTACCGTCGATAGAGCCTTTGAATGTCGAACCGTTTGTAAGGTTCAGTGTAAGTTCTGAATCGCTGCCGACCTTGAAAATACCTGAAAGCTCCTGATCGTCAGCGTTCAATGTTGCTATATTGCCTGCACCGCTCCAGCCGTCTGCACAGACGGAGAGCAGGATATTCTCGCTGTCCTCATTTATGATAGTAACGCCGCTGAGATTGATAACAGCGTTGGTATTCGTAACATGGAATACATGACCATTCTTGCTTGTAAGCGTTCCGCCTGTCATAGTAAAGGAAGATGTACCGCTGTCTGCGTCACCGGACATAGACTGGTAGATCATGATAGTATCGAAGAACGTCGCATTGCCGTTGCACTTAGTGTTATTCGCTGTCATATTGCAGTTTGTCAGTTCAATGGAGTTCTTGCCCTCGATACATACGCCTTCGGAAAGATTGGAAGTGAGGTCGGCATTCTCAACGTGTATCTCCGCGGTAGAGTATATCGCTGGAGAGCCGAGACCGTTGGAAGTATATGTGCCGCCGTCAACATAAACTGTACCGCCGCCGCGGTCTGTACGGATAGCCGCAGAGGACTGTCCCGAAGTGTTAACATCAAGGTCATAGGCATAGGTGATACCGCCGCCTGTGGTCATTATGCCGCCTGATCCGTCGCCGGTAGTTTTGATGACTGTATCGCGGATAGTCACCGTAGTTCCGTCACCTGCTGCACCATTCTGACCGCCGTTGCCGCCGTAGCAGAATACGCCGTTTGCACCGTCTGCGTCAGAGGTTATCGTGCCGCCTGTGATAGTGGTATTTGAGCCTTCCTTGACAAGGACTGCTGCATTCAGACCGTAGAAGTTGCAGTTGTCGCCGCCGTCAGAATTGCCGGTTTTGTTGACGGTCGGATCAGTAATAGTAACATCATCAGAAGTGCTGATAAGCAATGCAATTTCATCAGCAGTGCTGCTGTCGTATTTCTGTCCTGACTGAGAGTCGGAAGATGTAATTTCAACAGCACCTTTATAGTCAATATCTGCACTGCTTGAACCACCGGGACCTCCGCCGCCCGGACCTCCGCCGCTGCCATCAGGAGGAGCATCAGGCCTGTCACCGTCAGGAGGATCGCCGGGACGATCATTGTCGCTATTTTTATCAGAATTTTCAGAAGTTGTTGCTTCTGCCGTCACTTCTGTTGTTATCTCGGCTGTGCTGGAAGCAGTTGTTGATCTTGATGCAGCAGTGTCGCTTGAGGAACTTGTAGAACCGCAGGCTGAAAGACTGGCGCAAAGTGTTAAAGCGAGCAAAAACGCTGATAATTTCCTATATTTTTTCATAGTGAAACCTCCTTTTTAATGGTTTGGTAACGCTTTGTTTTCTATGTCTTTATTTTACATCTTAATTCTTAAAATCAGCTTAATTTAAATAGGAATATCAGCGAAAAATATGTGAAAATCAGATGAATGTCATCATTTGAGCTCGGTCATGCTCCTCAGACCTATCGCAAGTGTCGAAGCATTATGCAGCAGGGCAGAAGTTGCAGGCGGAAGAATACCAAGCACGCCCAGTCCGATAAGTCCGCCGTTGAAACCGATAATTGTCCGATAGTTCCAGCCGATACGCTTCATCAGCGCATTGCTCAGACGTTTCAGTTCCACAAGAGCATAGAGATCATCAGCAGATATGGTTATATCCGCTATCTCACGGGCAATGGCAGCACCTGTGCTTATGGCTATACCTGCGTCAGCTTCACTCAGGGCAGGGGAGTCGTTCACGCCGTCGCCTATCATTATGACCTTGCGACCGGCTTCGTGTTCGGCTTTTATGAAAGCAGCCTTGTCCTCCGGAAGAACCTCCGCGTGGTACTCATTAACACCGACTTTTTCCGCAACGGCTTTTGCGGTACGCTCGTTGTCTCCGGTCATCATAACAACTCTTGATATCCCGCATTCGTGCAGCTTATTCACCACGTCGGCAGCTTCATCACGGAGAGGATCTTCGATGCAGATAACTGCTGCAACTTCACCGCCGATAGCAAGATACAGGTGAGAGTACTCCTTCGGAAGATGTCTGAAAATGCGTTCATCAGGCGGAGTACATCCCTCGTCCTCAATTATGAAATGGTGGCTTCCGATGAGCACACGCTCACCCTCGACCATACTCGAAATGCCGTGTGCTACAACATATTCCACCTTTGAGTGGAACTCTTCGTGTTCAAGGCCTCTCTCAGCTGCAGCAGCCACGACTGCATTTGCAATAGAGTGCGGATAATGTTCCTCAAGGCAGGCTGCAAGACGCAGCATCTCAGCTTCATCACGTCCTCCGAAGGTTATGATCTCAGCTACTCTCGGACTTGAATGTGTGAGCGTTCCGGTCTTGTCGAAAACAATGGTATCGGCTTCCGCAACAGCTTCAAGGAAGCGGCCGCCCTTGACGGTTATGCCGGCGCGGCTGCAATCACGCATTGCCGAAAGCACCGAGATCGGCATTGCAAGCTTGAGAGCACAGGAGAAATCGACCATAAGTATTGACAGCGCTTTGGTGGCATTTCCTGTCAGCAGATATGTGAGAAGAGTGCCTCCTAAACTCCACGGAACGAGCCTGTCAGCAAGGTGTGAAGCCTTATCCTCAGCGGCTGATTTCAGCTTTTCTGACTCTTCTATCATTTTCACGATACGGTCATAGCGTCCTCCGCCAGCGGTGTTCTCGACACAGACTTCGCACTCGCCGTCCTCGACTACCGTTCCGGCGTAGACATAAGCTCCTTCGCTCTTGTGGACAGGCACGGATTCACCGGTCATCGAAGCCTGATTTACCATAGCATCGCCGGATATCACCTTGCCGTCAAGCGGTATCATCGAGCCTGTCCTGACAATGACTGTATCGCCTTTTCTGACCTCGTTCACAGGCATAAGGAGCTCCTGACCGTCAGCATTTTTTACCCATACCTGTTCATCTCCGAGCGACATGGTTCTTGCGAGGTCGTCAATGGACTTTCTGTGCGTCCACTCGTCAAGAATATCACCGACATTCAGCAGGAACATTACCGAGCCGGCAGTGCTGAAGTCACCGCGAAGCATAGATACACCAATAGCTGTTGCATCAAGGACCGCGACTTCGAGTTTACCTTGCAGCAGGCATTTCAGTCCGCGAAAAATGTACTTTGCAGCCTTGAAAACGGCTATTATCCGGCGTACAGGCTGTGGGATTATCAGCTTGTTCACAAATCGTCTGCAAACCGCAGACATCAGTTTTTCTTCGTACTGTCGGTTCAGTTCGCGACCTGTTTTCTCCGGGACAAGTGAGATGCTATCCTCGTCATCGAATGAAAAGCGCGAGAGCTTCTGTACTATCTCAGCTCTCGGGCAGGTATAGGCAATAACGATATCACAGGTGCGGTCAAACACCTGAACTCTTGTAACTCCCGAAACGGCTGAAAGCGCATATTCTGCTATATCTGCCTGCCTGAGTGTCATACGCCTGATACAGAAACGCACTCGCATACGTCCTTTATTTTCGTGAAGTATCTTGCATTTCATATAACGTCCTCCTATAAAAACAGACCGGAGGGGAGCCCCTCTGGCGGCTCGTGGCATAAAATTACCGAGCCCATAGTTTAAGACTCGGTAACTCGCTTTTTTGCCAACAGAAGCCAACTTATCGGTCTGTCTCGGTTTATTCCTCGCTTGTATCAGCTATTTCCTCACACTCGTCTGCTATCTCAGCGGCTTCTTCTGCAAGTGCCCTCTGCTCGTTTATCTCTTTAGCGTCAGCGAGTATATCATCGCAGTTCTCACGGACTTTCGTTGCTGTTGCCATTACGTCAGTCTTTGCACGAAGTACAGCGGCAGTTGCGTGTGTGTAGCACTTCTTGGCGTCCTTGCTCGAAAGCACTCTGATACCGGCAGTTCCGAAAAGAACACCGCCTGCAAATACGCCAACTTTTTTCCATGGAATATCTGTAAATCTCATAAAATCACCTCATCTGAAAAGTAGGAATAACAGTTTCACTGTATTAATAATACCATATATATTACTGCATTTCCGCTCCGCATAGCAAGAGTTGATATATAATGCTAATATAGTGGATAAGCCGCAGCACAGGGGATTTCTGTGCTCAAACGTTTGTTATGCTCCGTTCGGAAATGCCTCGGAGTTTTGCCTGTAACATCGCAGAAAGCCTTTGCGAATTTACTGGCGTTGCTGTAGCCGACCTCTGCGGCGATGTCTATTATCTTCATATCGGTACGCTGGAGAAGCTCCGCAGCCCGGAACATCTTCCTGTTTTTGACATAGGCATATACAGAGCAGCCGAATATCTGACGGAAGGTTTCTTTGAAAGTTGTTGGGTTTATCCTTAACCGTTCGGACAATTGCTGGATAGTATAATGTGTCATAATATCCCCGCAAATTAGCTCAGAAGCAGCGAGAGCCTTTTCTCGTTTATCAGCAGGAATGCTGTTAAGTGAGTTTGATATGAGCATAAGTGCTTCGACTGCCCTTATGCGAAGCATTACAGTGTCTGAGGATCTCCGGAATTTTTCTGTCTCGGCAAACAGTCTTGCGGTCTCGCTGTCTGTCTTAGTTATGTAAGGTGTGTAAACGCTCAGCTTATCAGTGAAGCTTTTGCTGTCAAACAGCATATCGTCAGAGCTTTCCGGAGCATTATTGCTGTCAATTATCAGAGTGATGGTCCTGAGATCTGTTGAGTCAGTGTATGTGAGAGTATTATTCCGGTAGATTATGCAGCTTCCTGCTGTAAGATAGAAATATCTCTTGCCGATATAATATTCCCTTACGCCCTCGAAGCAGTATGTAATCCCGATGCCGTCATATGCAGATGTTTTTTCAGCGCCGCATATGAGTCTTATATCGGGAAATAATTGATATTCTTCCATAGATGTCACCAGCGGAAAACGGCGAGGCGGTTGTTGAGGTTCTTTCCGAGTATCGCAAACAGCTTTCCGCGGATAGAATACTTCTTCATTTCTTCATTGTAGCTTGTTTCGGATACAAACTTCATTCGCGGTTCGAGTTCGAGATATTCTCTGCCGGTCTTAGTGCCCCAGCCGAATTTGGCATTAGTGTGCTTTACTGCATCGTGATGACTGCCGTGCTTTTCAAGCAACGGTGAGTGCAGCTCGGCGAGCAGATATCCGTGTTCAAAAGAGCTGCATAGCATATTCAGACAGGTCTTTACCTGTTCTTTTGAGAAATATTCCAGTACGCCCTCCATTACAATGATGTACATTTTTGACTTAGGTATCTGCTTCGTCCACTTGCCGTCAAGAGCGCTGCCGTCCAGCATTTTGCAGCGTTCACGGTCTGAGTAGACTTTTCTTCTGACCGCTATCTGGTCAGGCAGGTCAACGTCGAACCATTGCAGTCTTCCGTTATCGACCTGCGAGAACTTGTCATCAAATCCGCAGCCGAGATTTATGTATACAGCGTCCGGATACTTCCTTATCAGATCTTTCAGCCGATTACGATACATTATCGTTCTTGCTATAACTCCTTCGTGCGACAAAAAAGGATCGTACTTGCTGACGTCTACGCCGAGAGTGTCGATTATCTCTTTTGCTTTCACGTCTTTTATTCTTGCGTCAGGACGTGCAGTTTCACTTGCCTTTATAGCGAGGGGAATGAGTGCAGTCTCTTGGATATCGCCGAATTTAAGTTCCATAATAAGCCTCCTTATACCATATTTTCTTCGTCAGACATAACAAGGATCTGTCCGGATATCTGAGTCCGGACAGGTTCTTGAAAGGAGAGTAAATAATAGTTGCTTACTTCTTGATGTTGAATGCTCCCATACCCGGATAGCAGGCGGAAGCGCCAAGCTGCTCCTCGATGCGGAGAAGCTGATTGTACTTAGCCACACGCTCAGAACGTGAGGGAGCGCCGGTCTTGATCTGGCAGGTATTGAGTGCAACTGCAAGGTCTGCGATAGTAGTATCAGCAGTCTCACCGGAGCGGTGTGAAGAGATAGCGGTATATCCAGCCTTGTGAGCCATTTTTATAGCTTCGAGGGTTTCGGATACAGAGCCTATCTGATTGAGCTTGATGAGAATGGAGTTGCCTGCGCCGAGAGAAATCCCCTTTGAAAGACGCTCGGTATTGGTAACGAAAAGGTCATCGCCTACGAGCTGAACCTTGTGACCGATCTTCGCGGTCATCTTCTGCCAGCCTTCCCAGTCCTCCTCATCGAGACCGTCTTCGATCGAGATTATCGGGTACTTGTCAACGAGAGCTTCCCAGTGAGCGATAAGCTCGTCGGAGGTAAACTCCTTGCCGGATTTAGGCTGCTTATAGAAGCCCTTGCCCTTTTCGGATTTCCACTCGGAGGAAGCAGCGTCCATAGCGATCATAAAGTCCTTACCGGGCTCAAATCCGGCAGCCTTAACAGCTTCAAGGATCTTCTCAATAGCTTCTTCATCAGAGGTGAGCTTGTTCGGAGCAAAGCCGCCCTCGTCACCGACTGCTGTAACGTCGCCCATATCCTTGATGAGCTTCTTGAGTGTATGGAATACTTCAGCACACCAGCGGAGAGCCTCCTTGAATGAGGGAGCGCCCAGCGGCATTATCATAAATTCCTGAGTATCGACAGCACTGTCAGCGTGAGCACCGCCGTTGAGAATGTTCATCATCGGAACAGGGAGCTTTGTTCCCTGAATACCGCCGAGGAAACGGTAAAGCGGAATATCCAGCGATGCTGCAGCCGCTCTTGCACAGGCGATAGAAACAGCGAGAATAGCGTTTGCACCGAGCTTTGACTTGTCCTTTGTGCCGTCAGCCTTTATCATTGCCGCGTCGATAGCGTAAATGTCGGAAGCGTCCATACCTGTGATAGCCTCAGCAATTATCGTGTTGATGTTCTCGACAGCCTTTGCCACACCTTTACCGAGATAGCGTTCACCGCCGTCACGAAGCTCAAGAGCCTCAAATTCGCCGGTAGAAGCACCGCTGGGAGCAGTACCTCTTGCGACAGTTCCGTCAGCGAGAGTTATCTCAGCCTCAACTGTAGGATTTCCGCGGGAATCGAGTATCTCACGTCCAACAACTTTTTCGATTTCTAAATAGTCCATATTATTTCTCCTCAGATATATTTAATGTGATATACACATTATTGGCAGTGCAGGCTCATTGTATGCAATTTAGCGGAAGTTCGCACTTCTCCCGCAAAACTGAAAGGAGCCTGCTTGATGATTTATTGGTTAGATATCTCTAACAATATAATTATAACGGTTGTGATTGTATCAGTCAATAATATGCTTTTATGTTTGTTAACTCTAACAAATTGCTGACAAATACAAATGCGATTATTATCCAATCACACCAATAGTGTTGCACAAAACTAACTATATAACGTGAAATGAAGTACAGTATTATCTGCTGTATGTGGGCGTTTCTTTTTACTATGCCAGCTTAACCGATCGAGTTCCGCAATAAGAAAATAATTAACAAGGCTCTTGCCGGTTAGAGGAGCTGATGTAAAAACATTTGCAGTTGTCGCACCGCCAAAGTTGATGAGTGATCTGTCAATTGTTCTTTATATGCTATTGTGGTGCTTCAGAAATAGCTGCTTGCTGTTCCTGATATAACGCTTGAAAACTGGGAAGCAGCCGATCTGTGTGAAGATGATAAGCTTGATGTATTTGACCTTGTGCTTATGAGGCGCTTGCTTATATACGGAACAGTATAAAAAAGAGGAATGCTGTCTGATATAGCGTTCCTTTTCATTTACCGATTTTGCAGCATAGATCATCAGTTTTTTGCCTTCTCCAATGCATTTTTAGCCGCTTCGATAATACCCTTTGAGCTATAAGTCGCTCCCGAGCAGGCGTCAACATCAGTGGTCAGGCTGCGCTGTATCTGTGGGATAACATACTGCATAGCGTCGCTGAAATAATCGGGATCGTCGTTGTCAGCATAGGCTGAAAATGCAGTGATATAGTCGTTTTCTATGGTTATGGAAACGTGTACAGTTCCGGAATAGCCATCGCCCGTGCCCTCGAATGTTCCGTTTTTATAACGGTATGTCGGTTTTGTTTCAGCAGCTTCGGTTTCAATTGCCGCCTTTGTTTCGGTGACTGTTTCAGATGTGACAGCTGTGCTCTGCTGAACTGCTGCTGTTTCAGAGGTCACTGACGGTACATATTCATCAGACAAAACTGAAGAGGTGACCGGCTCAGCCGTTTCAGGGACAGTTTCTTCGGTTATTTCAGCTGATGTACTTACCGTCTCGCTTACCGTTTCAGTAGTTACGGACGAGGTAAGTTCAGAGGTAACTGTCACAGAAGCTGTCGTAGTTACAGTTGTTGCAGCAGAGGTGGTGGAAGCTGCTGATGAAGTGAGCGTTTCAGTTGTCGCAGCATCAGTTACAGGAGCTTCAAATGTAAATGTTGCCGGAGCTTCCTTAGTAGCCGTTATAGTTTCATTATGGCTGGTATTTCGCGAAATAAAGGCTATCAGGCAAATCGGTACTATCATTGCACAGGCACATACAGCGTTCGGAACTCTTCTGAGCTCCGGCTTTCTCTTTGCAAGATAAGCCTTGCGGATACGCATAACAGCATAGCCGATGAACACTGCACTGTACACAATAACGCTCAGAAAATATCCGTCTCTGCCATTCTGAGCCTTCGGAACAAAAAGCACCATTATATGAACGTATATAAGTGCATAGAAAATGTACGCAGTACGCTGTATTTTCTTCCACGTTTTTGGGGGCATCTTTTTACGGACAGCCTTGAATGACATAATTGTCAGCGGTGTCATTATCAGCACCATTATCAGGCACACTATACTTGTGATAACGAAATCGCGGAAAGCATCATCCGAACCCGTCCTGTCACGCACAATATCGGTGATGTACTGCACACCGTATGTCACAACGTGAGAGAACGTTAATGTCGCTGCAATTATGGAAAGCTCGCCTCGTATTGGCATTAGCTTTTTTATCGGAACAGAGCCGTTCGGCAGGGCACCAGCCCACATAACAACTGCCCAGAATGCCGCTCCGAGAGCTCCGCGTGTAAATACAGCAAGGACGTAGTCAGTGAAAAAGCCGTTCACAGCGATGTCTGACTGCTTAATAATAATTGAAGAAACAGTAAGCACCGCGGCTGTGACATAGAATACGGCAGGACGTTTTTTCAGTGGCTTACCGAGCAAAAATGCGGCTGTAAGCGCAATTGAAAGTGAAATAATAAACAACATAAAATAACCTCTTTACAGCATTTGACCTCCGCAGCCGCAAGCCGCAGAGGTCATATATATTGGAAAGGAAAAAATCAGGATCTCTTATTACGGAATGCAAATGCAGTTATAGCTGCAAGAGCAAATACAGCCGCGGGAACGCCTGAACCTGTGTCGCCGGTCTTCGGACTGTCCTTATCCGAAACATCTGCTGCAGTACTCTGTGAAGATGTCACCTCAGCAGAAGCTGTGCTCGTGGTCTGTGCAGTATTTGTTTCAGTACCACTCTCTGATGCTGTTTCAGTCTGTGTTTCATTTGCAGTTTCTGTTACAGCTTCAGTTTCGGTTACATCATCTGTTTCTGTTACTGCTTCTGTCATTATTTCAGAGGCCGTTTCAGGTTCTGTGGAAGGCTCTTCCTCGGGATTTACCTCAAAGCTGTATGGATTTGTGTAGCCGGTCGCGGTGACAGTGATGCTGTAATTACCGCTGCCGTCGAACACATTGTTTTCGCCGGATGTCACAGCAAAATCAAGAGTACCGTCATCACCGACGATTTTGATCGAACGCTTTCCGGCTGCATTGTATGCTGTACCGTTCACATCAACGCTTGTGATATTCTTGATGAAGCTTGCAGCGTCCTCGTCCGAGTAACCGTCAGCCGCAGCGAGCTTGCCGTCCGAATACTTAACGGGAATACTGTCAGTTGTGAGTATGAAATCGCCCGAGACAGCTGCGTATTTTTTGCTGTCATCGGTAACAGTGACAGTATATTTTCCGGGTTTTGCATTGGTATAGCTTATCTCAGTTTCAGACGCTGTAAAGCTCTCGCCGGCTGTGATGTTCTTCTTATAGTCCTCCGGGAAGCCTGTTAGTGTAAGGGAAGTCTTTCCGTTTCCGGCAGCTGAATTCTCAGCCTTGACCTCGCCTTTGAATTTTACAGGGAGGTAATTCTCGCCAACGTCAACAGTCGTGTAGCCGTCGAGCGTGATGAATGTAACGGAAGTGACCGTCTTTCCCATAGAACTCTTGTAGTCGTCGAATTTCAGCTCGTTGCCGTGGCCTTCCTTAGTTGTGATACCAGCCGACCATGCAAGCTGTCCGGCACGCCAGATGTTTTCAAGGTGGCGGAGCGCGTACTTGTCACCCTCCTTTGTGTTCACGATAACGCCGTAGAGGTCAGCGTCCTCGGGATAGCCCTTGACATTGAGCTGATAGTCTCCGTATCTCGTGGAGGTAGAAACCGTTGCTGAGCCGCTGACGTTCTGTTCGCCGTTAGTGTCGATGACCTTTGAAACTGTCAGCGTATCGCCGGAAACCGTGACTTCCTTATATGCGGCAGGTTTACTGTCGAGTGCCTTGAAACCGTATTTTGAAAGTGCGGCAGCGTCCGAAGCATTGACCTCAACAGGAAATGTCACGCCGAGAATAGTACCGCTGCCGTCATTGTATGTGCCAGCAACGAGCTTGCCCGGATCATTCATTTTCCACTTACTTGTGGTCGCTGAAGATACCGCATCGACCTCATAAGCATTCGCTATCTCAGCCGAATAGAAATCAGCGTAGGGGATATTCATCGTACCGTATATTCTGTCGGCAGCCGAAACTTTTGCCGGTATTACCGAGGAAGTAAGCGCTGCCATACAAACTGCCGCGCTGATAATTGATGTTGCTTTTTTCATTTTTCCTCCTTACGCAAGCTGTGAAGCAAGCTCTTTGAGCTTTGCAAGATCATCGTCGGACGGAGCTTCGTTCACGATAAAGCCTTCGTCACCGATAAGCTCTGCGCCGGCTGCCTTTGTGCGGTCGTACCAGTTGCGCATCCACTCGCCGTCGCCCCAGCCGTAAGAGCCGAAAAGCAGTACCTTTTTGCCGCTGAGTGAACTCTCGATACCTGTAAAGAAGGGCTCGAATGTATCTTCCTCAAGTACCTCCGCACCCATTGCCGGGCAGCCGAATGCAAATGCATCATATTCTGCTGCATTGCCCTTGAACTCTGATACCTCGAAAAGTTCTGCATTTGCACCCTCAGCTGCTGCCTTAGCCATAGCCTCGGTATTGCCTGTGCCGCTCCAATAAATCACTGCTGTTTTCATATATTTTCCTCCTTGGAAATAGCCTGAAACAAGTCCAGACCTGATTTTAATCTATCGAACAGGATACACCTGCACCGATCATAAGTTTTAAATGTCTGCCGTGCCTTTTCCTCATTCTCGTAGACCTTCCAGTAACCGCACAGCAGACAGTTTTTGCCGCTGTTACTGATAAAGCCTCTTATGTCACCGATAGGATAGCCGAGAAAAGCTCCGATCTCGTGGGGGAAGCTGCCGCAGGTTATACGTCCTGCAAGAACGCCGAGCATTGTTTCCGTATCCATATCCGAGGTATAGCCATACTCCGCAAGGAAAGTCCGTACTTTCGGCATACTCAGCCACGCATCAAGCATTTTCTCATTGTAAATGTAGACAAGCGTTCTCTCACGGCACTTGCACAGCTGCTTCGCACAAAGTCCGCAGTCAGTAAGTTTTTCTGCGAATTCACTCAGATATTCCGACATTGTAAACTCGTTCCGGTCAAATGAGATGAGGTTCGCGCACTTGACTCCGAGAAGCGTTGCCGCGCCGTGAAAAGCAAGTACGCTGTCAAGATTTAAGCGTTCAGCTTCGGACATACTTTTTCCCCTTAATATCAGACAATAGCTGCTTTAATGCGCTGACGCTCGAGCTGTGGACGTGCTCGACCGGAACGCCGTTTTTCTGTGAGTTTTTCTTGACTACGCCGAGCATTTTATGGGAACACGTCCCGGTAAATACGACCATAAGATCCGGAGTTCCTATTTTGTTCTCGAAGTCCGCAGGCAGCTGAGTGAATACCTTGGATTTGTGATTGAAAGATTTGCATATGTCCTGATAGCGGGTAGCCATACGGTCATTGCCGCCTACTATAACGATACTCATGATACCTCCTTTATTAGTATATGCTAACATATGATTTGATATATGGGGCGATGATAACACCGCCCCGATGTTTTTTACTTATGGCACTGACCGTGCATAGCACAGTTCTTGCAGCCGCAGCCGCAGCTGCCCTTGCCGCTTTTTCTGTCCCGTATCATCGAATACACAACTGCTCCGACAATAAGAACAAGTATCAGAAGCACTATAACAGTACCCATAGTTTTCCTCCTTACGCCTTAGCGTGAGACTTGCCTACCTTTACGTTCTTGTCGAACCTTGTAGCCTCCTTGTAAGGTCTTACGAGGAGATAGATGAAGAGTGCGATAAGTGCAAGCGCAAAGATAAGTCCTATGATGTGAACGTTTCCTGTGAACAGGCAGCCGAGCTGATAGATGATGAGCGATACTGCGTATGCAAATCCGCACTGATAGCCGATTGCGAACCAAGTCCACTTAGGGCTGTTCATCTCACGTCTGATAGCACCGATAGCTGCGAAGCAGGGAGCACAGAGGAGATTGAAAGCAAGGAATGAATATCCAGCGAGCTTTGTCATTCCCTCGAAGTCGAGAACACCGAATACACCGACAACTTCCTCTTTCGCAACGAGTCCCATGACAGTTGCAACAGTAGCAGCAGCATCGTCGAAGCCGAGAGGCGCGAACAACCACTTGACTGCATCGCCGAAGTGACCAAGAAGCGAATCCTCAAGCTCAAGGTCGGCGTACCAGCCGAATGAGCCGTCAGACCAGCCGAGAGTTGATGTTGCCCAGATAACGATCGAAGAAAGAAGGATTATAGTTCCGGCTTTCTTGATGAATGACCAGCCGCGCTCCCACATTGAACGGAGAATATTGCTGACTGTGGGCATATGGTATGCGGGGAGCTCCATTACGAAAGGTGCAGGATCACCGGCAAACATCTTTGTCTTCTTGAGCATGATACCTGATACGATGATAGCTGCCATACCGAGGAAGTAAGCGCTCGGACCTACCCACCATGCGCCGCCGAAGAGTGCAACTGCGATCATTGAGATGATAGGCAGCTTAGCTCCGCAGGGAATGAATGTGGTAGTCATAATTGTCATACGTCTGTCGCGCTCGTTCTCGATAGTACGGCTTGCCATGATACCGGGAACACCGCAGCCTGTACCGATAAGGATCGGGATGAAGGACTTTCCTGAGAGACCGAAGCGGCGGAAGATACGGTCCATGATGAACGCAACTCTTGCCATATAGCCGCAGGATTCAAGGAACGCAAGGAAGATGAAGAGCACCAGCATCTGCGGAACAAATCCGAGAACAGCACCTACACCGCCGATAACACCGTCAACGATAAGGCTCTTGAGCCACTCTGCACAGCCTGCGCTGTCGAGAGCGTCCTCTGCTGCGCCGGGGATACTCTTTACATAGCCCTTGTAGTCAGCCATATCAGGAGCAGTGAACTCGCCCTCCTCATCGAGAGCATCGCCGAGAGCTGCGTCGATGTCATAAACTGCTTCGGGATTGAGGATATTTTCCTCGTCCTCATCGTCGTCAGCGTACTCAGCTTTCTTGTAGAACTCGTCGCGGTAGAAGCCGTACTGTTCCTCGAAATCGTCGAACTCGCCTGACTCAAAGGCTTCCTTTACATCGTCAGCACCGTTGATGTCACTGTCCTCACAGGCAGCGTCGATAACAGCTCCGACCTCATCGTTGAAAACGTATTTGTCAGCCCACTCAGCCTTGTCGTCGTTGTAGTCCTTGTTGCCGGAAACAGAAACGATAAAGCCGTCACCGAAGAGATTATCGTTTACCCAGTCGGTCATCTTTGTGCCGACAGTCGAGATGGAAACATAGTAAACAACTATCATAACGAGTGCAAATATCGGCAGACCGAGGAAACGGTTTGTGACAACTCTGTCTATCTTGTCGGAGGTATTCAGCTTGCCGGCACTTTTCTTCTTGTAGCAGGACTTGATAACGTCAGCTATGTAGACATAACGCTCATTTGTGATGATGCTCTCAGCGTCATCGTCGAGCTCCTTTTCAGCTGCACAGATGTCCTCCTCAATGTGAGACTTGATATTTCCGGGGAGGTTCAGCTTCTTCATAACCTTGTCGTCACGCTCAAAGACCTTCAGTGCGTACCAGCGCTGCTGCTCCTCGGGCATATCGTGTACGACTGCCTCTTCGATATGAGCGATAGCGTGTTCAACAGGTCCTGAGAATGTGTGCATAGGAACTGTTTTCTCGTTCTTAGCAGCCTTTATAGCAGCTTCGGCAGCCTCCTGAACTCCGGTACCTTTGAGGGCAGAGATCTCGACTACCATACAGCCAAGCTGCTTTGAAAGCTCAGTGATATTGATCTTGTCGCCGTTTTTCTTAATGACGTCCATCATATTCACTGCGATGACTACCGGGATACCGAGCTCTGTGAGCTGAGTTGTGAGGTAGAGGTTACGTTCGAGGTTAGTACCGTCGATGATGTTGAGGATAGCGTCCGGGCGCTCACCGATGAGGTAGTTTCTTGCAACTACTTCCTCAAGTGTGTACGGTGACAGAGAGTAGATACCCGGCAGGTCAGTGATGATGACATCGCTGTGCTTTTTGAGTTTACCCTCCTTCTTCTCAACTGTAACGCCCGGCCAGTTTCCGACAAACTGATTTGAACCGGTCAGGGCGTTGAACAGCGTAGTTTTGCCGCAGTTCGGGTTTCCTGCAAGGGCAATGCGTATATCCATTGTATATTCTTCCTTTCGAGATAGTCTAAACTAACATAAATTTAATAAAAAAGAGGTTTTCAGATCACCTCTACCATTTCCGCATCGGCTTTGCGTATGGAAAGCTCATAGCCGCGCACAGTTACCTCTATCGGATCTCCGAGCGGTGCTACCTTGCGGACAGTTACCTCAGTACCCTTTGTTATTCCCATATCCATAATTCGGCGTCTTACAGCGCCCTCGCCGTGAACCTTGACTATTTTCACAGTCTTTCCGATAGCCATTTCTCTCAGTGTTTTCATATTCTCCACCTCACACCATAATTTTTCTTGCAAGCTCTTCGCTTATCGCAACTCTCGATTCCTTGACTTTAACGATCACATTTTCGCCGAGCCTTGAGACAAGACTCACAGTTCCGCCAACGTGAAATCCGAGATCCTCAAGGTGCTTTTTGACCTCCGGATTTCCGCCTATTTTGCGGATAATACATTCTTTTTCCTGATCTGCCATACTCAGCGGCATCATTGCAACACTTCCGTTTCTGTAAATTGGAGCATTATGTTAGTGCTTTATAACGGATATATAATACCACCTCAATTATAATTTGTCAATCTAAGGAAAACAAGTTTGTGTGTGATAACAAAAATATTAGTAAGCTCTAACTTTATTTTGTTCATTCACACGAATTATTTCAACCCACTGTTTCGGCAGGGTAACATAGCTCGCTATATGAAAACTGCAAGGCGGTTTTGATATTTTTTTCGCTATTCTCAGAGTAAAGATAAAAACGCCGTGCAGAAGCACAGCGTTTCGGTTCAGTAATTCAGTTTTTCCGGCGTATATCCGTCAAGAACTTCCAGCATATCCCTTGCAACAGCCTTTGCGCCGTCAAGGTCGTGGAGGAGGTAGTTTCCGCACTCCTTACGCTCCGATCCGGGAATTTTTCCGCTGAAATCAGCTACAAAATTAAAGCTGTCCTGCACAAGATGTATAGCCTCCTCAGAAGTCACGTTATCGCGCAGTATCAGGTAAAATCCGGTCAGGCAGCCCATAGGTCCGACATATATAACGCTGTCGGAAAGCTCGCTGTTTCGTGCGTAGGTAGCAAAGAGGTGCTCGAAGGTATGAAGTGCGCCGTTGGTGAGATAGTTGCCGCCATTGGGCTTTTTCATTCGTATGTCGTAGGTCACGGCGTCGCCGTCGATGCGTGAGATGTACATACCCTTTTCGAGCTTATCGTGGTCAACGGTAAAGCTTGCAATAGTCTTCATAGGTTCACTCCTTCGGCATTTTCTTTCTGATGTCGTTAAGACGTTCGAGCGCATTTTCGAGCGTTTCGTTCTTTTTAGCGTAGTGGAAACGTATGTAGCGGTTCTCAGGCTCCTTGAAGAAGCTCGAACCCGGAACAGCTCCGACTCCCACATACTCTGCAAGCTTTTCGCAGAAAACAAGGTCGCTCTTGTAGCCGAATTCCGAGATGTCAAGGAGAATGTAGTAAGCTCCCTGCGGAACTGTATGCTGCAAGCCTATGCGGTCGAGACCGTTGAGGAACAGGTCGCGCTTCTCGGTGTACTTATCCTGAAGCCACTTGTAGTAATCGTCGCCGAAGCGGAGTCCGGTGACGGCAGCCTCCTGCAAGGGCGCAGCAGCTCCTACTGTAAGGAAGTCGTGGACCTTCTTAACAGTGTCGATGATGTGCGGCGGAGCGATGACATAGCCCAGTCTCCAGCCTGTGATAGAATAGGTCTTGGACAGGGAAGAGCAGGAGATAGTTCTCTCCCACATATCGGGAAGTGAAGCAAAATAAACGTGCTTGTGAGGCGCATAAATGATGTGCTCGTAGACTTCATCGGTGATAACGAAGGTGTCGTACTTCTTTGCAAGGTCTGCGATTATCTGCAATTCCTCAAGCGTAAAGACCTTTCCGCAGGGGTTGGAAGGGTTGCAGAGAATGAGAGCCTTCGGGTGCTGTTTGAAAGCTGCTTCGAGTACATCTGCGTCAAAGCTGAACTCCGGCGGTATCAGCGGAACATAAATAGGCTCTGCGCCTGAGAGTATCGTATCAGCGCCGTAATTCTCATAGAAAGGGGAGAATACGATGACCTTGTCTCCGGGATTTGTAACGGACATCATTGCCGCCATCATAGCCTCGGTGCTGCCGCAAGTCACGACGATCTCGCCGTTGGGATCAATGCTCCTGCCCATAAGACGTGACTGCTTCTCTGCAAGAGCTTCGCGGAAATTCTGTGCGCCCCACGTTATCGAATACTGGTGAAAGTCCTCTCTTGTGACCTCTGCAAGACGGTCGAGTATCTCTCTCGGCGGCTCGAAATCCGGGAAGCCCTGAGAGAGGTTGACTGCGCCGTATTTATTTGAAATTCTCGTCATACGTCTGATGACGGAATCAGTGAATGTAGCTGTGCGGTTTGAAAGTTCTGGCATATAAAAACCTCCGGTTTTAAAAAATTAGGAATTCGGAATTCGGAATGCGGAATTAATGGCATCCGCCTTACGGCGGAAGAATCAGAAACTTTGATCCGTTGGCGAAGCCAACTCCACAATTCCGAACTCCTAATTCCGAATTCCGAATTATTATTATATCATCATCAGATAGAGTAGTCAATATTTCTCTCGTCGATAACACGTCTGGACTTGTGCTCGGAACGTGTATTCAGTCCGCCGTCGGGGTGAACCACTACTCTTGCAGGCTTAACACCTGTACGAGCCTTGAGTGCTGCACTGATCTGCTCTGCAACTTCATCATCGCTCTTTGTATTGTCAGCGGATCTCTCGATCTCAACTGCGTACTTGTTTGTGAAGTCCTTCTCGAAGATACGAATAAGATACTCGCCTGTGATACCGCTCTGCTCGCGGATTACAGCCTCGATGTCGCTCGGGAATACGTTTACAGCGGAAACTATGAACATATCGTCCTTTCTGCCGAGGATATGTATTCTGCCGTGTGTACGTCCACACTTGCAGGGAGTAACGTCGATGCGTCCGATGTCGCCTGTCTTAAATCTGATGAGCGGACGAGCGTGCTTGCGGAGAGTTGTGAATACGAGCTCGCCAGTCTGACCGGGTTCGAGAACCTTGCCTGTGTGAATGTCGATAGTCTCAACGAGAATGTGGTTCTCAGCGATGTGGAGTCCGTCGTGGTATTCGCACTGTGCAGCGCAGGCACCGAAAATGTCGGACAGACCGTAGAAGTCATATACCTCAGCGCCCCAGAGATCCTCGATAGCCTTTCTTGTAGCGTCGATAGAACCGCCGAGCTCACCGGCAACGATGATCTTCTTGATGTTAAAGTCCTTTCTCGGATCGTAGCCTGCCTTAACAGCCTTTTCACCGAGCTGCCAAGCGTAGGAAGGTGAAGTCCAGATAACTGTGGGCTTGTAGGTCTTGAGAATGAAGAGAAGTCTCTCGCTCGGGAGAGTACCGCCCCAGATACATAATGCACCGAGGTTCTGAGCGCCGATTACATCAGGTCCGCCAACGTAGAGTGAGAAGTTGAGGGCGTGAACGTAACGGTCGTTCGGTCTCATTCCTATCTGCCAGAACCAGCGGCTCTCAGTGTCCTGGAACTCGTCGAAATCCTTCTTTGTGAAAGGGCTCATTGTAGGTACACCTGTTGAACCGGACGATGTTGAAATGAACACTACGTCCTCCTCGGGTACTGCTGCGAGCTCGCCGAGGAATGAACCTACGCCCTGAGTGTCACGCTGTGTCTTCTTGTTGATGAACGGGAACTTCTCGATGTCCTTGAGAGTCTTGATGTCCTCGGGCTTAACGCCTGCCTCATCGAATGAACGCTTGTAGTAGGGAGCGTTGTCGTAAGCGAACTTCACGATCTCCTTAAGGTCTTCAAGCTGTCTCTTCTGAAGTTCCTCACGGGGAAGAGTTTCAAGCTCCTCGTCCCAGAATTTGTTGTTGATATCTCTGCTCATTGTATTTATCCTCCATTACTTATTTTTCATATTTGTT
>CACXEJ010000048.1 GCA_902766595.1 Ruminococcus flavefaciens | reverse complement strand
TTGCATAGCCGTCGTTGTAAAGCTGCTTGAATATCCACTGAGTCCACTTGTAGAACTCCGGATCAGATGTAGCTATCATCTTTGACCAGTCGTAGTCAAAGCCGAGCTCCTTGAGCTGCTTTGAGAATGTCTTGATATTCTCCTGAGTAAAGCCGTTGGGGTGGTTTCCGGTGTTTACGGCATACTGCTCTGCCGGAAGTCCGAAGGAGTCGTAGCCCATCGGGTGAAGAACGTTGTAGCCCTGCATACGCTTCATACGCGAAACGATGTCGGTAGCTGTATATCCCTCGGGGTGACCTGCGTGGAGACCTACTCCCGACGGATACGGGAACATATCGAGTGCATAGAACTTAGGCTTGCTGAAGTCCCATACATCGGTCTTGAAGGTCTCGTGTTCCTCCCAGTATTTCTGCCATTTCGGCTCGATAGACTTAAAGTCGTATCTGCTCATTGTATATCATTCCTTTTATCAGTATAGTGTATTTTATTTTTGTATGAGGTCATTGAGCTCGTCCCACTTGTTCGTGAAATGCTCCTTGACATCAGCATTGAGACAAAGCATCACCGCAAAGGCAATGTCAATGAGTCCCTCGATGAGGTATATCCAGTTGTCGCTGATATGTGCGATATTTCCGGGAAGGTAGCCTATCGCGGTTATCGCCATATAAGCTGCTGTGAGGTAGTTCATATACTGGAGCCCCGTGTAGAGGACTGCAAGTATGAAGATACCAACGATGATGCCGCCGAAGCTGCCTCCGAGTATCATATTCAGGACGCCCTTTGCAATAGCGTAGCCGCCAATGATGACGGTATAGGCTCTGCCGTGTTCGTTATTGGTTTTCAGCATAGTTTTACTCCTTTACCAGAAGGTCGCTGATGTCGATCTGCTCTCCGTCAGCCCAGAGTCCCTCGAGCTTGTAGAAATTACGGGTATCCTTGTAGAAAACGTGTACGATGATATCGCCGTAATCGAGGATTATCCATGTATTGCCGGTGTCAGCCTCACGGCGTTCTGGCTCGATGCCCTTCTGTGAGAGCTGGAACTCTACCTCGTCTGCAAGGGTACGCGCGTGGGTGTTGCTGGTACCGTTGACGATAACGAAGTAGTCAGCGAGTATGGTGAGGTCAGAGATCTTTATCGCCTGAATGTCCTCACCTCTCTTGGCATCAAGAGTTTTTATGATAAGTTCAAGTTTTTCTTTTTCGTTCATATATCCACTTCCTTACGAAAATATCTTTATCCGCGCCTTGGCTCAGTTGCGTGTTCAAGCTCTGAGAAGTTGGCTCCTGTCTTGTCATAGCTGTCGGTGAGATGCTCGTTCACGATCTCAACAAGTGAGGACTGTGAAAGGAGAAGCGGGTTCTGATAAGGTCTGAAGTTTTCGTTGAGCAGATCTATCGTCTCCTGCTTGTGGACCGAGTATACCGAGTATTCCTCTCCATCGGAGGCAGTATACATCGTTCCCTCGCCGGGCACCATAGTTACCATTATATTGTCCATAGGGATAGTTGCTGCGTAGTCGCCGAGCTTTGTGAGGTCGCCGACGCTCATATCTGTAGCAAGCCACTCGTGCTTGTAGATCTCGTTAAGGTACTTGTAAAGACGAGTGTGTCCGTCGCTTCCGCCAGCAATATCAACGAGCTTCTTCATAGCAGCTGCCATAAAACGTCTCTGGTTCTGAACACGTCCGATGTCGCCCTCAACCCAGCCGTGACGGTAACGCATAAACCACTCGGACTGCTGTCCTGTAAGGACTATATCTCCGGCAGGGATTATCTTGTCTGCCTCGTAAACTATCTCGTTGTCGAGGCTTATCGGGATACCGCCGACAAGGTCTACCATTTCAGCAACATCAGTACACTTTGTAGTGATATATGCGTCTATCGGAATGTTGAAGCACTCCTCAAGAGCATCGTAAACTCGCTGGATAGGCGGATTTACGTCAGAGCGTCCGAGGTTGTAGACACTGTTTATCTTTCCTGTTACGGAAGAGGTGTAGTCGGGAGCAAAGGTATCTCTCGGCACCTGAAGGATATTAAGCTTATTGCCGCGGAAATCAAATTCCATTATCCAGATGATGTCGGTATTGGCAACGTCCTCGTCAAATCCGAGGAACATAACTGTATACTGTCCCTCTATCTTCTGGGGCAGGTCAAGACCGTCATCGTAGTCGGGCTCGACAACGTTCGTGTTTATCTGCGGATCGTACTTGGTCTTGTCGATGTTGCCCTCGATATAGCCGAGAAACTGCTCATTCTTCAGGTAATACAGTATCGAAACGTTCTTCTTCGTACCGTTTCGCTTGTCGTTGAACCATATGATAGGCATATTCAGTATCATTACCGCGATAATGATAAGGCTGACAGCTATCGAAGCGACCTTGATTATGATATCCTTCCACGAACGCTCCTTCGGGAGGTCATCATCTTCATAGTCCTCGTCAAATTCTCCGGGAGCGGCTTCGTGCTTCGGTATATACGGAGCACTGCCGGACTGTTCCTCGTGCTGACCGGCTGCGTATTTTCCGCCGCCGATACCCTCTATCTTAGCGTGTTCGCCGTCCTGATAAACAAGGCTGAACTCCTTTTCGGCATATCCGTCTGTTCCGGAGGGAGGTGCTTCATGGAGACCGCGGTAAGCCTGAGGCTGCTGCGGCTGTGAAGGAGCCTTGCTCTTATTGACACGGACCAGTTTCCTGAGAGGCTTCTGTGCCGGTGCTTCCTCAGCAGTCTGTACAGGAACGTCAAGTGCCTTCGCATCAGGATCCGGTACAACGGGCTTGGGCATCTCAGGCTCAGGGGTATGGTTCTTTTTATCGTTCAAAATCTTATTCTGTTCCATTATACTCCTCTTTCTTTATCAGTGCTGCTTTTTTTCATCTCTTTCAAGCCGCGTATAGAAATTATAACCCTCGGCAGTACATATCGGGATAAGACCGCCCTTCTTGATGACGGATCTCATTGAGAACGCGAACGCTTCGAGCATAGCTGCATTGAGGCTCGTATACGCCAGTTTGCGCATTTTGTCAACGTCCTTGTAGTCCCTGTCAGCCGAGATGAGGTCGCCGAGGTAGACTATCTCCTCGAGCCTTGACATACCGGCTCTGCCAACTGTATGAAATCTGACGGCATTGAGTATATCAATGTCTTCAACTCCGAATTCCTTCTTTATAAAAGCTGCACCTGCAAGAGCGTGCAGTAATGATCTCGTTTCCAATTCCTCACGGCAGTATGTAAAACCGCCGGAAATAACAAGCTCCCTCTGCTCATCATCGGGCATTTCCTTGCAGACATCGTGAAGCAGACCGGCAAAGTAAGCCTTGTCGGGATCCTCGCCGTACTTGTCAGCGAGTCTGCGACATTCCGCTGCGACATTCATCGAATGAGTGTAGCGCTTTGCCGAAAGATGTTCCTTAAGGAATTTCTTTTTATCCTCGGTGTTATAATTCAATTTTCTTTCACCTCGTAAAGAATATAATTCTCTCGATCTTATATATTGTACTACATTTTCGTCAAGATAGCAAGCAAAATTACTGTTTTTTGCAATTTTTTTTCGTATCTCTGTTGACGAGATCTCGAGCGGAGCGGAGCTGCTTATCAGAATATTGCCGAATTTACGCAGTTCCTGAGCCTTCTGCTCAAGTTCGTCCATATCGCCGCCCTGTCTCGAAACTACACAGAGCGTCACCTGTGAGAGTATGTCCTCAAAGCGGAACCACTTATCAAAGCTCAGGAGCATATCGCTGCCGACAAGCAGGAAGAGCTCGCTGCCGGGGTATTCGCTGCGGAAGTGCTCCACGGTGTATATAGAGTAGCTCACTCTGTCCGACTTCAGCTCGTAGTCGCAGACACAGAGCCTCCCGTCGCCCTCACAAGCCAGCCGCAGCATCTCAAGTCTGTCCTCCTCCGGAACATACTCGTCGCTTGAACGGTGCGGAGATATTTTCGACGGCACAAGGTATATCCTGTCAAGCTCAAACTCGTCTGCCGCTGCCTTTGCAAGGTGTATATGTCCATTGTGAACGGGATTGAAGCTCCCGCCGTATATGCCTATGCGCATACGGTACCTCCTCAGACATTATCGCTTCCACGGACGTTTTTTGCCCGTCCAGTCCTTTTCTTTCCAGTAGTCCATATCCGTTTTGTTCCAGCCGTTCCTCTGGATAAGGCTCACTATCTTGAAGAAGCCCTTTGTTTTCAGCGGCACGGGGACTTTCCCCTCCCTGCTGAGTATCTTCTTCGCAATGCTTTCCGCCTTCTTTCCGAGCTTTGCCTTTCGCTTTGCGTCAACGCCGTCCCAGTTCACCGCCCTGACAGCCATACCTAACTTGTAGGTCTGCGGTATGCCCCAGAAGAAGCAGCTGTCCGCCATATCCTTGAGCGTTGACTTCACTCCTGCACCGGCTGCCGTAGCGACCACGACCGCCTGCTTGCTGAACATTCTCTCGTCCGGACGGTGCGGCATCCAGCGCCAGCCGTAGTGATCGAGCAGAGCTTTCATCTGACCGGTAGCGTGATAGACGTACACCGGCGATGTGAGTATCACTACGTCCGCAGCATCTATCTTTTCGGTTATCGGACGCAGCTTTTCAGCGTGAGGACACTTATCCTCGCCCTTTCCGAAACAGGTCGTACAGCCAAGACAGAACTCGTCAAAATCCCGCGGCAGGAATACCTCGCTTATGTCCTCAGCGCCGGTCAGCTTATCCGCTACCATACGCCCTATCGTGTATGTTGAACCCTTGTGGTTCGTACCGCTTATAATTACGACTTTCATATGTCCTCCCCAGAACATTATCACTTATATCACTTATTTTCCCTTTGGTATGCCCTCGATGACCGGATCCTTTTCGTTGCGCTTATAGAGCACGAATTTGCTTCCTATCACCTGAACTACGTCCGCGCCGGTCTGCTCCGCAACAGCGTCAGCAGCTTCCCTTGCGGTCCAGCCGGAATTCTCGAGGACTCTCAGCTTGATTAGCTCTCTCTTGCGCAGAGCTTCACCGATATCCTTGCACATTGCCTCGGTAACTCCGCCCTTTCCTATCTGGAAAATGGTCTCATATGTTGAAGCTATACCTCTGAGGTACGCTCTCTGTTTGCTTGTAAGCATATCATTCACCGCTGCTTTCTTTAAGGTATGTGTACAGCTCCCTGAGAGCCGCACCTCTGTGGCTTATTGCGTTCTTTTCGTCCGCGGAGAGCTCCGCCATAGTTCTGTCACCGACCATAAACACCGGATCGTAGCCGAAGCCGTTCGTTCCGCGCTCCTCATAGCCGATCCTGCCCTCGCATTTTCCCTCAAAGGTCCTGCGTTCGTTGTCAGTAAGGAGTGCTATGCAGCACCTGAACCTCGCCGTGCGCTCTTCATCGGGAACGTTCTCCAGCTCGCCGAGGAGCTTTGCACATTCCTGTCCCTTGGGAGCATAACGTGCTGAGTGTACGCCCGGTCTTCCGCCGAGAGCGTCAACGCACAGTCCGCTGTCGTCAGCAATGACCGGCAGACCTGTTGCCTCGTAGACGGCTTCTGCCTTAATCATCGCATTATCGCTGAAATCAGCACCGTTCTCATCGGGATCGCAGTTTGCGCCTGCCTCCTGCTGAGAGAGCACCTCTATACCGAGCGGCGAGAGTATCTCCCTCACCTCACGGAGCTTATTGGCGTTATTTGTCGCCATTACGAGCTTATTCATCTTCATAGCTCTCGTCCTCATCTTCATAATCGGAGTCAGCTTCCTCGCTTTCCTCCTCATACTCCTCTTCTTCGGTCTTCTTTCTGCCGAAGAGACGGCTGAAGAAGCCGCGCTTTTTCTTCTTCTCGACAGGAGCTTCCTCTTCGTAATACTCTTCGCCCTCAGACTCGCCATCGGACTCCTCGCCCTCTTCTGACTCTTCGTCCTCTTCCGGCTCGTCTTCCTTGAAGTTATCCATATAGTTCTCGTTGTATACATAGCCGGTCTCGGAGATCATCTCCTCGCCGTCTTCAACAGGCTCGTTTGTAACAAGGCTGTCGTCATCGTAGTCATTTTCGGGAACGCTGACTGTTTCAGCTTCCTCATCAGCAAATACTTCCGGAGCTGCTGCGGGCTCTTCGTCAGCCTGTGCAGCAAAAGTTGACTGCGGTACAAATACGCTTTCCTCAGCCTCATCATCGCTGGACTCTTCCTCTGCCACGTTCTCAACGGCAGCGTCCTCAGCATAGCCCTCTTCACTGTACTCGCCTTCTTCAGTCTCACCCTCGGCGTTCTCTTCACCCTCGAGCTCCTCGTCGGTTTCGATGTCGCTGAACAGAGCTTCAACGAATGTTCTGCTGTCAAAAGGCTGGAGGTCGTCGATCTTCTCGCCGACGCCTATGAGCTTGACGGGTATGCCGAGCTCGTTCTTTATGGAAATAACGATACCGCCCTTAGCCGTACCGTCGAGCTTCGTGAGGACTATTCCGGTTATCGGAGCGGTCTCACTGAACAGCTTTGCCTGATTTACGGCGTTCTGACCGGTAGTTGCATCGAGCACGAGGAGGATCTCGCGTGAGCAGTCGCCAGCCTTTGAGTCGATGATACGGTTGATCTTAGCGAGCTCGTCCATGAGGTTCTTTTTGTTGTGGAGTCGTCCTGCGGTGTCGATTATAACAACGTCGCACTCACGAGCCTTTGCGGCTTCAAGAGCGTCATATACTACCGCTCCGGGATCTGAGCCCTCCGCGTGTTTTACTATGTCAACTCCGGCTCTCTGAGTCCATACCTCGAGCTGGTCGATAGCAGCGGCACGGAAAGTATCAGCTGCCGCAACGAGGACCTTCTTGCCCTCATTCTTGAACTGGTGACAGAGCTTACCGATCGTAGTGGTCTTGCCGGCACCGTTTACGCCGATGACCATTATAACAGCCGGTGAGAGCGAGAGGTCAAGACCTGTATCGTCGCCCATTATCTCCCCGATGACCTCCTGAATAAGCTCCATAATAGCCGAAGGATCGGTGATACCGCGTTCCTTTATCTTCTTTCTGAGCCTGTCGCAGATCTCCTCGGAGGTCTCCACGCCGATGTCGCTCATTATCATTGCTTCCTCGAGCTCCTCAAAGAGCTCCTCGTCGATCTTGGTGAAAGAATTTGTTATCCTTTTAAGTCTGTTGATGAACGAGTTCTTGGTCTTGCGCAGTCCAGCTGCGATCTTTGCAAAAATTCCCATACTATCTCCTGATCTGCCTTATAAGGCTCTTATATAATAATCGTTTCAAAGAACACTTTTGTTACATCCGGTGTTACTGCACGTCAGCAACGTCTTCCTGGAAATCCACCTGTTCCATCTTGAGCAGCTTCGAGATGCCGTCCTCCTGCATTGTTACGCCGTAGAGGACGTTTGCCTCCTCCATTGCGCTTCGTCTGTGAGTGACGAGCACGAACTGCGTCGTGTCGGTAAAGTTTTTGAGGTACTGCGCATACTTGCGGACATTTACCTCATCGAGCGCCGCGTCGATCTCGTCAAGGATACAGAACGGCGCCGGTCTCAGGCGGAGTATAGCGAAGTATATCGCTATCGCCACGAACGACTGCTCGCCTCCCGAGAGGGATATGAGGTTCTTGATGACCTTGCCGGGCGGTGCAACGCTGATCTCAATGCCGGACTCAAGAACGTTCTCCGGATCCGTGAGTATCAGCTCCGCCTTTCCTCCGCCGAAGAGCTCGACGAATATCTCCTTGAAATTAGTGTTTATGATAGCGAAGCTCTCGGAGAATATCCTGCACATCTCCTCGGTGAGTCCGCTGATTATGTTTTCGAGCTCTGCCTTTGAACGCTGTACGTCCGCTATCTGCTCGGACATAAACCTGTATCGCTCCGAGACCTCCTTGTACTCCTCGATAGCGTCAACGTTTACGCTTCCGAGAGCGCGTATGTCCCTCTTGATGTCGCCAAGCTGCTTCTGAGCCTCGTTGACGTCCTCGAGCTTTTCCGCAAGCTGCACCGCCTCTGAACGATTCAGCTCGTAGACCTCTCTGAGCTGGTTGATTATGTGGTCGGAATCGCGGCACACAGCCTCTTTCCTGTCCTCAAGACGGGTTATGTCGCCGGAGCGCTTCTCCTTAGCCTCATTTATCTCCTTGAGACCATTCTGGAGCTCCTTCACGAGACGGTTCTGTTCCGTGTGCATCTCCTGACAGCGCTGTATCTCCTGAAGGTATACTGCTGTGTTGTCCTTGAAGCCGGCGAGCTTTTCCTTCAGCTCCTCAATACTGCGGTTCTTCTCGTCGATAGCCATATTCTGGCGCGCTATCGCTTCCTCAAAGCGGACATTGCCCGATCTGAGGTCATCGAGACTCTGCGCGATACGCTCTATCTCGAGCTCCTGCGCCTGAACGTCCTTTGCGAGCTCCATTCCGCGTATCTTCATCTGTGAGAGCTTCTCGGAGAGCTCCTCTCTCTGACGTCGGAGCTTCTCGCGGGTATCCTGTCCCTGTGCGAGCTGCTCCTCCGCTGACTTTATCTGCTCTGCTGTATCGGAAAGCGCTTCCTCAGAGGTCTTTATGGTCTCCTCTGCGGCAGCTATCTTCCGCTCGGTCTCGGCTATCAGCTTTTCCGAATTCTCTGACTGACTGCCGAGCTGCTCGATGAGCGAGCCGAGACTCGACATCTCCGCATTTATACGCACTCCGTCAGACTCGCACTGTGCGAGCTCTTCCTTCGCCGCCTCTGTATCGTAACGGAGCTTTTCCGCTTCCGCACGGAGCTTCTCGGCATTCATTCTGAGACCGTCCCTCTGCTCCTCGAGCTTAGCTATCTCGCTGTCGAGGGAGTCGAGTTCGTTCTTTCGGGTTATCACTCCGCCGGACTTCTGCGCCGAACCTCCGGTGAATGAACCGCCGGCGTTGATGACCTGACCGTCGAGCGTTACTATCTTGAACTTGTAGCCGTATTTCTTAGCGATAAGAGTCGCCGTGTCGATGTCCTCCGCGATGACTATACGTCCGAGGAGGGAGGCGATGATACCGCTGAAGCGCTGGTCGTATGTGACTATATCGCAGGCATTCGCAACGTAGCCCTCGCAGTTTTCGAGCCCCTGTTCCGTGAGAGTCCTGCCCTTCACCGAGGTTATCGGGAGGAAGGTCGCACGTCCGCCGCGCTGCTCCTTCAGGAAGCGGATACAGCGCTTGGCGATGTCCTCGTTCTCGACGATGATGTTCTGCATCGCTCCGCCGAGAGCCGTTTCGACCGCAACTGCGTACTTCTGCTCAACACCAATGTTCTGAGCGACAGTTCCGAAAACTCCGCCCAGACGTCCCTGCTTTGAGGCTTTGAGGACCTGCTTTACGCTGCCTGCAAAGCCCTCCATATTGTTTTCGAGGTCGGTGAGTATCTTCCGGCGCTGCTGACGGTCCTTGAGGTCGTACAGTGCGCGCTCGAAGTCCTCCTTAGCTTTCTCGAAGCCCTCACGGCGCGACTTGTAAAGTCTCTCCATACCGCCCAGACGGTTCCTGAGCTCATTGGACTTCTCCTCGTTCTTCTTCTTTTCACTGTCTGCTTCGGACAGCTTTGTCTGATAATCCGCAAGCGTGTCCGCAAAGCTCCTGCTGCTGTCGCGGAGCTCCGCAAGACGGCGCTGCTCCTCATCTATCGAAGCCTTCGCCGACTCTATCGCGAACTTGTACTCGCTCTGCCTGATGTAGAGACTGTTTATCTCGTTTCCGGCTTTATCAACGCTGTCTCCGAGCTCCGAGCTGTCCTGCTCAGCCTTTGCAAATTCAGCCTCCGCAGCAGCTATCTCGGCTTCGAGAGCACTCTTCGCCTCACCGAGTTCAGCGAGCTTCTTCTCAGCCTCTTCCCTCTGTGCGATGAGCGAACGCTTCGCCTCATCGGAGCTGTCTATGCTCGCCTGTGCAGCCTCTATCGCCTCACGGCAGTGCTTTATGTCGTTTTCGAGAACTGCTATCCCCGACTTCATATCAGAAGCGGTCTGCTCCTCCTCGAGCATCTTTCTGCGCAGCTCGTCTGAACGTATCGTGCTCTCCTGCATCTTCCGGTAGCCGGCTTCGATCTTCTGTTCCTCGCGCTGAATGTCGTTTTCGATGTTCTCATACTCGCTGCGGCTGATGAGTATCTTCTCCTCGATGCCGTCGAGCTTTACCTTCAATTCATCGAGACGGTGTACCCACACCGATATTTCGAGCCGCTTCTGCTCGGCAGCCAGCTTGATGAACTTTTCCGCCTTCTGTGACTGTATCCTCAGCGGTTCAACTCTTCCCTCGAGCTCCGAGAGTATATCCGTGAGACGGAGGAGGTTTTCCTGAGCGGCAGTCAGCTTTCGCTCTGCCTCGAGTTTCTTGTAGCGGAATTTTGATATACCTGCCGCTTCTTCAAAAATATCACGGCGTTCGCTGCTCTTTGCACCGACTATCTCGGCAATGCGTCCCTGCCCGATTATTGAGTAGCCGTCGCGTCCGAGACCGGTATCCATAAACAGCTCGTTTATGTCCTTGAGACGGCATTGTCTGCCGTTTATCATATACTCGCTGTCGCCGCTGCGGTAGAGCTTTCTTGTAACGGCTATCTCCTCGCCCATATCCGGGAGAGTGCGGTCAGAATTATCAATATTCAGCGTTACAGCGGCAAATCCCATAGGCTTTCTGGCAACAGTACCGGAAAAAATAACGTCCTCCATCTTGTTTCCTCTGAGCGTCTTGGTGGACTGCTCACCGAGTACCCAGCGAACTGAGTCGCCGATATTACTCTTTCCGCTGCCGTTGGGACCTACTACCGCCGTCAGTCCCTTGTCGAATGTAAGGCTTATCCTGTCCGGAAACGACTTAAAGCCCTGTATTTCGAGAGATTTCAGATACATTCGTTCACCGCCTTTCTATTATCGTTATGCTGCCGTCAGCAGCCGGCGCTATTTTCAGTTCAACGCCCTTTTCCTTCATTTTGAGTATATTCGATCTGCCGTGACCGGCAGCCTTGCTCACGTCCCTCGCAGGAACGGCTATTTTCAGGTAGGTGCAGCCCTCTGCGAGCTTCTCTATCCTCCGCAGGTATATCCTGCTCTCGCACAGCTCACGGAACGCCGGGTGGTAGAAGCCCCCGACCATATCCTGCTCCACGAATTCGCTCGCGTGGAGCCCGCATTTTATGACTCTGATGCCGAGCTTTTCTGCTTCACCGAGCATCTCCGAGCATATCTCAACAGCTTCCTCAAAACTGTACGGAACATACTCACCGCTCAGGTAAAGCTCAGCGAGTTTTGTGCCGCTGAGTATGACTACCGGGTAGATGCGGAGGGTGTCCGGCTTCAGCTCCGCGAGTCTGCGGAACGTTGCCATATCCTTTTCCGTGTCGCTCCTGTAAAGTCCCGTCATCATCTGGAGTCCCAGCTCGAAGCCGTATTCCCTGATGAGTCCGCAGGCATTCACGACGTCCTCCGCCGAGTGACCTCGCTCGTTTGCACTGAGCACCTCTTCGTCCATTGACTGCGCTCCGAGCTCTATAGCCGTAACGCCGTACTCTTTCAGTATGCCGAGGACTTCCCTGCTGATGCAGTCCGGACGGGTGGAGCAGCGTATGCCGCTGAATTTTCCCTCGCCGACGAACTCCTTGGCTGCACTGAGAAGCTCGAGCATATAATCGCGCAGTATCGCAGTGAAGCTGCCTCCGAAAAAGGCTATCTCCGCATTCTCCGGGGACTTCACCTCAGCGAGAGCTTTGCTGCATATCTCCCTGACCTCATTGCCGTCCGGAAGATGCTGAGCGCCGCTGATAGTCCGCTGATCGCAGAAGCTGCAAAGGTGCGGACAGCCGATGTGAGGCACAAATATAGAAATGTTACTGTGCTTCATAGCCCATAAGCTGGAGCGCTTCCCTTGCGGCAAGCTGTTCGGCTTCCTTCTTGCTCCTGCCCTTGCCCTTGCCGATGACCTGCCCGTTAAGGCACACCTCAACTACGAAGCGCTTGTTGTGGTCCGGACCTTCCTCACCGATGAGAACGTACTCGACCTTCTCCTCGGGGTTCTTCTGGACGATCTCCTGAAGAACGGTCTTGAAATCGCTGAATGCCGGCTTTCCGACGTGGTTGAGATCGTCGGGCATAAAATTCATGATGTGCTTTGCAGCTGCCTCCATACCGCCATCAAGGTAGATAGCGGCGATGACTGCTTCAAATGCGTCCGCGAGTATTGAGGGGCGTTCCCTGCCGCCGGTGTTCTCCTCACCCTTGCCGAGCAGAAGATACCTGCCGAGGTCTATCTGCTGAGCGAAGATGTAGAGCGACTTCTCACAGACGAGTGAAGCCCTCATCTTGGTGAGCTCGCCCTCAGCAACGTTGAGGTTCTTGTACAGGTAGTCCGAAACGACTATCGAGAGTACGCTGTCTCCGAGAAATTCGAGCCTTTCGTTGCTGCCCGAGGACAGCTTCTTCTCGTTTGCATATGAGGAATGGGAGAGCGCCTGATGGAGCAGCTCCGGTCTTTTGAAGGTGTAGCCTATCCTTTCCTCTAATATCTCAATATTTTCCATAATTATTCCTTTCCCGGAATTTCGAGCTTTGCCACATAGTTTTCGATAACGCCGGAAACATCTGCCTTTACGCATTTCTCAGCCTGTCTTACGGCATTGAAGAATGCGAGCCCGTCCGAGCTTCCGTGAGCCTTGATGACCGGTCTTCTCACGCCGAGAAGAGCCGAACCTCCGGTCTCCTTGTAATCCATCTGTCTGCGGAACTTCTTTATCTTTCCGAGTGCGAAAAGTGCGCCTATCTTGCCGGTACCCGAGAATATCCATTTCATTTTTGCGCCGAAGAACGCACCCATTCCCTCGTAGAGCTTGAGCGCAACATTTCCGGTAAAGCCGTCGGTCACAACGACCTGAACCTCACCTTTCGGGAGGTCTCTTGCCTCGATATTTCCGACGAAATTGAGTCCCGACTCCGAGAGCAGCCTGTATGCCTCGAGCTCGAGGGCTCTGCCCTTGGTCTCCTCCGCACCGATGTTGAGCAGTCCGATCTTAGGACGCTTTATACCCATTACCTTTTCGGCATAAGCACTTCCCATTACGGCAAACTGTACCAGCATCTCCGGACGACATTCGATATTAGCTCCTGCATCAATGAGCAGGAAACTGCCCTTGTCTGCCGGAATTACCGGAGACGGCGCAATACGTCTGATACCTTTGATACGCTTGACGATGAAGGACGAACCCATTACCAGAGCACCGGTGCTTCCTGCTGAGACGAATGCATCGCCCCTGCCCTCTGAAAGAAGGCTGAGTCCGACCGCCATTGAGGATTTTTTGCCCGATCTTGTTATCTCTTTCGGCTCATCATGAATATCAAAAACATCATCTGTATGTACTATCTTCATACCTCTGAGACTTATGCCGTTTTCAGAGGCACACTTTCTTATCTTTTCCGAGCTTCCCGTCAGGATTATCTCCGATTTCAGCTCCCTGACTGCCTTTTCGCAGCCCTTAAGCACCTCCAGAGGGGCGTTGTCCCCTCCGAAAGCGTCAACGATTATCTTCGCCATAGTTTATCCTTTCAAGTTCAGACCGAAGTGACTTCACAGCGCGTTCTGCATATGCGCCGTAGCGTTCCTTTTTGTCCTTGATCCTGACGCCTATATCCGGGAGTATCCCCATATTTGCGCCCATAGGCTGGAATTTTCCGCTGTTGAACGGATCGCTTATATAAGCCGAAAGAGCTCCTGTCATAGTATCGGCAGGGAGTTTCAGCGGCTCGAGCCCCTTTATCCTCCGTGCAGCTGCGATACCGGCGATGAGGCCGCTCGCAGCGGACTCCATATAGCCCTCGACTCCCGTCATCTGACCGGCAAAGAATATCTCCGGTCTTGTGCGCATAGAGAAGTCAGCGTTCAGAAGCTCCGGACTGTTTATGAAGGTATTCCGGTGCATAACGCCGTAGCGTATGAACTCGGCGTTCCCGAGACCGGGTATCATTGAGAACACACGCTTCTGCTCGCCGAATTTGAGGTTCGTCTGGAAGCCTACGAGGTTGAAGAGCGTACCCTCGCGGTTCTCGCGCCTGAGCTGAACGACTGCGTAAGGTCTCCTGCCGGTACGCGGATCGTCGATGCCTACCGGCTTCATAGGACCGAAGCGCATAGTGTCAACGCCTCTCCGTGCAAGCTCCTCGATAGGCATACAGCCCTCGTAAACGCTGAACGGGTGAGTCTCAAAATCCTTGAGCTGCACCTTTTCAGCTCCGATAAGAGCCTCGTGGAATGCGAGGTACTCCTCTTTGTTCATAGGGCAGTTGATGTAGTCGGCATCGCCGCGGTCGTAGCGCGAAGCGAAGAACACTTTCTCCTTGTCGAGACTGTCAAAGGTCACGATAGGAGCAGCCGCGTCGTAGAAGCTGAGTCCGTCGCCGCAGAGCTCACGGATAACGTCAGCCATAGCGCCCGAGGTAAGCGGACCTGTTGCGATAATGACAGTCCCATCCGGCAGCTCGGTGACCTCGCCGCCTATGATCTCGATGAGCGGGTGTGAGGTTATCTTCTCTGTAACAGCGTCCGAGAAGCGCTCCCTGTCCACAGCGAGCGCTCCGCCTGCCTCGACCGAGTTCT
The DNA here is from genome assembly GCA_902766595.1 of Ruminococcus flavefaciens. Taxonomy (GTDB): domain Bacteria; phylum Bacillota; class Clostridia; order Oscillospirales; family Ruminococcaceae; genus Ruminococcus; species Ruminococcus flavefaciens_U. The sequence goes on along the minus strand of CACXEJ010000048.1, from coordinate 4,779 downwards.
CCTTTGCACAGGGAACGGTCAGCGAGCCGAGCAACTCCATTTCGTATTTTAGGAGTCCTGCCGCAGACTCGAGTCTTGCAGCCTTGAGCGAATTCGAGCATACGAGCTCCGCAAAGCCCCTGTACTTATGCGCGGGGGTGAACTTCTCCGGCTTCATCTCATATAAGCGGACGTTTATGCCCTCCTGTGCGAGTCTCCACGCGGCTTCGCAGCCGGCAAGGCCTGCACCGATAACGCTTACCTCAGCGATCATTTTTTCAGCTCTCTTTCATAGCCGCAGCCCTCGTTCTCGCAGATGAGCTTTCCGGACTTTCCGCCCTTGACGAAGAGAGTCTTGCCGCACTGCGGACATACCTCCGCGCTGGGGACGTTCCACGTCATAAAGCTGCACTCGGGGTAACCCTCGCAGCCGTAAAAGCTCCTGCCCTTCTTGGACTTTTTGAGCAGCATCTTCTTTCCGCACCTCGGACAGCTTCCGTCTGCCTCGGTGACTATCTTCTTAGTGTTCCTGCACTCCGGGAAGCCGGGACACGCAAGGAATTTTCCGTATTTACTGTACTTTATTACCATATGCCTGCCGCAGTTCTCACAGACCACGTCCGTCTCCTCGTCAGGCACCTTAACGCGCTTGCCGTCCATAGCCTCCTCAGCTTTTTTCAGCGTCTTGGAGAAGTCGTCGTAGAACTCGTGGAGCGTGCTCACCCAGTTCTTGTTGCCGTGCTCGACCTCATCGAGATCGTTCTCCATTTCGGCTGTGAACTTTGCGTCAACTATCTTCTTGAAGTGATCCTTCATCAGGTCTGTGATGACCTCACCGAGGTTGGTCGGCTTGAGAGCCTTGCCCTCGTGCTCGACATAGCGGCGTGAAGTTATGGTCGTGATGGTCGGAGCGTAGGTACTCGGACGACCAATGCCGTTCTCCTCGAGCGCCTTGATGAGCGAAGCCTCAGTGTAGCGCGGAGGCGGCTGGGTGAAATGCTGGTTGCCGTCTATTGACTTGAGCTTCAGCTTATCCTCAGCTTTAAGCTCCGGCAGCATCTTCTTGTTCTCGTCAGCGGAGTCGCTCGACTCGACGTATAGCGTCATAAAGCCGTCGAACTTCACGGAGTAGCCGGAAGCACGGAACATACAGCCGTTTGCTTCGATGTCTGCGGAGACCGTATTGAGAAGAGCGTTCGCCATCTGGCTGGCGATGAAGCGCTCCCATATCAGCTTATAGAGCTTGAACTGGTCTGATGTAAGGCTCTCCTTTACTCTTGCCGGAGTGAGATCCGGAGTTGAGGGACGGATAGCTTCGTGAGCGTCCTGAGCGTTGTTCTTCGATTTGAAGTTCCTCGGCTCGGCAGGGAGATAATCCTTGCCGTAAACGGTAGTGATATACTGAGCCGCCGCGGACTTCGCCTCCTCGGAGATACGCAGGCTGTCGGTTCTCATATAGGTGATGAGTCCGACTGCACCCACTCCGGCAACATCAACACCTTCGTAAAGCTCCTGCGCAGCTTTCATTGTACGCTTTGCGCTGAAGCCGAGCTTTCTTGAAGCCTCCTGCTGGAGGGTAGATGTGATGAAGGGCGGTGCAGGCTGTTTCTTGGTGACGCGCTTCTTTACGGCTTTTACGACGTATTCAGCGTTCTCGAGCCTTGCGAGCAGACCGTCTGCGGCTGCCTGATCCGGTATCTCGAGCTTTTCGCCGTCAACTGCCACGAGCGATGCCTCAAAGACCTTCCTTGAGGACGGCGCTGTGAACTTGGCGTCGATCGACCAGTATTCCTTCGGAACGAATTTCCTTATCTCGTTTTCGCGGTCAACGACCAGTCTTACCGCTACCGACTGAACTCTTCCGGCGGACAGTCCCCTCTTGACCTTTTTCCAGAGGAAGGGGCTGAGCTCGTAGCCTACGAGTCTGTCAAGGATACGTCTTGCCTGCTGAGCGTTCACAAGGTCAACATCTATCTTATGCGGATTGCTCATACCGTTCTTTACGCCGGTCTTGGTGATCTCGTTGAAGGCAACACGGTTGTTGTCGTTCATATCGAGCTTGAGCATCTGCGCTATATGCCACGAAATGGCTTCACCCTCGCGGTCAGGGTCGGTAGCGAGGTAGACTTTTCCGCACTTCTTGGCACGTTTCTTGAGTTCCTTGATAACGTCCTCCTTGCCCTTCATATCTGTATACTGCGGCTGGAAGTCGTTATCCTTGTCTACGCCCATCTTGGACTTGGGCAGATCTCTGACGTGTCCCATAGAAGCGATGACTTCGTACCCGGGACCGAGGTATTTCTGTATTGTTTTAGCCTTTGCCGGCGACTCTACTATTACTAAATCCGACATTTACCCCTTCTCCTTATCTGCATATTTCAAACATTTTTCCGGGGAGCGAGGTCACAGCTCCCATTATCTCAAGCTCTGTGAGCTCCGTCATAAGGACTGCCGCGTCCATACCGAGCTTCTGTGCGATCATATCAGCGTGGACAGGACCGTCCGTGAGCATTTCAGCAATCTTTTTCTGAATATCTGTAAGTCCCTCCGGCAGCTTTGCAGGCTCTGAGGACTTCTGTGCCTTTTTAACCGGCACCTTTACAGACTTGACCGGCGCTTCGATGTCTGCGGCACCTATGCTGACGTCGAGCTCTGCAAACAACTCCGAAAGCATCTCCCTGCTGTCGCTTATGACAGGCTTGGGCATACCGAAGCTCTCCGCAGCCTCTCTGCGTATCTCCTTGTCGTTGCTGCCGCCTATCCTGAAACAGTCGAGTATGTCCTGACTGCCGAGGAGCGGAACAGCGCCGTTTCTGAGGAGATGACAGTTACCGGACCACGCTTCGCTCATAATATCTGCCGGCGGCAGACAAAAGACCTCCCTGCCCTGATCCGAAGCCATATTCGCAGTTATGAGCGAACCGCTCTTCTGCGAAGCCTCAAATACGACAGCAGCTCTGCCGAGCGCTGCAAGTATCCTGTTGCGGTTGGGGAAATTCCTTGAATGAGGCGGAGTTCCGGGCGGATACTCCGAAATAAAAACTCCTCCGGTCTCAAGTATATGATCACGGAAGCGGATATTTCCCCTCGGATAGTCAACATCTATGCCGCAGCCGAGCACGCAGGCAGTCGGTCTGCCCATATCGGCAGCTGCGATCTGCGAGGTTATGTCGGTGCCGAGCGCGAAGCCGCTTACGATGATAACGCCGTTCTGAGCGAGCTCGCTGCATATCCTTGCAGTGACTCTCAGACCGTACGGTGAAGCCTTTCTCGTGCCCACCGCGGTGACAGTCCTCGTGCCCTTAAGGCAGGATATGCTGCCCTTATAGTAAAGAACTGCCGGCGGTACTGCGATATGGCGCAGCTGGGGCGGATAGTCCGCTGAGTCGTAGCCGATGACGCTGATATTCTTCTCTGCACAGCTTTCGATGAGCTGCTCTGCCGCAGAGATGTCTGTTCCGGCAATATTTTCGGTCTCTTTATCGTTGAGCCTGAGCTTTGAACGGTCGCCGGTAAGCACATCGTAAGCCTCTCTTGCCGAGCTGAAAAGACTCATCGCCTCCCAGATGCGGCGGCTTCCGATACCGAATACCATCGTTAGCCAGAGCCAGTATTTCGTATCTTCCACTTTTTCCATCCTTGTAAAATTGTCGTTTATCTGCGCAGCTCCCACATAAGTATCCCTGCCGCCATTGCAGCGTTAAGGGAGTTTATGCTGCCGTACATAGGTATTATGATCTTTCTGCTGCATCTTGCCGCGATCTCCGGCGGAAGACCGCTGCCCTCGTTTCCGATGAGCACAGCCTGAGCTCCGCTGAAGGAACATTCCGTGACCGGAACAGCGTCCTTGTCTATGACTGCCGCGGAGGTCTCAACGCCGTTCTCCGCGAACAGATCAAACAATCTGTCAATATCGTTTACGATCGTGATGTCCTGCCTGAACACAGAGCCCATAGTCGAGCGTATGACCTTCGGGCTGTACAGGTCACAGCTTCCGGAGAGGATAACGCCGTCCATACCGAGAGCATCGGCAGTACGGATTATCATACCGACATTTCCGGGATCCTGAAGTCCGCAGAGAACGACGTATCTGCCGTCCGCCTTAAAGACCGGAGCATGCTGCTGAGGTATGCGGCAGACCGCGAACACTCCCTGAGTTTTTTCGGTTGAAGCGATCCTGTTTCCAAGTTCATTTGAAATTACCATTGTCCTTGTATCTCTCAAATCAGCCTGAAACAGCTCCTCGCCGTACTTTTCGGCAGCCTGTTTTGTAAGTATTAGGTGTGAAAGTCCGCTGTCCTCGCGAAGCGCGTCTGTGACGATACGCAGCCCTTCCAACACGAATAAGCCGTACTCGAGCCTTTCTTTTTTTGAGGAAGAAAGCCTTTGATACAGCTTGATGACAGGATTATCCTTTGACGTTATTATATTTTCCAATCAGAATGACACCCCCGGTCGAGAGGTATTTAAAAGATAACGAGAGGCAGTTTTCAACCTGCCCCTCTACAAGAAAACACGCTCTTAAACAAGTAAGGAGCGTGTTTTTTCTGCAATTAAAGGGCTGCCTTAGCCTTCTCAGCGATAGCTGTGAAACCAGCAGCATCGTTGATAGCGATCTCGGAGAGCATCTTTCTGTTGAGAGTGATGCCAGCCTTCTTACAGCCGTTCATAAATGTTGAGTAGTTAAGACCGTTGAGCTTAGCAGCTGCGGAAATTCTTGTGATCCAGAGCTGTCTGAACTGTCTCTTCTTCTGCTTTCTTCCGATGTAAGCGTAGTTGCCGGACTTCATTACGGCCTGC
>CACXEJ010000047.1 GCA_902766595.1 Ruminococcus flavefaciens | reverse complement strand
CGGTATCCGTATCGGTACTCCTGCTGTTACTACAAGAGGTCTCGGCGTTGAGGAAATGGAAAAGATCGCTGAGTACATCTACCTCTGCGCTACTGATTTCGAGAACAAGGCTGACGAGATCCGCGCTGGCGTAAACGCTATCTGCGAGAAGTTCCCGCTTTACAAGTGATCAATAGCTATTCAGGGACGGACGGACTGTCCGTCCCGATATATTTAGGATATTAAAACAGTATTCATAGGAGTAAACTTATATGTGTGATTATTGCAATAATATCTGCTTAATCGATCACTTTGACACACCGAGAGATTACTTAAAGTGTCTGGAATATATTAAAGGATTGGTTGATCACGGTTTATTTATAATTGATAGCCAAACCTGTCCAATTGATAAAGTGGAAAATGATAATGGATGTTGGAGTGATGATATTATTACCCATATTATTGTTTGCAGGAAATGTGGAAGTGCATATACGTGCATCTGTGACACCTATCATGGTAAAGGCGAGTTTAGAGAGGGAAGATAGATCCTGATTATTATAAGACAGAAGGAGAATTACCATGTCCGCACCATTAGCAGATAAAATACGTCCGAAAACTCTCGCCGATGTTGTTGGGCAGGAGCATATCCTCGCGCCCGGAAAGCCGCTTCGCCGCATCATCGAGAGCGGAACTGTTCCGAATATGATATTCTATGGACCTTCCGGCGTCGGTAAGACTACCGTTGCTCGAATTATCGCGGAAAACTGCGGTATGTCACTCTATAAGCTGAACGGCACAAATGCTTCCCTGTCCGACATCAAGGACGTTGTTGCTGATATCGGAACTTTCGGCAGTGAGAATGGTATTCTTCTCTACCTTGACGAGATTCAGTACCTCAACAAAAAACAGCAGCAGAGTCTCCTTGAATACATCGAAAACGGTGATATAACGCTTATTGCTTCAACGACTGAAAATCCCTATTTTTCGGTGTATAACGCTGTTATCAGCCGGAGCACGGTCTTTGAGTTCAAGCCGGTCTCGGCTGAGCAGCTAATTCCTGCGATCAAGAGGGCTTTCAGGCTTATCGCCGAGGAACAAGGTGTCGAGGTAAGTGCGGACGACGCTGTTATTAATATGATCGCATACAACTGCGGCGGTGACGTCCGTAAGGCGATGAATACGGCTGAGCTCGCTGTGATCTGCGGTGAAACTGATAACGGCACTGTCACTGTTACTGCGGACTCGCTCAAGCTCCTTGCGCAGCGCAGTAATATGCGCTATGACCGCGACGGCGACCAGCATTACGACATTCTTTCTGCCTATCATAAGTCTGTCAGGGGGTCTGACGAGAATGCGGCTCTCCACTACGCGGCACGGCTGATCGAAGCCGGAGATATTATCTCGCTCTGCCGCAGAATGCTCTGCATTGCCGCGGAGGACATCGGTCTCGCCTACCCTCAGGCTATCGTTGTGACCAAGGCTTGTGTGGACTCGGCTCTTCAGCTCGGACTTCCCGAAGCAAAGTTGCCTATTGCCGAAGCAACGATACTTCTTGCGACTGCGCCTAAGTCGAACAGCGCTTGTATGGCGATAGATGCGGCTATTACTGCTCTGAGGGACTGTGATGCGCTTGATTTTCCGAGACATTTGCAGAATAAGCATTTTGACGGGAAGGGTGCAGCGGTAGTTGGACAGCACTATAAGTATCCCCATAATTATCCTAATCATTACGTCAGACAGCAGTATCTTCCGGACGCTATCAAGGATCACGTTTATTATGAATTCGGCGAAAATAAGCAGGAACAGTCTGCTCTGATGTATCGTAAGAAGCTGCTTGAAGAGAGCGGTAAGTGAAAATAGCTCATATAACAATAAAAAGCCCCGAGAGACCTTCGGGGCTGAATTATATTCTGTTTTGATTTTAAGCGACTTTCATCACTTAGCTAAATTTCCTGTGGGACTCACTCCTTTTGTATCAAGGATTTTTATTATACATAGTAGTCAACATAGTACCACATTCTTTCGTAAGTAATCAAGCAAATTAGCTTCTCATTGGACTCACCTTATTACTTAGATTTTCCGGTTTCTTCCGGAATTAACGCCGGGCGTTAGATCAGTACTAATTTCTCATTGGACTCGTCCTTTACCAGTTATTTTCCGATCTATATTAAGACACATAGTCGAAATTTCAGAGAAATCTGTATCCAATTGAATTAGCAATGAAGCCGTTTCCTTCAGCAATGCGTCAGCCTTATAATTGAACTATGATCCTTTGAAACTTCAATCCGTGGAACAAGCAAGAAGCCTATATTCCCTCTTTCAGAAATCCAATTACTCAGCAAGCCCGCCGGCTTCACGCTGCTGTCCGGTCGTTTCTTCCATTGGACTCACACTCCCTTCCGCGTAGTATCATTTACATTGAGGTGAAACACCTCAGTCCAAGTAAATATCGCTTGGAGAACCTTTCCATTGGTTCTTCCCTTTCTCTGATTATATAATACCACATCCTTTGGTAAAAGTCAATAGTATTCTTTGATAAAATCAAAGAATTTGGTATAAATCAGCACTGTATACAAATACGGCCGCTCAATTCTCAGCGACTTGCACAAATGTCCTGTCCCCTGTTATTACCTCTTGCAATTTTACGAGATACATTGTATAATAATATTATTACAAGGCGTCAGCCGGAATGGAGAATACTATGTCAGATATGAATGAATACACACCTGAGCTTTTTGAGCTGGTCGACGATGAAGGAAATAAAAAGACCTTCGAGCTTATAGACGCTGCTGAACTCAACGGCGAGCAGTATTTCTGTATGGTCCCCTCTGTTGAGGACGAGAACTTCCTTGAAGAGGACTGCGACATCGTTATCCTCAAAACCATTGAAGAGGATGGCGAGGAGATACTTGCTTCGATCGATGACGATGATGAGTTTGAAAGAGTTTCTACTTTCTTCCTCGATCGTATGCAGGAGGCTTTTGAGTCGGAGGAAGACGAATAATTACTGTTTTGTAACCAATTGTTCGTAAAAATACATAAATTTGGTATTGACATTTTGAGATTTATGTGTTATAATATATACAGCAAAAGAAAATATTCTGCCTTGTTCGGTGTATTATAGTTCATTTGATCCAACACATTTTACTAGGGAATTCAGCTCCGTGTGCGGACTGCAGACCTCCCGCCCTGCGGAAGAAGGGAGCGAGAAACATTCGGGCGTTTACCCACCTGCTTAGTGCGGGTTTCATTCACTATATGACGGCAAGGCGGATATTTTTTACACTTTTTATGTTTTTACATAAAATTTGCCGGAGCATCAATAATGCTCCGGCTTTTCTTTATGGTTCTATTTCTATTGCTCTACCCTCTCTGAGACTCGCCTGACAGTCTATATATCGCTGATTTGAGCTTCCTCTGAACTTTATCTCCCAGTCCTTTTGTGCAAGGATGAAAGGTCCGTCGATCAGATAGTCCGTTACTTCGAGCAGTTTGCCCCAGCCGTTCTTGTCACGGTCGGCATAGAGCTTCTCAAAGGTATAACCCGTGTAGGTTATAACATTCAGACCAGCAGCGTGTATTTCTTTGCCGAGCTCTGCAAGCGCTTCTGCCTGACAGAAGGGTTCTCCCCCACTGAATGTTACTCCGTCCAGAAGCGGATTTCCCTTTATCTTTTCAAACAGCTCGCTCGTATCGACCAGCTTTCCGCCGTCAAATGCGTGTGTCTGAGGATTGTGGCAGCCCTCGCAGTTATGCGGGCAGCCTTGAGTAAATATCGTAAACCTTATTCCGGGACCGTCAACGATCGAGTCGTTGACAGTTCCGGCTATTCTTAGTTCCATTGTATCACCTTAAACGCTGTGCTTTACTCTGTCGTGCTCCTCTGAACGCTTGCCGTTGTTGAAGCGGTCGAGAGTTCCTACCAGGTAGCCTGTGATACGGCGTATCCTGTCGAATGCGACGTTGTCGCTGTGCTCCTTACGTCCGCAGCAGGGGCAGGTGTCGCCGATTATTCCGGTGTATCCGCAGCAGGGATCGCGGTCAACCGGGTGGTTGATAGCACCGTAGCCGATACCGGACTCCTTCATACAGCGGACTATCTTTTCAAAGGCATTGAGGTTTTCGAGCGGATCACCGTCAAGCTCGATGTAGCTGATGTGACCTGCGTTCGTGAGCTCGTGATAAGGAGCTTCGATCTTGATTTTGTCAAATGCGCTTATCGGATAGTAAACCGGGACGTGGAATGAGTTTGTATAGTAATCACGGTCTGTTACGCCCTCGATAACGCCGTACTTCTTTGCGTCCATACGGACAAAGCGTCCGGAAAGACCTTCTGCCGGTGTTGCAAGGAGCGAGAAGTTGAGACCTGTCCTGTTGGACTCTTCATCGAGCCTCTTTCTCATAGCTGTGATTATCTCGATACCAAGCTCGCGTGCCTCTTCGCTTTCGCCGTGGTGAGCGCCGATGAGTGCCTTGAGAGCCTCTGCGAGACCTATGAAGCCGACGGAAAGAGTTCCGTGCTTGAGTACCTCGCCTACGGTGTCGTCAGTTGAGAGCTTGTCCGAGTCGATCCATATGCCCTGTCCCATAAGGAAGGGGTAATTTCTTACTCTCTTCTGGGACTGTATGTTAAATCTGTGCTTGAGCTGTTCAATTACGAGATCCATCATTGCATCGAGCTTGTCGAAGAAAAGTCCTACGTTATGATCGGACTTGATAGCAAGTCTCGGGAGATTGATAGATGTAAAGCTGAGGTTTCCTCTGCCTGTAACTATCTCACGTGAAGGATCGTGCTTATTTCCTATAACACGGGTACGGCAGCCCATATACGCGATCTCGGTATCGGGGTTGCCCTCCTTGTAATACTGGAGATTGTAGGGAGCATCGATGAAAGAGAAGTTCGGGAAGAGTCTCTTTGCGGATACCCTGCAAGCCAGCTTGAAGAGGTCATAGTTGGGATCAGTAGGATTGTAGTTGATACCGTCCTTGATCTTGAAAATGTGTATCGGGAAGATAGGAGTCTCGCCGTTTCCGAGACCTGCTTCCTGAGCGAGGAGAACGTTCTTGATGACCATTCTTCCCTCGGGAGAAGTATCAGTACCATAGTTGATAGAGCTGAAAGGAGTCTGAGCACCTGCACGGCTGTTCATAGTGTTGAGGTTATGGATAAGTGCCTCCATAGCCTGATAGGTAGCTCTGTCGGCTTCCTTTTCGGCATTGCGCTTTGCAAATGACTGAATCTTTTCAGCAGTCTCCTTGTCTGTGTACTCGAGGAGGAGCTCGAGCTCCTTTGCCTGATAGTCGTTATCGTTTGCGAGAACGGGCTTGAGATTGTACTTTTCAAGTATCTCTTCGCTGATCTTCTTGACTATCTCGTCCTCGTTCTCAACTCCTGCGATGAGTGAGAGTGCTCTTGCGACGTTCTGTGTATAGCGGGCTGCATAGGTTTTCTTAACGCCCTCAGCCATAGCGTAGTCAAATGTGGGGATACTCTGTCCGCCGTGCTGGTCGTTCTGGTTGGACTGGATAGCGATGCAGGCGAGAGCCGAATAACTTGCGATGTCATTGGGTTCACGGAGATAGCCGTGTCCGGTCGAAAAACCGTTGTGGAAGAGCTTTGTGAGATCTATCTGACAGCAGGTAGTTGTCAGGGTATAGAAGTCAAGGTCGTGTATGTGTATGTCGCCGTTGCGGTGTGCCTTTGCGTGGGCAGGTTCGAGAACGTACATCTCGTAGTATTCCTTTGCCGATACTGAACCGTATTTCAGCATCGTACCCATTGCGGTATCACCGTCGATGTTGGCATTTTCACGCTTGATGTCACTGTCCTTTGCGGGACTGAAAGTAAGCTCGTTGAGGACGCACATAAGGTTTGTCTTCATTTCGCGTGAGCGTGTGCGCTCGTAGCGGTAGAGGATGTAAGCCTTAGCGGTCTTGGCGTGGCCTTTTTCGATGAGAGTCTTTTCTACGAGATCCTGTATCTCTTCAACAGTAGGAGTTTTACCTGGGTTCTGCTCCTCATATAATCTGCAAACTTCAACAGCAATATCCATAGCGGCGTTGAAATCGGTGCCGCCCTTTGCCTGAGCTGCCTTGAAGATCGCGTTTGCTATTTTTTCAATATTGAATGGTACTTTTCTGCCGTCTCTTTTTATTATGTGTATTATCATTAATTTCATTTCCCTCCAAACACAATATATAGTGTCTCCGTTTCAGTGTACATCTATTAGTATAGAACAAATTCGGGATAAAGTCAATTGTATATATTTACAATCAGACTTGCAGTTTAGAACTTGAAATTGTGATATTTGTGCATAATTCTTTTAAAAAAACTATTCTTGGCTATATAGCGCGTTTTGAAAAAGGCTTGTGTTTGAAATGAAAAGCACCACTATATATAGTGGTGCTTTACTGTCATACTGTATGTGTGAGGATATATCCGCTTATAGCTTTGCAGGCATCCTCTGTCAGCTTTGAGGACTCTGTGTCCCAGTATTCCTCCCCGATCGTTCCATCGGAAGATCTGAGCAGAGTATTGGTATCGAGGCAGTAAACGCCGATACTCTTAGCCATTTCCATAAGCCTTGTATTGTAGCTGTCTACCAGCTCGGCAGTAACAGTTTCGCTGCCGGCAGGTGCCGGAGGATACTGCATAACGTAGATGTGCATTTCCGGCAGGTAGTTATGCAGGCTCGTTACGAGCTTTGTGTAGCCGGAGATCATATCATCGACTGCGCTTGTACCGATGTCGCTTCCGAGCATTATATAGAGGTTAATCGGCTTCTTGAGCTGTATTGTCTGGTAGGGTGTGACATTGCCGTATGTTGAGGTTATCGAAGTTTCATTGCAGTTTGCAGCATTGAGCTGTGAGCTTCCGAGAACGTCCTTGAGGTCGCTGTACTGTGACATACTCAGCAGAGTCTGGTCTGAGATGAGGCAGCAGTTCTCGAAATATGAAGCATCTGCGGCTTCTGACTGCGGTACAGGATATGCTATGTTTGAATTGCTCTGCGGTGCGGGAGCTTCTGTTTCCGTCTCTGACTGTGAGCCGTCCTGTGTTTCGGAAGAAGCTCCGCTTTCGTCAGTTGATGTTTCGGAAGCTGTTACCGTGGTCTTTTCTGAGCTGTCATCGCTGTCAAGAACGTCGCCGGTGACATTTGCGTTTATCATATATAGTACAAAGCAGGCAACAAACGAGAGCGCTGTGAGGATTATAACCACCATAAGATTAAATCTCACTTTCGGTCTGCCGCGCTTTTTATTAGATATTCTCTGAACTGTATGCTTTTTATCCATATTTACTCCATAATCATGCTGAATTGAGTGTCCGTTTTTCGGCACACAATAATATTATACCTTGAATTGCGTAATTTTGCAAGAGCTTTTTGATATTTTGTGCAGATTTTTTAAATGCACTTGCAAATGCCCGGGAAATGGGTTATAATAATAGTGTTGGTATTTTTAGTCAACGTCATAAATATTACGGAGGTACATAATATGACTTACAAGGAAAGCTTTATCAGATTTATGGTCGATTGCGGAGTGCTCACTTTCGGTGAATTCACGCTCAAGAGCGGCAGAAAGGCTCCCTACTTCATAAACTGCGGTAACTATAAGACAGGCGCTCAGCTCGCCAAGCTCGGTGAATACTACGCTGAGTGCATCCACGAGAACAATATCCCCGTTGAAACTCTCTTCGGTCCTGCTTATAAGGGTATCCCGCTTGCTGTTTCGGCAGTTGTTGCTCTCAGCAACAAGTTCGGCATCGACGTTTCCTACTGCTTCGACCGCAAAGAGGCTAAGGATCACGGCGAGGGCGGTATGTTCGTCGGAAAGACTCTCACTGACGGCGAAAAGGTCGTTATCATCGACGATGTTATGACTTCCGGCAAGGCTCTCCGCGAGTCTATGCCCAAGCTCAAGAGTGCGGCTGACGTTGATGTTACCGGTATGGTGATAACCGTTGACCGTATGGAAAAGGGCACAGGCGAGCTCTCTGCCGTTCAGGAGGTAAAGCGCGATTTTGGCGTTACTGTCTACCCTATCGTTACTATGGCGGATATCATCGACGCTATCAGGAACGATATAGTTCCCGGCAAGGAGTACCTCGATAAGATGCTCGAGTACAGAGAGACTTACGGTATCAAGTGATCGCTGCACAGCAGAAGTTCCTTACTGAACTCGATAAGCTGCTCTGACACATATATATAATTTGAGCCCGAAAGTGCTTGATGCCTTCGGGCTTTGTTTTATAGCAGCATAATTATCAGCTGCTCTGTGAGTACAACTGAGATAAGTGCAACGGGATATGTTGCAGCATACGCGGAGGCTACGTCCTCCGTGCCGGCAGTTGTGATGAGCGTACCGAGCGCGGGAGTCGAGGTCATACCGCCTGTGATAGAGCCGAGGTTGTTCAGCAGGTTGAGCTTCAGAACGTACTTCGCAAACAGGAAGCCGATTATCATCGGAACTATCGTCATTATCATACCGTATACAAAGTATACCGGCTTGAAGTATTCAACGAACTTCGCTCCGCCTTTTACTCCTGAACCGATAAGGAACAGCATAAGGCCGAGTTCGCGGAGAACCTTGAGCGTGGAGTCCTTGGGCATTATGTTTATCCTGCCTATCCTGCCGAAATGTCCGAAGATAAGGCAGACGAGCAGGCAGCCGCCTGTTGTTGAAAGTGAGAAGTTCTTGAATTTGAATGAGCCGATGATTATTCCGAGCACTGCTGCTACTGCAAACGGCATAAATCCGAAGCTGTCCATTTCGATGAGCTTGTCGCTGCTGCCGCTCTTTTTGTTGCTCTTGCTTGCAGCCTTGAGAAGCTCGCGCTCCTTGTTCATATCTGCTTTGAGCATCTTAGGAATGAGCTGCACAAAGAGTACAACGCCGATAACACCGAAAATGTAGGCAATTCCCGAGCTGACTGCTACTGCGTCCTCAAGCTCGTGACCGGCAGCTTCCTTGGCTGCTGAGAGTCCGGGCGTACTTGTGAGAGCACCTGAGAGAAGGCCTGCCATAAGCGCTGTGAATTCATCATTGCCGAGGTCTGTGAAGTTCCTGCCGACGAGGATACAGCCTGCACAGGCAAGTCCGCCGCGAGTATTACGATTATTGCAAGTGCAACGAAGGATTTGAAATTTTTCTTGAAGTTGCTGAAAAAGTTCGGACCGGCGATGAAGCCTACCGCCGAAACGAAGAGTACAAGTCCCAATGTATCTATTATCGACAGCGAATTCTTTACAAAGCTCGCGTTCATCTGATCGGAAAGCCTGTCGTAGAATACTCCGTCACAGGCACCGCCGTAAAAGAGTGCCATAAGGAATACGCCGGCTGTTCCGAGCGAAACGCCCTTGATGGTTATTCTTCCGAGCAGATAGCCTGTCGCAGCTATTATCATTACGGAAAATATAAGGAAGGTAACGCCCTTAACGCTTAGTATACCGTCAAATAATTCCATATTTACCACAAAATCTTTCTTATTATTAACGTGACAGCGGGACGCTTTTTCAGCGTCCCGTGTCTGTATTACTTTGATTTTCTTGCATAATGCGGGAGCAGCATCGGTGATGTTGTTTCACTGCTGATACCTGCAGCAGCGAGCTCTTTGTTGAAGCGCTCGATGTGCTCAAGAGTGAGTCCCTCGGGCTCTGCTGTCTCCTTTGCCTTTGCAGCTGCATAGATGCCGGCGTTTCTGCCGAATACTATTACATCGAGGAGAGAGTTGCCCATAAGACGGTTTCTGCCGTGGATACCGCCTGCGACTTCTCCGGCTGCATAGAGGTTCTCGACACCTGTTGCACAGTCGTCAGAAATGTCAAGACCGCCGTTCTGATAGTGGAGAGTGGGGTAAACGAGGATAGGTTCCTTTCTGATGTCGATGCCGTACTTACCGAACATTCTCATCATTGCAGGGATACGCTTCTCGATAGTGCCCTCGCCGTTTTTGTACTCGATCATAGGTGTATCGAGCCATACTGCCTTGCCGAGGTCAGTCTCAACGCCCTTGCCGCGCTCTGTACACTCACGGATTATTGAAGCAGCTGTAACGTCTCTGGTCTCGAGGGGGTGCATAAATACATCGCCGTCGATGTTTACGAGCTTAGCTCCGAGTGAACGTACCTTTTCGGTAACGAGCGCACCGAAGATCTGCTCCGGATAGCCTGTACCTGTGGGGTGATACTGGAGTGTATCAGCGTAGAGGAGCTTTGCTCCGACTCTGTAACCGAGGATAAGTCCGTCAGCTGTTGCACCGTAGTGGTTTGAGGTCGGGAAGCCCTGATAGTGGAGTCTGCCTGCACCGCCTGTTGCGATGATGACAGTCTTTGCCTTGGCTACGAGGAGCTCCTTTGTCTCCATATTCATAAGAACTGCACCGGCTGCCTTGCCGTTCTTGTCGAGGATTATTTCAACGGCTGCTGTGAAGTCAACTACCGGTATTCCCCTGTTGAGCACTTCATCGCGGAGAGTTCTCATTATCTCGGCGCCGGAGTAGTCCTTAGCAGCGTGCATACGCTTGCGTGAAGTACCGCCGCCGTGAGTTGTTACCATAGTGCCGTCGGGCTCCTTGTCGAATTCAACGCCGAGCTTGTTGAGCCACTGGATAGCCTCGGGAGCCTTTGTAACGAGCTTCTTTACGAGCTCGGGCTTTGCAGCGAAGTGTCCGCCGCCGAACGCATCGAGGAAGTGTATAGCCGGTGAGTCATTGGGCTTGTCAGCTGCCTGTATACCGCCCTCAGCCATCATTGTGTTGGCATCGCCGATACGGAGCTTTGTTACGATCATTGCCTTTGCTCCGGCTTCGTCAGCCTCGATAGCTGCGGAAGCTCCTGCGCCGCCGCCGCCGATGATAAGGACATCGGTAACATAGTCCGGCTTGCTGAGATCCACGTCTCCTGCACTGATACGGCTCTTGCCCTGAAGGAGAGCTGCAAGCTGTGTGGGGACCTTGTCGCCCTTGTTCACGCCGGCTGTGAGGATTGTGAATTCGTCCTGCTTATAGTCGGGGTGGAATGAAGCGAGGAGAGTATCCTTTTCCTCAGCTGTCATTCTTCTGGGTTCGAGGGCTGCGTTTTCGGCTCTCTTGGCTGCAACGACCTTTGCAATCTCGTTAAGTCTTTCTACCTTATACATACTCACTGTCCCCCTTACTTCTCGATCTCGCGGCTGTTGTACATAGCCTTGATCTCTTCTATATTGTCAACGGATTTTGTCATGAGCTCCTTGATCTTTTCGTCAAAGATGCCCTCATTGATCTCGTTTACACGGTCATTGAGGTGACCGCACTCAGGAGCGAGGTACTTGCCGTTGAGACGTCTTGCGAGCATTGCTACCTGCGGGTGTGAGATACCTGCGGGACAGCGTGAGGAACATACTCCGCACATTACGCAGTCAAAGCTCTCCTCTGCACACTTGTCGTACTCGCCTCTCTGAGCG
>CACXEJ010000046.1 GCA_902766595.1 Ruminococcus flavefaciens | reverse complement strand
TCGTAAGAGAGAGCACTACGAGAAGCCTTCGGTAAAGCGTAAGAAGAAGTCTGAGGCAGCTCGTAAGCGTAAGTATTGATCTTACGGTAACAATTTATGTTGATAAAAGCGGGCCTGAGGGTTCGCTTTTTCATTTATCGAACGGAGTTGACAAAAAATTTGGGAATTCGCCATAAACTGACAATGACCGGAGTAGATTTCGCATTCCGGAAGACCGTGGATATAACTCCGGGATTTCTCAGAGAACACGGTATAAAGGGACTTATCCTCGACGTTGATAATACCCTCACTACCCACGACCATCCCGCACCCGCTGAGGGTATACCCGAATGGATAGACACTATGAAGAAAAACGGCATAAGGCTGATGATAGTTTCAAACAACCGCGCGGAAAGAGTTGAACCGTTTGCGCGTCTGCTCGGACTTGACTTCGTCAGCAAGGGTGCAAAACCGCTCAAAAAAGGCTACGTCAGGGCAATGAAGAAAATGGGGCTCTCTCCCTCGGAGACAGCTGCGGTAGGAGACCAGCTCTTTACCGATATATGGGGCGCAAACTTCGCTCGTATCACCTCGATCTTCGTTCAGCCGATACAGCCCGAGGGAAAAAAGGAACGCTTCATACGCTTCAAGCGCGTACTCGAAAAGCCATTTCTTCCGAAAAAATTTATTGAAAAGACAGGAGCAGAGCTATGATAAATAAGATACTTGTTATTCACGGTCCTAACCTCAACCTCCTCGGCGAACGTGAGCCGGGAGTTTACGGAAATACCTCCATTGACGTGCTCAACGACAACATCATCGACCGCGCCAAGGAACAGGGGATGCAGTGCGAGATATTCCAGTCTAACCACGAGGGAGCTATCATCGACAAGCTCCACGCTGCACGGACGGCGTTCGATGCAGTTATCATCAATGCCGGTGCTTATACCCATTACAGCTACGCTATCAGGGACGCTATCGCGGCTATAAAGATACCCTGCATAGAGGTACATATCAGCAACGTCTTTGCAAGGGACGAATTCCGTTCAAAGTCTGTCATCTCCGAGGTTTGCAGAGGAACTATCTGCGGCTTTGGCTTCGGAAGCTACTACCTCGCCGTACAGGCTCTCGCGGAGCTTTGAGGGGGGCGTTACGCTTGAACAGACTCAGCAGACTTTCTGAGGTTTACACGTGCGCGGACTGCGCTCTTATAACCTCTGACATAAACAGACGCTATTTTACTGGTATGAAGTCCTCGGCAGGCGTTGTGGCGGTATTCCGTGACAAGGCTTACCTGCTGATAGATTTCAGGTATATCGAAAAGGCTCGGGCGACCGTTCACGATGCGGAGGTCATTGAGCTGAAGAAGCTCTGTCCGCAGCTCAGGGAGCTTTTTGAGAAGCACGGCGCAAAGTCCTTTGCGATAGAGTCAGAAACTCTCACGGTCAGGGAACTGAATGCTTACAGGCACTTCTTCACTAAGATGACCATTGACGACTCTGATGCTCTCAGCAATGCGATTTCGGATATGAGAATGGTCAAGGACGCCGAGGAGCTCGCCTGCATCAAAAAGGCACAGGAGATCGCTGAGGCAGCTTTTGACGAGCTGCTGCCGTTTATCAGGGAGGGCGTCACCGAGAGGAGCATTGCCCTCGAGCTCAACCGGCTTATGTTTGAAAAGGGCGCGGAGGATCTCTCCTTTGAGACGATAGTTCTTTCCGGCGCGAACACCTCTATGCCGCACGGAGTCCCCTCGGAAAAGAAGGTTCAGCGCGGAGAGTTCGTGCTTATGGACTTCGGCGCGGTATATAACGGCTATCACAGCGATATGACCAGAACGGTCTGCGTCGGTGAGCCTGACGAGGAAATGCGCAAGGTCTACGGCATCGTTCTCAGGGCGCAGGAGACTGCTATTGAAGCGGCAAAAGCCGGCATAACAGGGGAGTACCTTGATGCCGTTGCCCGCAGTATCATTGAGGAAGCCGGCTACGGCGACTGCTTCGGACACTCCCTCGGTCACGGCGTAGGTCTTGAGATACACGAGCGCCCGAACGCTTCCCCGAATTATAAGCTGCCGCTCAGTGCCGGCACGGTCGTTACCGTTGAACCCGGTATCTACATTGCAGGCAAGTTCGGTGTGAGGATTGAAGATTTTGTCATATTAACCGAAAACGGCTGCGAAAATCTGACAAAATGTGCAAAAAATCTCATAACTTTATAATTTATTGCTTTAGGTATTGCAAAATATCTTAAAATGTGGTAAAATAAAATATATTCTATTGAAATATCACGGAGGTATTTATATGATTTCAGCAGGAGATTTCAGAAACGGCGTAACTTTTGAGCTTGACGGACAGGTTGTTCAGGTTATTGAATTCCAGCACGTTAAGCCCGGTAAGGGAGCTGCTTTTGTAAGAACAAAATACAAGAACGTAATCACAGGTTCAGTTGTTGAAACTTCTTTCAACCCCACAGCTAAGTTCCCGACAGCTTTCGTTGAGAGAAAGGATATGCAGTACAGCTAC
>CACXEJ010000045.1 GCA_902766595.1 Ruminococcus flavefaciens | reverse complement strand
CTGCTGTTCCTTTGTGAGCTTGACGAAGTTTACCGCATAGCCTGAAACTCTTACTGTGAGCTGAGGGTACTTTTCAGGGTGAGCCTGAGCGTCGAGGAGAGTTTCGCGTGTGAAAACGTTTACATTGAGGTGATGACCGCCTTTTTCAACGTAACCGTCGAGAAGTTCGATGAGGTTGTCTACCTGTTTCTGATTATCCATAGTGATCCTCCTTTTAGAGTTCGTCGTCTTCATCAACAGCGTCCTCAGTTGGCTGACAGCAGGCGCCCTTGACGCCGCAGTCGGTACTGTTCACGGTCTCTACCTTGAGACCGCCGCTGTTTTCTTCTGGGAAAATATTTATATGACCGGTTCCCTGTGACATAAGCTGGTCTATGAGCTCGGCAAGCTCCTCCGGGGAGTCTGCCCTGCCCTTGATATTCGACTCAAGCATCAGTTTTCACCCTTGAGCTTATCGAGGTCGAGGTCACCGACAAATACGTCCATATCCTTGCCGAGAGCATTCGGGATAATGGAGAAGGTATTGGAGATACCGTCCTGAGCGTGTCTGAATGGGAGCTTTGCAACGGACGAGAGCGAAGCTACTGCGCCGTGAGTATCTCTGCCGTGCATCGGGTTAGCTCCGGGAGCGAGCGGAACACCCTGCTTTCTGCCGTCAGGAGTGTTACCGGTCTTCTTACCGTAAACAACGTTTGAAGTAATGGTGAGGATAGACATTGTGGGAACACCGTCGCGGTAGGTGTGGTGCTTCTTGATCTTCTCCATAAATGTGCGGACAACTGTTACAGCCATCTGGTCAACACGGTCGTCGTTGTTGCCGTACTTGGGGAAGTCTCCCTCTATCTCGTAGTCAACGACAACGTTCTTGGCAACATCAACGACATTGCCAGCCTTGTCCTTGATCTCGATATCCTTGCGGATAGGCTTTACCTTAGCGTACTTGATAGCTGAGAGAGAGTCTGCAACGACTGAAAGACCTGCGATACCAGTTGCGAAGTAACGCTTGACGTCTCTGTCGTGGAGAGCCATCTGGAGTCTCTCATAGCTGTACTTATCGTGCATATAGTGGATAACGTTGAGGGTGTTTACATAGAGACCAGCCAGCCACTCCATCATATCCATATACTTTTCCCATACGTCGTCGAAGTCGAGGTACTCTGTGTCAACAGGTCTGTACTTAGGACCTACCTGAATTCCGAGTCTCTCATCGACACCGCCGTTTATAGCGTAGAGGAGGCACTTTGCGAGGTTAGCTCTTGCGCCGAAGAACTGCATTTCCTTGCCGACTACCATTGAAGATACGCAGCAGGCGATAGCGTAGTCGTCGCCGTGGATAACACGCATCATATCGTCGTTCTCGTACTGGATAGAGGAGGTCTTGATGGACATCTTAGCGCAGTATTCCTTGAACTTCCTCGGGAGCTTTGTTGACCAGAGGATAGTCATATTCGGTTCCGGAGCAGTTCCGAGGTTCTCAAGAGTGTGGAGGTAACGGAAGCTGTTCTTTGTAACGAGGTGGTGACCGTCAACGTCAACGCCGCCGATGGACTCTGTGATCCATGTGGGATCGCCGGAGAAGAGTGAATTGTACTCGGGAGTACGGGCGAACTTGACGATACGGAGTTTCATAATGAAGTGGTCTATGAGCTCCTGAGCCTGTTCCTCTGTGAGGATACCGCGCTCGAGGTCACGCTGGATATAGATGTCGAGGAAGGTCGAGGTGCGTCCGAGCGACATAGCAGCGCCGTTCTGTTCCTTGACTGCTGCGAGGTAGCCGAAATACAGCCACTGTACAGCTTCCTTTGCGTTTGCAGCGGGCTTAGAGATGTCGAAGCCGTAGATAGCACCGAGCTTCTTGAGCTCCTCGAGAGCGCGTACCTGTTCAGCGAGTTCTTCGCGGAGACGGATATTCTTTGAAGTCATTCTAACGAGAGAAGTCTCGATCTGATGCTTCTTGTCCTCAATGAGGAGGTCAACGCCGTAGAGAGCCACACGGCGGTAGTCGCCGATGATACGTCCTCTGCCGTAAGCGTCCGGGAGACCGGTGAGAATAGCAGAGTGGCGGGCGAGTCTCATCTCGGGGGTATAAGCGTCAAAAACGCCCTGATTGTGAGTTTTTCTGTATTTTGTGAAGATCTCAACGACTGAGGGATCGACCTCATAGCCGTACTCCTTGCAAGCCTGCTGAGCCATTCTGATACCGCCGAAGGGCTGTAATGCACGCTTGAAGGGCTTGTCTGTCTGGAGACCGACGATCTGCTCGAGATCCTTGTTCAGATAACCTGCACCGTGTGAAGTGATAGTGGAGATGATCTTGGTGTCCATATCAAGGACGCCGCCTGCTTCACGCTCCTGACGTGAGAGGTCCATTACCTGATCCCAGAGCTTCTGAGTAGCTTCGGTAGGACCGGCGAGAAAGCTCTCGTCGCCGTCGTATGGAGTGTAGTTTTTCTTAATGAAGTCTCTAACGTTTACGGAACTTGAGCTCCATCTTCCTTCCGTGAAGCCGTCCCATTCGTTTGCCCAGGTATTGATCATATATCAGAACTCCTTTACAGAAAATTATATGCACAGCAAATCACAGGTGACCTGAAATTTGCAGATATGCGAGGCATTTTTTATATCACATTTGATATAATAGCACATTGACTAAAAAATGTCAATCTCTATGTTACCCTAAGTTATCGTATTTTTCTGCTGTATCGTTTGATGTTATTACCAATTATTGATATGAGCTGGTGCAGGTTTGCGCAGACTGTCGGTATATCGGCAGAATGCACTTCTGACTGTCAAAATTAATTCTCCTTGTTTGCGCAATTTGTTTATTTGTGAGAAAATTTTTTCGTTTGCTTTTTTTCTTTGATTTTTTCTGCCGGTTTGTTTTCGGGAGTTTCTTCAGCGGTATTTTCGGGAAGAGCTTTTTCCGGTGCGTCCACTGCCAGAGCGAGTTCGGACTCCTTCTTTTCGAGCTTGTAGAAACCGAGCTTGTAGAATGTGGCAACGAGCGGTACACCGAGGAGCATACCCATAATTCCGAAGAGACTTCCGCCGACTGTTACGGCAGCGAGTACCCATATTCCGGGGAGACCGACAGATGTTCCTACAACCTTAGGATAGAATATATTATTGTCTATCTGCTGGAGAATAATCAGGAACACGAGGAATACAAGTGCCTGTGTGGGGCTGACTGTGCAGATGATGAAGGCACTGAGAGCAGCACCGATGAGAGCTCCGACGATAGGTATGAGGGCGGTGACGCCGATGATAGTACCAGTCATAGCCGGGTAGGGGAGGCGCAGGATCGACGCTCCGATGAACGTGAGAGTGCCGATGAGGATAGCTTCGATGAACTGACCGATGAAGAAATTTGTGAAGGTCTCGTGAGCGGTCGTGAGGAAGTGGTCGATGCGTCTGTTGGCAGTTTCACTGAGGTAAGCGAGCTTGAGACGCTGAATGTCGTTGTAGAGCTTGTCCTTGCGGAGAAGCAGGTAAATTGCGAAGATAAGACCGATAATGATATTGGTCACGGTCGAAGTCACCGAGCTTATGAAGGAGATGACTGAGCCGAATATACCGAAAGCGCTGCTTGTAAGGCGTTTGGTGATAGCGTCCCTGTCGATGTCGATGTTGTTGATCTCGCGGCGTAAAGCAGGATACTGCTTGAGCTTTTTGTTGGCGAAGTCCTTCGCCTTTTCGTAGAGATCCGGCAGCTCGTCGTAGAAGAGCTTGCTTGCGGTGATAATCTCAGGGATAACGACCTTGAGTATCAGAGCTATCGTGGCGATGACTATGGTGAATGAGAATATCAGGCAGACCGGTCTTCGTGAAGCGGCTATGAATTTGGTATTCTTTTTCGGAAAGTAGTGCTTCTCGAAGAAGTTCATAATGATATTGAAGATATAGGCGATAATGCAGCCTATGAGCATTGGTGTGAGCGCCTTGAATATGAGTCCGAGCAGTGCTATAACGATCCAGAAGTTCTGGACGATCAGGCACACTGCTACTGCGAGCCCTGCGATACACAGGTATTTTTTCATTTCCGTTCTTTTCATTTTATCCCTATCCTTTATCATTAAAGAGTTTACTACTTATATTATATAATAAGTATGCGAGAAAGTCACGCAAATAAATGTTAATTTTTTGTTAATTCGTTAGTCACTTCAAATACTGACAGACAATGAACTTAACCAATTGCCGCCGGTGAAAGAGAATTATCCGGTTGCTATTTCCGGCAGACTGTGATATAATTCTAAGTAGAAAACAATGAGGAGGCGGCTATGGACAGCGGAGTGTTCCTTAACGAAAAATTATATAGTGCCGGCAGAGTGGTGGTGGACAGGAGTCTGCATACCCAGAGTGCGGACGAGAAATTTTTCACATATTTCGGCAATGACGTGATCTACTCGATACGCCGTACCATCGACGATGAGGACTATCCGCGCCTGACGGAGTGTATGGACTCGGCAGACGGCGGAGGAGTTTTCCGGACTGTTATCCGTATGAAGGGCGTCAACGGTCAGCTGCGCTGGATAGCGGCGGCGGTCAGGCGTGTCTCTCCGGACAGCACCGAACCTCTTTACAGTATCGTATTCAGTGACGTATACTCGCTCGAGTCCCTCGCTTACAGCCGCGAACGTCAGCTGTCGGAGTACCGCTATGTGCTGAGCCTTGTCAGCGATCTCGCGTTCAGCTATTCGTTCGAGACTCAGCGGCTGAGGATATATATGTTTGACTGCTGCCGTGAGGTAGTTCTCGTGGACGATGAGCTTGAGAGGTGGAGGCTAGAGTCGATAGAGGAGGGCTTTGTTCCGTCGCGCTGCATCGAGATATTCAACGCTCTTTGCCGTGATATACGGAGCGGTGTCTACCGCTTTGACTACGAGCTCGAGACCTCTGTGCTCACAGGCGGCAAGACTCGTGAGCTCTGCCTGTTCCGCGGCATAACGCGCTTTGACGATCCCGACAACAAAAAAGTGACGGGTATCATTTCCGTTGTGAGCTCCCACCAGAAGGGCAAGGACGTCAATCTAGCCCTCGAATCCAATAAGGACTCTCTTTCCGGACTCCTCAACAAACGCGCTGTCAGTGCCTTTGCAGCAGACCTTATTGCTTCAAAGCCGCATTATAACGTCAATATCGTCATTATCGACATTGACGATTTCACCTCTGTCAACAACAGCTACGGTCATCTTTTCGGTGACGAGGTCATTTATACCATTGCAGGTATCATCAGGACGGAAATAGGTCCGAGAGGAGTTGCCGGCAGGATAAGCGGAGGAGGCTTCCTTGTTGTCCTCGAGAATACGCGCGATGAGGAAGATCTCCGCGGAGTTCTCCGAGCTGTCAGGAGCAAGACGGAGTTCGCCTTTGCCGACCGCTTTGAGAATTTCCGGCTGACCTGTTCTATGGGAATATCGACCTATCCCGTTGACAGTCTTGACTACAACGAGCTGTTTATGCAGGCTGACAAAGCCCTGTATATCGCGCAGGAAAAGGGACAGAACCGCTACGTCATCTATGATGCTTCCAAGCACGGTCCGGTCGAAAAGGACGCCGAGAACAAGATAGTCTACCTCAGCCGCAAGGAGGACGCTTCCGAAAGGCTCAGCTTTGCCGGACAGCTTGCCGAGAGCCTTGTTATGGGCAGACTGCCTGATCTTTCGGTGCTGCTCGAGCAGATAAGGAGCAAGTTTTCGATAGACGACATCTGCGTATTTGCCGGCAACGATATGGGACTTATCGTCAGCTGCGGAAACGCAGTGTCGAAAAATGCCGCTTACCTCTTCGGCAGCGGCTATACGGAACGTTTTTCCGGTGACGGCATTTTCGTTATCGACAACGTAAACGAGCTCGAGGGCAGGGACGATGCGGCGTTCGCACAGCTCACTGCCGAGAATATCGGCGGTGCAGTCCAGTACCTTATGACCGAGGACAGCGTCATAAAGGGAATGATCTCGTTCTGCTATATATCGCGTTTCAAGAAGTGGTCTGTGGCTGATACGAACTACTTTGCGGTGATCGGACGAACGATCGCTGCTCTTCTGAAAAAGCAGGGCTACATCTGATACAGAAAAAAGGCTGCCGTACATTGTACAGCAGCCTTGCTTTTTACATATATCCGCCGAAAGGACTGAATTCCTGTTCCTGCTGGAACATCTTCCGGCGTTTTACCTGATCTATGCCGGCTAAGACAGCTCCGACTATCGCAAGTATCAGAACGGCATACAGTGCCGGTTGAAAATGGATCTTGAGCAGCCCGTCCCATTCCTTGATAGTTTTGTTGCCGTATTTGTAGCTGTTTTCGGCTCCGCGCATATAGAAGAAAAGTAATCCTGCGGAAATAGCGGAAGTAATACCAGCACCCTGAGTCATAAATATCGAAACTCCGAGCAGTATCGCAGCGGTTATGATCCTGATATTCTGGAAATCGCTTTTGGATTTATCTTTAGCCGAGTTGTCGTCGTCGATACCTACTATCATTTCCTTGCCGGTCAGAACAATGAGCGGCTTTGAATCCTTTCCAGCCATAGTGCTCTCGTTGTGTCCGATTTTGATAAAAGGCATAAAGAAGAGCAGCAGTGCAACTATGAAAAGAGCTTTTGAAGCCCAGAAGAGCACCGTTTTCTCCTTGCTTATGCCGTTTTTCTTAGGAAAAGCAGCCGGTGTGGGCGAAGCTGACATAGGTCCGCTGAAAGGCGGCTTGTTAGTCTGAGTGCTTGGCTGAGGTGAAGCAGGTGCCGTATCCATAATAGGCGCGCCGCAGTTTGTGCAGAAGCGTTTGCCTTCTTCCAAAGGCTGTCCGCAGAATTTACAGTTCATATAATACCCCCGAAGTTTTTTATTTATTTCTTGAATAGTCTGCGCTTGAGTGCGATGAGATCGAAGATGTTTGTCTTGTTATCGCCGTTCATATCGGCATTGTGGTCGATGCGGACGTTTCTTCCGAGAAGGTAGCTCTGGAGGGCTACAATATCGGAGATATTCACATCGCCGTCGGAGTTGTAGTCTCCGGGAACTGTCACAACATCGCCGCCGCTTGCGTATACCGCTGTGAGAGTCACTGACGAGTCGAGCTTGAAGCTGATAGTCGATGACATCTTCTGATCGGCTGAAAGCGTGATGCCGTCAGCTTCCCAGCCCTTGAAGAACTTGCCCTCAACAGGCTTTGCAGTGACAGTCATAGTCTGGCTGTCGAAGTATTTGCCAGTCCACTTATTGCTGTCAAGAGTGAGCGTGTTCACCTGAACGGTGCCGTTTGCAGTCTGATTGTTGATAGTGAGCTCGTTGACAGAATTGCTTTCAACGTAGCTGCGCTTGAGCTGCTCAATGATCTTTGAGAAGCGCTGGTCGAAGAAGTTTGTTACAGTTCTGAGGTCATTCGAGTATGAGCTCTCGACAGTGCCGCCGAACATCGAAGTGCCAGCGCCGAAACGCTTGAACGTATCAAGTATCTGCTGGTGATAGTTGTTATCGTAGTAGGGAAGCACCTTGCTTACCTTTTCCTCAGAGAAGTTGAAGTTTCCGAGATCCATCATAGTGAGACAGAACTGTTCGCAGAACTCCTTGTTCTTGAGGAGATTTATGAACATCTTGCAGTCGTTGCTGGTAGTCTGCTGCTGGATACGCTGGAAAGCGTTGGTGTCAACGGTAGTGTTCGTACCGTAGAGACCTGTTGAATACTCCGTATCGAAGAGGAACATTCTCCACTTGCCGTCAGCATAGGGATTGCTTTCGTCAACGCTTGCTGTACGCCATACAGCGAGGTTGTTCTGAGGCCAGTCAGCGTTGTTCCAGTAAATCTGTGCAGCGAAATAGTCTATGTAGCTCTGCATATCGAGCTTGCTGGAAACCTGCTGGTAGTTGCTGTCCTGAGACATATCCGAATTTGCACAGAACTCAGCGAGGCTCTGCCAGTCCTTGAGGTCCTGTTCGGTACCCTCCTCGGCTTCGCCGTTCTTGATGATGACAGCGTCCTTTTTGTTGATGCCGTAGTGGCTGCTGAGATAGTCGTCGTTGACCTTTTCGGTGATCTGGTAGATGCCCCAGAATTCGCCGTCGAGGAAAACGAGACACTCGTTTGTTGCCTGAACAGCCATATTGCGGTCGGCAACGAGGTTCTGGTTCACGGAGTCGCGGAAGAAGGTCGAGCTGTTGTCGTTTCCGCCGTTTCTGAGCGTGATGCCGTCGTATTTCTTGATTGACTTGCCGTTTTTCTTCTTGGTAGCCTTGCCGTCGAAGAAGTCGTAGTCCATACCGTCCTTGCCGTAGTCAGCGCGGGAGTAGATGTTGAAGCTCTTCTGAGCGGAAGCTCTTGAAGCAGCACCCTTTATACGGATACCGATGTCCTGTGAGAATACGCTCTTGCCGTCCTCGAATAGCTCGAATGAAGCGGGACGCTCCCAAGCCTTGCCGTGCTGAGT
>CACXEJ010000044.1 GCA_902766595.1 Ruminococcus flavefaciens | reverse complement strand
TCATTCCTCGAAGGAGAAGAGCTCTTCGACGGTCGTACCGAATACGGCGGCGATGTCCATAGCGAGCTTGAGCGAAGGGTTGTAGAGTCCCTTTTCGAGGCGTATAATGGTCTCTCTGCGGACTCCGACACGGTCAGCGAGCTCGCCCTGCTTCATATCGTATCTGGCACGGTATTCCTTGAGTTTTGTTTTCAGCTCGGGCATTATTCGTCACCTGCTTCGTCTTCTTCACTGCCGTCGATAGCGAGAAAGAGCCCGTTCTGCAAAGCGTAGTATACGCTGACGATGAGCATTATCCAGCCAAAGAGCATATCCGGACTTATTGTCAGGAATATGGTCTTATCGAACACATATATGAGTATTGCCGAGCATATCAGCAGACTGAATATTATTTTTGCAGTCAGCATATTTGCTTTGAGAGTGTTCATATTTGAAAGTTCATCGCTCTTTTCTATATTGAGCTTGATGCTGAATGCGAACATAGAAATGATTATCATACATATGAGCAGTCTGATGATATTGATAGCAACGATACCGGCACCGAAGTTCTGCAGCATAAGCAGTATCTCGCTGCAAAGAAAAACCGCTGCCCATGCACAGAACCTGAATTTATATGCGTTACGGAGCGATACCTTGTTTTTCAAGATTTCTTTTATGTTTATCTGTTTTTTCATAATTGCGTCCTTTCTTTAGTTGGGTTATTCTTCCTCTTCGTTCCAATCTTTCGGTGTTTTGTCCAGCCACAGGAACACCACGCTTCTTGCCGCGAGATTGACTCCACAGATAAATGTCGCGAACATCAGAACGTCTTTGCCCTCAATACTGAATTTATAGTTCCCTCTCAAAGAACCAGCTATCTCCATTGCAATTCCCAAAGCAGCAACTGCGCACACCTCAAAATAAAGTGCTAAAGAGCCTGCTTTGAGCATAAGTTCCTTTGAAAGCTCATCGCCCGGCTGTTTTCTGCGCTCTAATGATACTCCGACGACAAACATCGTTATACCTATTGCGAAAGGGAAAAATATGCTTGATACATTGTGCAGTACCGTGCTGTTCATTATTCTGCCGATCACTTCTGCTATGAATATCAATGCGATCATAATTCCGATTATAAGATTGATGACCGCCTGCGTTTTTTGTGAGATCATCTTATTGCCGTTTCTCATAATTGCGTCCTCCTTTATGTGTGATAGATTTATCACTTTATGTGACAATTATATCACTCGGCGCATAAGAAGTCAATAACAAAGTGATAAATTTATCACTTTTGTAGACTTGCACAAACAGAAGCGGCGCATTCCGTGCTGAATTCTGAAAAAAGACGTTGACAAATCAGCTTGCGTGGTGTATAATAATAACAGAAGAGAGCACCGCATAAGTCCTATGGCTCAGCGGTCACTCCCTAATTGTTTGACTTAAGTAATAGTCGCCCGATTTGGAAGGTGGGGCGGCTATTCCTTTTTTATGTAAAGAAATTATTTCTTGTAAAAAATGTCTTTTGTGACTTTGTATACAAGAGTGATAATGCCTGTGATCATAATTACGAACTGAAACAGCTCTGAGTATGTCATAGCTTATCACCTCCCTTTGCAGGGAGTTACCGCCTTGCCGCTTTGCAGAAATATGCAGCGCTCTCCGCGAATAGAATATCACGGAGAGCGCCTTTTGTCAATATACGGCAAAAAGTCGGATATTACGCAAAAGAATCACGGGCGAGCGGAACTCGCCCCTGCGATTTGCTGTTTTACATATTTTGTGTAGCGGCGCATTCCGTGCGCCCGATAATAATAGAATTGAAACGAAGTTTGCTGACAGACAGAAAAAGCGCACCGGAGTGCGCTTTTCTCACATATTTTCGATCCGTTCGTGCTGACTTGTCCGGTGATCCTCAGCCGCGGAGTTATTATCCTCAGCGGTCTGATTGAACAATCCCAGTCCGTACCATGCTATCGCGCCAATGGCAACGATAACGGCAGCTTTGATAATTATGTCCTTCAAGTGCATAATATCGCCTCCTATATCATCTGAGACCATAATAGCACTGTTTTCGGCATAAGTCAATACATATTTAACAATATTACAATATTGTAATATTTACTTCGAGAAGAACCTCTCGTGAGCCTCGAAAGTCTCGCCGGGCTTTACCTCGCGGTAGCCTGTAACGTCAGCCGGCAGACTGAGGTTCGGAGCGTCGATCATAGCGGTCATCGGTTCGGGACAGAAGTAGTGGTTGAAGCCGCGGTCGTTCCAGATTATCCAGAACTTATACTCGTCGGAGACCTCGTAGCAGAGCTTCTTGCCGCTTGCTATGTCCTCGGCGATGACGCCGTGGAACTTCTCGTGGTCGAGCTCGGTACACTCACCGAAGTACATATCGTTGTCGCATACCTGAAGCACAGGGCACTTGTTGCCGGTCTTGTATTCGAGATCCCACATAGTGAGCGACTTGAGGTTTTCAGTCGGGAGGCAGCGCTCGTTGAGCTCGCACTTCTTTCCTATCGGGACGGTAAGTCGGATATCACTCTCCTTGGCTCCGTCAACGAAAGGTGCGTTGATAGTTGTGTGTGAAGCGAGAGACATCGGGAGCACCTTAGTGCCGGAAGTGTTCGTGAACTTTATGTCCTGTTCGAGACCGTTCTCAGAGAGTGTGAAGGTGTACTCAGCGATGAACGGAACAGGGAGGTACTGGAAGAACTCGTCATTCTCGTCGTAAACATAGCGTGTCTTGAGCCAAGCGCAGTTGTTGTCGGCATTGTACTCAACTACCTCGAAAACTCTCCTGTGAAGGAAGCCGTGAATGTGGTTGTTGAAGGGAGCCTTCTCGTTCACGGGGAGGTGATATACAGCGTCGGAGGTCTTGAGAACGCCGTCAGCAAAACGGTTGGGCAGGTAGAGCGTGGGGAGTCCCCATACCTCGGCGGACTGCCTGATGTCGTCTGCGGTATTGTCGTCCTTATAGCGGAAAAACTCCATTCCGACTATGTTGTTGCGGAGACGGATAACGTTTGAGCCTATCTCGTAAGCGATGAGAGCTTCATAGCCGCCGGAGTTGAGCTTGACGCAGGTAGTTCCGTTCCAGTTGATGAGCTGAGTGGTGTTTTTCATTTATACCAGTCCTTTCAATTATATTCATAATTAGTATGCTAATTATATTTAGATCTATTTCAGGTAACGCCCTCAGCTTTGCATATAGCTGCGTAATCCAAATCAAAGATTTGGTACGCATCTTAACTTGCAGGGCTTTCCCTCTTTTCAAACAGTCCGCCGGACTGTTTGAAAATTCACCCTTTGCGGAGCGCCTGAACGTTTTGCAGGGCTCTGCCCTGCACCCGCCAGAGACGCTGTCTCTGGACTCTGCCAAAGGGATAACATCCCTTTGGAAACCCATTCAGATTTAATCCATACGGTTTTCCATATCGGTGTATTCGCGCATAGGCGAG
Organism: Ruminococcus flavefaciens; assembly: GCA_902766595.1. Lineage (GTDB taxonomy): Bacteria > Bacillota > Clostridia > Oscillospirales > Ruminococcaceae > Ruminococcus > Ruminococcus flavefaciens_U. The sequence goes on along the minus strand of CACXEJ010000044.1, from coordinate 22,921 downwards.
ATAGCCTTGTAAGCCGGACGTATTATCTTGTTGGAGTTGATGAGCTCCTCTATGCGGTGAGCTGACCAGCCTGCGATACGCGAGGTGGCAAACAGGGGAGTGAAGAGCTCGTCCGGTATGCCGAGCATACGGTAAACGAAGCCGCTGTAAAAGTCAACGTTCGCACATACGCCCTTGTAGATGCGGCGCTCTTCTGCGATGACCTCGGGCGCGAGCTTTTCAACGAGGGAATATAGCCTGAATTCGTCGCTTTTGCCCTTTTCTGCGGATAACTTTTCTACGAACTGCTTGAACACCTTAGCCCGCGGATCGGACTGTGAATAGACTGCGTGTCCCATACCGTAGATGAGACCGGAGCCGTCAAAGGCTTCTTTGTGGAGGAGGCTTCGGAGGTAGCTCTTGACCTCTTCCTCGTCGGTCCAGTCGCCGATGTTTTCCTTCATATCGTCGAACATCATAGCGACCTTGATGTTTGCGCCGCCGTGCTTCGGACCTTTGAGCGAACCGAGAGCCGCGGCGATAGCCGAATAAGTATCCGTTCCCGACGACGAAACAACGTGTACGGTGAAGGTAGAGTTATTACCGCCGCCGTGTTCTGCGTGCAGTACCAGAGCAAGGTCGAGGATACGAGCCTCGAGCTCGGTGTAGTTTTTGTTCGGTCGGAGCATATACAGCAGATTTTCTGCTATTGAGAGCTCCGGCTGGGGATCGTGTATAAACAGACTTCCGCCGAAGCTGGTGTACTTGTAAGCCTGATAACCATAGACAGCAAGCACAGGGAAGAGGGTTATCAGACCGATACACTGCCGCAGAACATTGGGAACGGATATGTCGTTGGCGTTATCGTCGTATGAGTACAGCGCAAGTACGCATTTGGCGAGAGTATTCATCATATTATCGCTCGGCGCTTTCATAATGACGTCTCTTGTGAAGGAGGCGGGGAGGGTGCGGAAATCCGCGAGTATCCTCCTGAAATCGCTGAGCTCGTGCTCTGATGGCATAGAGCCGAAGAGCAGCAGGTAGACAGTTTCCTCAAATCCGAAGCGTTTTTCCTTGATAAATCCGCTCACGATGTCTTCCACGTCTATGCCGCGGTAATAGAGCTTACCGTCGCCGTGGTTGGGCATACCGTCACCTGTTTCGAGGACCTTTATGGTGCTGATGTTAGTCAGTCCGGCGACGACACCGTTACCGTTTATATCGCGCAGTCCGCGTTTTACGTCGTATTGTGTGTATAGAGCTGGATCGATCTTGTAGCCCTCTACCGATCTTTCGGCGAGACGGGCTATTTCGGGTGTGACTTCGGAAAATCCGTACTTCATAACATCATCATCTCTTTCCTTTATTGTTTTACGCAATTTCTATAAAATTATTTGCTGCGCACATATATATTATAACTTATTTCACCAAACTTGTCAAGAGAAATGAGATAAATAAAATACATATTTCCCAAAACGCCGAGCAGCAGCTACACGTTTTGTAAATTGCTATTGCAAAAAAACGGCATATGTGTTATTATTATAATGTGTATCCGCCGGCTTATAAACGGAAAGCCGATGATCTGAGGGCGCAGGATGGAGCGTCCGGATACCTATAATAATGATACCGGCGGCACCTATGCCGCTGTGTTCGGATAAAGGAGCTGATGATCTTGGACGTTGCTGAATACAAATGCCCGAACTGCAACGCCGATCTGAAATTTGATCCTGCTACCCAGAAGCTGAGCTGTGAATACTGTCTCAGCAGCTTTACCGTGGAGGAGATCAAGCAGATCTGCGCTGCCGCTGAAAACAGTATCCCGAAGCCTGAGGAAACAGGACAGCAGGAATTCGCTGACCATAACAAGCTGTATCATTGCAACAGCTGTGGTGCGGACATAATGTGCGACGACCAGCAGACCGCTTTGTTCTGCTATTATTGCCATAATCCCGTAATACTTGCCGGAAAGCTCACCGGTTCATACAAGCCCAATAAGGTCATAGGCTTCAAGCTGACAAGAGACGCTGCGATCGATATATTCAAGAAGTGGGTGGGAAAGCGAATGTTCGTCCCCTCGGACTTCAAGAGTTCGCAGCAGCTTGAAAAGATGACCGGTCTGTATGTACCGTTCTGGGTAGCCGATTGCAGAGTAGACGCTGATTACAGTGCTATCGGCAAGAAGATAAAGACGTGGACCTCCGGCGGCTACCGCTATACGCAGACAGACGAGTTCCGCATCGTGCGAAAGGGACTGATAAGCGTGGACGGTATACCTGCCGACGGCGAGAGCAAGATAGACGACCTGCTTATGGAGTCGATAGAGCCCTATGACTACTCCGAGCTGAAGGACTTCTCGATGTCCTACCTGAGCGGCTTTTACGCTGATAAATACGACGTTGACAAGGCGGAGGTATTTCCGAGGATACGTCAGCGTGCACAGCTTGCCGGCAAGAATACTGTCAAGGAAACTCTTCAGGGCTATAATACGATAGTGCCTGCGGTCGAGAACTACAACATTCACGGCACCGACTGGCAGTATATGATGCTGCCGGTGTGGTTTATGACGTATAAGTACAAGGGCGATATGTATGAGTTCGCAATAAACGGACAGACCGGTAAAATTGCCGGAACACCGCCGCTTGCCAGACGCAAGCTGAGGCTGTTCTGCGCCGGGATAGGTGCATTGCTGTCCGGAGCAATGATACTCTGCACAGGACTGATCGGAGGTATCATAAAGTGAACAAGAAGGACAATGTTGTAGTTACAATATTCAAGTGTATAGCGATCGTACTCTTTCTGCTGGTGCTGAGCTGCGTTCTGGCAACTCTCCCGGCTTTCAGGGGCAAAAACCTCCGCGTTCCCTATGATAAGAGCAGCGCTGTTGCAGAAGTCATAGACGACAGGAAGCTCTTCGACAAGAAGCAGTTAAAGGAACTCAACACCGCTCTTCTCGACTGCTCGCACGAGCTCGAGATGAACGTTATCGTCTATGTGAGCGGAACTGAGGTCTCTGACAGCCAGACCCCCAGGTTCAATATACAGATCTATGACGAAGAGGTCGGAAAAACGAACGTTGACGGCGTTATACTCTACCTTGACTTTTCAGGCAAGAGACCGGCATATGATGTCTTGACAAGTGTCGGAAAAGCCGGCATAATCTTTAGCAAGAAAGAGCGGGATAAGATACTCGATGAAGTCGGAAATTATCTTCCGTCCTCGGACTATGAACCCGAGCCGGCAATGATAAAGGAAGCGATAGAGCAGTTCTGCCTGATACTTGAGACTCACAATGACGATTACAGAACCGAAAAGCTGAAGTATGACAAGAGCGATGCAGACGGTTTGTATGCCTTCGATACCGGCAGCGATTTCTATGTAACAAAGCAGATGGCTCCGGGCGCACTCTTCATCAGATTTATAATGTCTTTCGGACTCGGCTGCATAGTAGCGTTCATAATCTATTTTGTGACCAAGAGCAGATACAGGTTCAAGAACAAGACCAACCCGAGCGTATATGTTTCATCTGACAAGTCATTCTTTTCTGAGAGGACGGATACATTTATCCGCACCTATACCACAAAGCACAAGATAGAATCGGGCAGCAGCGGCGGCGGACACCACCACAGCGGCGGATCTCACCACAGCGGCGGTTTCAGCAGCGGACGCCACAGATAATACAGGAGGACAAATATGAAAAAGAAAATAGCATTTATAATGGCAGTCATTATGTGCGGCAGTATGTTCACAGCCTGCGGCAAGGACGACGAGAGCTCTTCTTCGGGAAAGAAGAAGGAAAAGGCTGCCGTTACCGAGACAGTTGACGAGGAGGACGAAGAGGACTCCGAGGAGGAAGAGACCGAGTCAAAGTCGAAGAAAAGCAAGTCCACAACTGAGGCTGAGGAAGATGATGACGACGAGGAAGAGACCGAGTCAAAGACAAAGAAGAGCAAGTCCGCGACCGAGGCTGAGGAAGATGATGACGAGGACGAGACTTCCGGCAAAAAAATAAAGCTCCCCGGCAAGAAGAACGGCGAGGAGGATACAGAGGCAGCGACCGTAAAGAAAGCGGAAGCAGTCGAGAACTTCAAGCGCGGCAAGAACAAAAACGGCGTTTATACGAGCGAATTTGCCGGACTGAAATTCGAGGTGCCGGACGGCTGGAAATGTGCCGATGAAGAGGAGATCCTCAATATGATGAACCTCGCGTTAGATGTTACCGGCAATGAGGAGATACTCAATTCTGAGCTCACCGAACAGGCAAGCATATACGAGCTCTACGCGAAGGGTGTGGGCGGAAAGAATGTTATGATCGCCTACGAGAACCTCGACGTGAGCACGGCTATGGAAGGCGCTTCCGAATACATAGACGAAGAGATGTACATTGAAAATATGAAGGATAAGCTCGAAGAGGTCGTAGGTGTAACGTACACTGACCTCTCCGATGCAAAGAAGGTCGAGCTTGCAGGTCAGGACTTCTACAAGTACACACAGACCGCAACATATGACTCTATGGGCGGCTATACCGTAAAGCAGACCTACTACATCAAGAAATACGGCAAGCTGATGATGTTCATAGTGTTCACATCGAGCACAGAATGTGAGGATATGTCGGTATACGAGAAAAACTTCTCGGCACTCTGATCTGACGGAAAGAAGGATAAAGATGAAGTATATGAAAAGGGCAGCGTATAAGGGTGGTATTGCATTTGAGGAAGTGACTGGCTGACGGTATGAGATCATATTTCAGCAGGGGAATGTATGACGGTATCCCGATAGGACTGGGCTATCTGTCGGTGTCCTTTGGCTTTGGCATAAAGGCGGTGCAGTGCGGGATCTCCGTGCTCGGAGCATCGGTCATCTCGGCAACTAACCTCACATCTGCCGGTCAGGCAGCCGGAGTGGACATAATCGCGGCAGGCGGTACTCTGATAGAGATGATACTCGTTCAGCTCGTGATAAATCTCCGGTATTCGCTTATGGCACTGTCACTTTCGCAGAAGCTCGATAAGAGCTTCACGCCGGTACACCGCTTTGCAGCATCATACGGCATAACGGACGAGATATTCGCAGTCTGCTCGGCACAGAAGGAGCGGCTACGTCCGTCTTATATGTATGGTATGATACTGGTGGCGTTTGCCGGCTGGGTGAGCGGAACGGCTCTCGGAGCAGCCGCAGGACAGCTTCTTCCGGCGGCACTGAGCAGTGCAATGGGAATAGTCCTCTACGGTATGTTCATAGCGATAATAATCCCGCCGGCAAGAAAGCAGCTCAGCGTCCTGCTGGTAGTGATCGCGGCAGCAGCGTTCAGCATACTCTTCCGGTATGTTCTCACTGCCGTTTCGGACGGCTTTGCGATAATCATAAGCGCGGTCGCAGCAGCTTCCATAGGAGCTCTTCTGTTTCCCGTCAAGGAAGAGGAGGCTGAGACTCAGTGAAGCTGACTGTTTATATAATCGTAATGGCAGGCGTTACCTATCTGATAAGAATGTTGCCGTTCGCGTTTTTCGGGAAGAAGATAAAGTCGCAGTTTTTCCGGAGCCTGCTGTACTATATTCCGTATGCAGTGCTTAGCGCGATGACCATACCGGCGATATTTTACAGCACCGGCAGCTATATCACAGCAGCAGTCGGAACTGCCGCAGCGATAGCACTTGCCTACTTCGGGCTTCCGCTCATAGCGGTAGCACTTGCAGCCGCAGCCGCAGCCTTCATAACCGGATTTTTTATATAACACAAAAGGGACAGAAATATCTGTCCCTTTCATTTTTTCAACAAACATTATTCCGATCATATTGTAGGGGAGAGTTCCGCTCGCCCGTGTCATTTGAAATCGTATATTATAACGAACGCAGGGAACGCCGCAGCTAACGGCTGCTCGTACCCTCTGTCACTTCGTGACATCTCCCTGTACAACAGGGAGTCACCCGGCGTTCCGCAAATTAAGAAAGTATGCTTTTTCGTTATCTGACAGGTGGGTTTTCCGCAATATACCGGTCGAGCACTTCGGCGGCTGTCCGGACGAACACTGCGCACGGACGCACCTTATAGTATTCCTCGGTACGCTTTTCCGGGACAGGTGTGCTTGTGACACTGAGTCCTTTCAGCAGCTCACGGCAGATGATAGTGCCGTGCTTTTCCCTGAACTGTCCGGCGAGCTCCTGTATGCGCTTGTAGTGCTGAGCTTTGAGCTTGTCGTCCTTTTCGATGTCCCTGCCGTAGAGTATCCCTGCGACCATAAACATACCGGAGCACGTTCCGCAGACCTCGCGCATACGTCCCATACCTGCGCCGAACGATGATGAGAGTCTCGCGGCGAGATCCTCGTCCATACCGGTAACGTCCGAAAAAGCTACAAATATCGACTGTGCGCAGTTGAGTCCCTGTACGAAGAGCTGTACAGCTTTTTCAGCGTGATCCATTCAAAAAACAACTCCTTTATCCAGCGGCACCGTCTGCAAGACTGTGCCTTTTCTTTTTGTCCTCGTACATATTGTCGTCCATTTCCTTGAGGAACTTGTCAACGTTTCCGCCGGGAGACATCTTGCTGCTTCCGAGCGAGAACAGCAGCTTATAGGGCTTTGCGCCGCTGTTGTTGAAATTCTTCTCCTCTGCACGGATATTGGCGGTGATCTCTTCGATCTCCTTGTCCGAGCCGGACGGTACGATTATCATAAATTCGTCACCGGCATAGCGTATCGGGATAGCTTTGTCAGTTGACGACATACTGATTATCCTTGCGGCTTCGATAAGAGCAGCGTCACCCTCATCGTGGCCGTAGTTGTCGTTGATAGACTTGAAGTGGTCCATATCCAGCATTATTCCGCGGACCTCAACGTGTGAATACTCAAGCATATTCATCAGGTGGCTGAGGTAATTGCGGTTGTAGAGCCTTGTGAGCGGATCGAGGTAAGAGAGCTCGTTCTGGAGTCCCATATGCATACTCACGAGACCTATCGCGACTGAGCACCAGCCCAGTGATATGCCGTAGACGAGATACTGGGTGGTCGCACAGACCAGTACAGGCATAAGGAACAGCCATACCGGAACAAATCTTGTTTTTCCGTATTTTTTGCGGTGACTTCTTCTGATCGCAACGCTCGACAGGAGGTAGAAGAATGTCAGGAAGAAGTAATAGGTCGCCAGAGTCTTTCTGTGGTAGTAGTTGTCCGAGTCGTAGTAGTATATGAACTCCCACTTGATATTCAGCACCAGACCGATAAGTCCGATAACGCCCGGCAGACACATTCGCTTGAGGGTTTTCAGCATATGGGTGCGGCTGCCGTACAGACGCAGGTCAACGTAAAGCATCCACATCGCGGCGACAACTATATTTGCCGTATAGGTCACTAAATTTGTCAGCACAGCGGTCGTATATGCGCCTTCGTAGGTCTGACCGTCCGCGATGAATGAGAACATATCGCACACGCAGGAAACAGCCGTAACTACGCACATTGTTGTGAATATACGGTCGCTTATCTGACGGCGCTGTCTTACAAGGTAGCTGCTAAGCATAAGCACTATGAGGATCAGCACACCCATTGAGTCAGTTATTATGATAGACTGAAGGTTCATAGAGTACCTCCGTAAATAAGTATTGTACATATTATACCACACTTTCCTGATGATTTCAATAAAGATTATGTGAATTTTCTGAGCTTAACGAGAGAAAAAGCGGCAGACCTTTCAGCTGAAAAGGTCTGCCGCTGTAAAATGTATCAGGGACTTTGCCGGAGCTGTATTCCGGTCAGGGATCAGGAATTATGCGGGAATTTGTCGTGGTATACGCCGATCTCGGTGATGACGCCTGAGCTGCTTCCGCTGACGTTGACGCAGGAGATGCGCTCTGCATTTATGCTGCCGAAGGAAACGACATCTGAGAGATCCTCGCCGCGGTAGCCGCTGTGCTTGCAGAATACCTGCTTCCACGCCCTTGAAGCATACTTGTCGCGAAAGACGAGCGCGTCCTGAGGCGAGCGCAGGAAGCGCTTATCGAGCTCGAAGTAGTTATGGCGTATGATGTTCATATCCGTAACATCGGTGTCCTGAAGATCAAAGTGACCGTAGTCTCCGTTGATGTCGGACATATGGAAATGGCTGATGAGGCGTCTGCCGATGAGACGGGTGCCCGTTGAAAGAAGATCGGCGTTTGTGAAGCTGAAGGTACGCGGTGTCGGGTAGGGAGTCATTCTTATCTCATTCTGACCGCGTATAAACGGGTAAGAACCGCAGATCTTGTATGAGAGGTTCACGAGAGCGTCCCACATAGACGAATTGGGCTTGACGTAGATGTAGCTCGTTGCGGAGTTGCGTTCCCAAGTGACGTGCGGGAAGGAATAGTAGTTTGTCATCAGGTCGTTTATGGAAACGTTCGTGATAGTACCCGGCTCGATCTGGTTCTGGCAGACGAGCGAGGTGAAGCTCCTTGAGACGATGTTCACGATCTTGTTATTGCCGCTGACTTCGGTGGTTATCGAGTCGATGAGACCGTAATGCGGCGTAAAACCGCCCAGCCTGAACTTTATCTCGGCGGCGTTGGAATAGTCCTTTGTGCTGCCGGTGAGCTTTATGTGGAGGAGTCCGTAGGGAGTGTAGGCGTCCTTCTGCAAATTGAAGCTGAGCACCTTATTGTCTGAAAATGTTGAACCGTTCTTGTTTGTAACGTCTATTCTTACTGTCATATCATTCCTCCTCTTCTTCTTCAAAATATTCAGCGGCAAGGACTACCGAGACATCGAGCTCGCTGCGTCCTGTGTCGCTGACGGTGTATGACTGCACCTGACAGTTTTTCAGAGTCATACCGCGGTAATCCGTATCAAAAACACTACCTTCGCGGAGCAGCGAATCAAGCTCAATAGCGTGGTACATCGGCGCCTCCTCGGAGAAAGCCCTGCCTTTGAGGGTTATGCGGGCGTTCTTGGAGTAGGTGTTGGTGACCGTGCCCTCGCCGCCGACAGTTGAGGTCTCGCAGAGGACTCTCGCTGCCGAAACGCTGAACGACTCGCAGTACAGCGTCATACTGCCTATCAGAACGGCTTCCGCGCTGCGTGAGTTGAGTATAGTTCCGGAGCTCATACGTTATCCCTCTCGATCCGCGTGATACCGCCTGCCGACAGGACTGCCGAAAGTACGAGACGCTGTATGTTTGAGTCATACTTCACCGAGAGCTTTTTCAGTGAGCATTCAAGCCCGGAAATAGCTTCAACAGCCGGAGCAACGTGCATACTGTAATAATCGCAGAGGACGCTTGCCGGATAAGCCGGCGGAGCGGTCACCTTAACGCTCAGCTCCGACTTGAACGGGATATACACCACATACTGCGAGTAGACCGGAGCGGTGCTCTCGAAGCTGTCTATCCCGACGATGGTGTATATGCCCTTGTCCTTCCTTTCAGCAGGGACAGCGTCAAAGGCACTGTAAACCGGCTGTGCGCCGGCGTTTCTGAGAGCTGCCGAGACAGCTTCTATGATAGAGTTCAGCATAGTTTCCTCCTTTCAGGAAAAAGCGGCAAAAACGAAGGTCTGGGGCTTGATGAGGTCGCTGCAAAGGGCGAGGTAGTCGCGCAGGAGCGACTCCGCCCCAGCAGAAGTTCCTGTCTTTGTGTCGAGCATTTTTCCGGCATATGTGACCTGAGTGCGGTCGCGCGAAGCCATTATCTGCCTCAGCCGGTAATTGGCAGCTGCCGCTGCGAGGAACTGGAGCCTTACGTCGGAAGCGTCCTTGTCCGGGAGCAGCATCTTCTCCGTTTCATCGACCGCAAGCTGCACGAGCGGAGCGAAGTTTTCGGCGCTTTCACCGGAGAAGAGCTCAAATAGAGTTTTAACTGAGTCTATGTTCATGCTGCACCTCATTTCATTGAAAATCCGGAATTATCCTCGGTCTCGTCATCGTCCGGTTCAAGCTGCACCGTGATACCGCCCCTGACGAGCTGCTTTTCGAGCGACTTTTTCAGAGCGGTGAGCTGAGAAGCATTCATACTGCGGCAGCTGATACCGAGAGCCTTTGCGGCTTCGGTGCCGTTCACGAAATACGCAAGTCTGCGGACGTCGCGGCGAAGCTCCTCCTCAGCCGCAGCGAGCTCTCCGACGGGCTGCGAGATAACGTCATCTGTCTGGGAGAAACGCTTGGTGACACCGGCGTTTACCTGTGCCGGAACAGCCACAAAGCTCCACTCATAAGCGTCGGTGATGCCGCTGAGAATGTCGTAGCAGAGCCTGCCGCCGTATTTTCTGCCCTTGGCGTGAGAGCAGCCGCCATTGCTCCTGTCACAGCCGCAGACCGAGCAGGTCTTTCTTTCGGCGGTGCAGGAAATGCTTACCTCCTTCTTGATACCTCCGTCGATCTCCGCGATGAGGTCGCTGTTTTCGGAGGTGCGCACCATATAGGCTCCGGCTCTGAGGTATTTGTAGGGTTCGCCGGACTTCGTTCTGCGCGTATCGTCCGTGATGAGCTCTGTGTCGTAGATACGGGCGGTCTGGTTCGCGGAGCTCGCATCGTGGTCGAATATGCCCGTCCTGCCGATGAACTTCTCTCTGAGTTCGGCGAGAGCCTCGTCGGAAAAGCGTTCACAGTCGCGGTCAATGTCGTTGTCGCAGAGCACGACCGCGAAAACGTATACTTCGTCCTCCGTCATAGGACGGCGTGTGAATTTGTTGATCTTATCGAGAATTGTAGAGTCCATAATCTCCTCCTGAAACGTAGATATGCGGAGGCACGGCGCTTAGTCCGGAGACAGAGCGCCGCTCTCCTTAAAACGATCAGCCGTTGTTTTCCGCGGACTTGATCTTGAGCACCTTTACGGCATCGGGAGTGATCTTCTTGAAGCCGCAGGTGATAGAAACCGTCATCTGGTCGAGCTGACGGTCGATGAGCTTGTCGGTCTCCATAACGAGATCGGTGCTTGTGATGAACTCGAGCGCGAAATCGCGGTCGATACCGATGATAGCATCATCGTCTGCGGCAGCGCACTTGATGAGCTCAGCGCCGAGAGGGAGAACGAGTCTGCCCTCAGCGTTAGTGGTGCAGTTCTTGACCTGTTCCATAGCGGCGATGAGCGAAGCGTTAGTGGGATCAGCGATGACAGTGGTCATATCGAAGTCGCTGAAGCTGCCGTAGAGTGAAGCGAGGTCGGAGTAGGCGAGGGTAGTCTCAGCAGTTTCGATCTCTGTCGCATCTGCTGCGAGAACGGTAACGGCAGTCTTTACCACGGAAGCCGCAAGTCTCACGCCGATGCTTCTGAGCATAACGCCGAAAACATCGAGTCTCTGCTGACGTACAGCCTCGTAGGAAGCGCTGATGAGTCTGCCGTACTTTGAGAGCGTGATGGGATCAGTGCCCTCTGTAACGGTAGCCTCGGGGAGCGTATCTGTCTGTGCAGTTGCGGAATATTCCTCGGAGTCATCGAGGACGCAGCCGAGGTACTTGCTTGAGCTGATAACAGTCTTTGCAGCGCATACAGAGCCGAGGATAGTCTCATCGAAGCCCTTTCTGATAGAGCGTGTCACGAACTCGGGGAAGAGTACAGCGGTCTCGGTGGAGGAGAAGAACTTCTCAACGCAGTCGCAGTCCTGACCGCTTATACGGATATTGAAGCGCTTGAGCTGTCTCTCGAAGGCATCGAGCTTTTCGAGGGGAGTTCCGGCGTAAGCAGATGAGGGATCAAGCTCCTCGAGAGCAGCGGTGAAAGACTTGCCGCTGAGGTTGTAGAGTCCCTTTTCGAGTTTGATGTCATTATACATAATATACCTCCAAAAATGATATTGTTAAGAATTATCGGCGAGCTGCTGTTCGATGCGCAGCTCGATCTCTCTTGCCTGAGTGTTTTTGAGACGAGCCTCGGCAAGTGCGGTCTCGTCCTGAAGATTGATGTTGTCCCATTCAACGCGGCAGCCTGTCTCCGCACCGACTGAGCTGAGGTAGGCATCTGCTACCTCGCATATCACGGGGCTGATGAGACGCCTGTAATAGTCCAGCTCTGAGGTGAGGATATCCGCCTGCTGTGAGGACATCCGTTCCGTGCTGCTCCAGTTGAGACCGAGCAGGAACGGCGGTATCGACAGCTTTGCGATGAGCTGTTCAAGGAGCTGCCTTACCGGGATATTGGTGTCGAAGAGCTTGTTGTCCGATCCGATGACCTTGATGTCAACGTCCCCGACCGCCACGAAGTCCTTTACCTGACCGCAGCGGGCGGAGTTCATACCGTCAGCCCATTCTGCCGCTATCTGCTGAGCTCTTTCGCGTGAGAACACGAAGTCGTCAGAGCCCGAGGGCGGCTTGTAGGTCACGGCGTAGCGGACGTTTCCGGCGCGGTCGTAGTTCTGCCCGATACACTCGTAAATTCGCAGGAGAATGCTGCTGAGTGCCGGGAGACCTCTGAGGAGGGAGTGACCGCCGATGAGCGATGCGTACATAATGTTCTCCGGGTGCAGGAGCCTGCGTGAAGTCCCGTCGGGGAGCCTTACCGAGTAGCAGCGCGAGAAAGGCGCACTGCCTGCCGAGACTCTTACCTTTGAGACGTCACCGAGCCATAGTCCGGCGATGCGCTGGTTTTCCTGATCCTTGACTATCTCTCCGACCGCGCTGCCGTAGGTGAGCAGACTGTCGAGGAAGTTGTCCGCGAAGCAGCCGATAGACCTTCCGGTGAGTCCGACGGGAACATTATCGAGGAAATGATCGAGTTCCTCCTGATATTCCGCGTCCGAGCACACCACCCTGAAACCGCCTGTGAGACGTATCATCTTCATAATGGCGGCATCAATGACCGGAACTGCAAAGCGCAGCCTGTCGTAGAGCCTTTTTTCAGCCTGTCCTATCGTGGACGGCAGAGCCGGCAGCGGATCCGTGCAGCGCTGGGCGGTGACTATCTCCGTGACAGCCGGAGAAGCTGTTTTTCGTTTGAATAGTTTCATTTTTCCTCCTTCGGGAATAAACTGAACGGCGGCAGTCCTGTTATCTTGCTACCGAGATCGCTGCAAAAGCGTCCTCGTCCCTGCGGCTGACCATATCCGTGACAAAGTAGCGCATATCGTCCATAGCGTGATCGTTCTCCTTGACGGGAACGTCGCTGCCGGCTTTTTCGTTCCAGCAGTAGAGCTGGAATTCTCTGATGATGTCCCTGCACGACTCGTGAAAGAGGAGCTTGTTCTCGCGAAGAGCGGTGCTGACGTGTCTTATGCCTGTGATGACGTCGTTGTCAGCCTTTACGACTCTGAATTTCCCGTGTCTGCGGATACACTCGATGAAGCTTGCTGCGGAGGGATCGACGATGACCTTGGTTATCTTACGATCGCCCGCGAGCTCCTCCAGAGCCGAATAGTGTTCCTCGTCCGTGCGCTGGACTCCCTCTTTTTTCGAGGAGTAGTAATACTCCCTGATGCGGTGCCAGACGCCGCCGCGGAGTCCCCACAGACCAAATGAGGAGGGATTGACAGTTCCGTAATCGCAGGAGATGACGAAGCGCTCGCACTCGACATCGCCGCTGTAAACGTGAGCTTCTGTGCTGAACATCGGGTAGACCGCTCCGTGTGAGGCAGTCCACCTTCCGAGAATGAACCTGTCGTAAAAAGCCCCTGTGTAGAGCCTTTTGTAGCGTTCCTTCATACTTTTTGAGAGAGAAGGGTTGTCGTCCATAGTGAAGTGGAGGTAGAGGGCGTGTTTTTCGTCCGCCTTTTTTATCCACTCCGTATAGAACCAGTGCGCAGGGATGTCAGGATTGCAGTTGAACCACATCTTCGAGCCGGATACGGAGCATCTTGCGAGAGCCTGTTCCACGAACGAGCGCGGCATAAGCGCGACCTCGTCGAAGAAGACTCCCGAGAGCGTCATACCCTGAATGAGGGCAGCCGAGCCTTCGTCCTTGCCGCCGAAGATGTAGAAGCGGTTGGTATTGCCGAGCAGGGTAACGTCGATGTAGTTGGCGCTGACCTTTTCGATGCAGGTGAAGCCGTACTCTCTGAGAGCCGGTATCAGAGGCGTCACAACGTTTCTGCGCAGGGAAGTGATAGTCTTTCCGCACATAGCGAATGAGCAGCCCCTGAATTTGCTGCACGCCCAGAACATAAAGCCGAGGGACATCGAGAGAGTCTTTCCGCTCCTTACGGCACCGTCGCAGATGACAGCGTCCATATCGCGGTATTCCGGCATATCCCACCATTTTACCGCGAGCTTCTGTTTGCGTGAGAGTTTAGTTATCTTCAGGCTCATCAACCTCCTCGTCCGCGGAGCTGAGCGCCCTTATCAGACCGGCAGCCTTGTCGCGGTCGGAGAAAGTATTCTCAAGCTCGAATAGCTTTTCGAGAGCCTTGAGCCTGTCGAACAGCTTGACCTCAACGCCGCCGCCCTTCACGCGCTTGATCTCAGAGACGTTGAACAGATCGAGCTTGCCGATGACCTCGGCAGGAGGGAGCTCCTCGGCAAATGCGAGGACGACAGCGTCCCGGCAGCTTCCGAACGCCAGTCTCTTCAGACCGGCAATGACCTCTCCCGAGCCTGCGATGAGCTCGCGCAGCTCGCTGATCTTCTTTCTGCAAGCCGCCGAGCGCAGGCACTCCATACCCTCAACGAGGGCTGTCTCCTCGGGGAAACCGGCTTTCGCGGCAGCTTCACCGATATTGCCGAGCACCGCGTAATAGCAGCAGAACATATCTCTCTGAGTTTTTGATGAATTATCCTTTCTGATAAAAAGACCTCCTTTCGTCCCGAACGGTACCGCCGTTCACTAAGGGGCAGAAAAGAGGCATTTTTCAACGCAAACCCGTTGAATATCAAAAAAATAAATTTCCACTTTGTATATCTGCACTATCCGGCGGCAAAAAACGCTCAGCGGATAGTGCAGTATCGACAAAAGGAATAAACACACGTCCTCCCGAATATATATCATTAAGACAACCTGTTCAGGAGGAAAAGTTATGCAGGAAAAACCAAAGCAGAATCACAACATCATTCTCGAAAACCGGAAAAGTCTCAGTATATCGGGCATTACGGACGTTGACAGCTTCGACGACCGCGAGATCAGTCTCTATACGGAGCTCGGTGAGCTGACGATACAGGGGCGTGAGCTCCACATCGACGCGATGAGCGTCGAGACCGGAAATATGACCATAACCGGCGATATATGGGCGCTCGTCTACGGCGACAAGGACCGCCGCGGACCTATTTCAGCTCTCGGCAGGCTCTTCCGATGAACATACCCGAGACCTTTTTCAGCGTAAACGAGGAGCTGCGGCTGTTCGGACTTTCGTGCCTTTTCGGAGCGGCTTTCGGCGTTATATACGACATCTTCCGGACGGCACGGCTGCTGCTGCCGCACAACGGGCTGCTCGTAGCGGCGGAGGACATATTGTTCCTGATGATGTACGCGGTGTTCCTGACCTCGTTCGCGGCGGCTGCCGCACGAGGAGAGCTGCGCTTCTACTATATAATCGGGAACGCCGCCGGGTTCATACTGTACATTCTGACGCTCGGGAGCATAGTTATCCGGACTATGGAGAAAGTTTTTTCGGCTCTGAAAACCATTTTTCGCGTCGTGACCTGTCCTTTCAGGCGCTTTTTTGCACTTCTATGTAAAAAAGCGGCAGCCAAATTTGTGGGAACTTCCAAAAATATCGTTCACATATTTAAAAAAATAAAAATGCTATTGCTAAAACCTGCCGTTTTGTTGTATAATAAAAAAGTAAATAAAATAAGAAAGAAAGTGGATAAGGGTGGCAAAAAGAAAGCGAAAGATCAGTAAGCACCTGTTCAACGGTTTGCTGGTAAGGCTTGCCGCTGTCGCCGCTGCGATCGCCTGTGCGGTCATAATAGTCTCGACCAACAGGGACTGTTCAGAAAAAGAAGCAGAACTCGGCGAGATACAAGCAAAGATAGATTCGTTTGAAGCTCAGAATTCCGAACTTCAGCGCGTTCTTGACAGCGATGATATGTCAGAATATATGGAAAAGGTCGCTGCCGAGCAGAGGGGCTATGCTTACCCTGACGAACGCAGATTCTACGACACTTCAAGAGATTAATCAGGCGCATCGGAGTGTGCCTTTAAGAAGGAGTTATCTATAAATATGCAGCTGGAAATCGGAAAGATCTATAACGGCAAGGTCAAGGGTATAACCCAGTACGGCGCTTTCGTTGACATCGAGGGCGGCGGTACCGGAATGGTGCATATATCCGAGATCGCAAACACATATGTCAGCAATATCCGCGACCACCTCTCAGAAGAGCAGGAGGTCAAGGTCAAGGTCATCGGCATAAATGAGGCTGGTAAGGTCAGCCTTTCTATCAAAAAGGCTGTGGACTCTTCTGCACCCCAGCAGCAGAAGAACAGCAGACCTCGCAGTGAAGGCGGTCAGAACCGTCCGCAGAAGCCGAATATCTGGGAGCCCAAGAAGCAGACTCCTCCGTCAGAGATGACGTTTGAGGATATGATGTCACGCTTCAAGCAGTCGAGCGAGGAGCGTATGTGCGACCTCAAGCGCAGTACCGACCGCAAGAACGGTACACGCAGAAAGTGAATAAGCAAAAAAGGCGCAGCTATGCGCCTTTTTGTTTGCCTATACGAAAATAAGCCGGAAGACCGCTGCGGTCTTCCGGCTTTAATTTTGGTATTATTCTTCAACAGGGAAGCTCTTGATAAGTCCGAGCTTGTGCTTCTGAATGAGGAGAGCGTCTGCGTTTGAGAGTCCCTTCTTACCGTCAACGTCAGCGTTTATCTCGCCCTGAGGCTTGATGCTGACCTCGGATTTGCCCTGAGCGTATTTGTCGGGGTTAGTTGCGACCTGCATAACGAGGACTGCGTCTGCGATGTTGACCTGCTTGTCGCAGTTAGCGTCGCCGTAGAGAGTCTTGGAGTCAGCAGTTGAGGACTGAGAAGTAGGCTTTGTAGGAGTCTCGCCGCTGCTGAGCTTGCCGTAAACGATACCGCAGCCAACAGTCGACATATAAACCTTGCCGAATTCGTTCATATCACCAACGAGGAAGTTGCCGTTTCCGGTACCGCCGTAGAGGTGTTCAGTGTTGATGCAGACCCATGTCTTGCCGGCATCGGTTGAGCGGTAGATACCCTCGGTATCGTCCTTTGAAGGCTTACCGAAGATAAAGAGTGTATTCGGGCTGCCGTCATTTTCGGGGGCGCCGTAGCCGACACACTTAGCGTATGCGACAGTATCGAGCTTCTTGACGGTCTTGCCCTTATCGGAGATGAGGTAGAGTCCCTGATTAGCGCCTGCCAGAGCAACAGTGCCCTTTGAGACGTAAGCGAGGTCGCCGGTGTGCTCGAACTTCCAGCTAAGTTCGTAGTTATATGGGCAAACAGTGGTCTCGGTGAATGTTGCACCGTAGTCCTCACTGATGTAGTAGGAGTAGTGCGACTCCTCGAAGGTAGGTTCCTTCTTGGTAGTATCGGAAGCCCAGTAATCGTTGTGCTGAGCGCCGGAAGCGTAAACGATGCTCGGATCATAGGGATCAACCATTGTATAAGCGCCCTTTGAAGCCTGTATGCCTTCGCTTTTTTTCCATGTCTCACCGAAATCGTCGCTGTATGAAACGCCGCCGGTAGTGCTTGTGTTGATTATTCTGTACTTATCCTTTGAAAGCTGGGTTATAGAGAGCTTGCCGCCGGGGCAGGCAGGAGCGAAAGCCGTCCATGTTTTGCCGGCGTCGAGAGAGTAGTAAGCGGAACCGGTGTTGTTGGTATCGCCGTTGGCAGTTCTTGCCATAACCTTGGTATTGGCAGGACAGTAAGCGATAGCCGAGGTCGAACCCATATTGGGCTTGTACTGAGCCGGTATCTCGTTCTCGCTGACGTGGATAAAGCCGTCGTAGTCGCCGATAGCGGAGTAGTTGTTTCCGCCGGGAACGCTCACGAAGTCGAGAACAACGACTTCCTCGATGCCGTCCGGCTGGAAGTGGAACTGCGGCTTTTCAGCCCAAGTGTTGTCGCAGGCGAAAACGCCGTTGCCCGAGGTAGAGAATGTTCTGTCGGGATTTTTCGGATCAATGACATAAGAGCCTACCCAGTGGATAGCCTTGTCGTAGATCCAGTCGTAGCCGCCTGTGCTGAGGTAGTCAGCGTAGGGATCCTTGCCCCATACTGGTGAGTAGCCGGGAGTGATCTCGCGCCATGTAGCGCCGCCGTCCTCGGAACGGAAGAACTTGTCGCCCCAGCAGGGACCGTGTTCTTCTGTCCACGGCTCCCAGAGCTGAGCGTTAGCGAAGAGACCGCAGGTCGAAGCGACCATATGGTCAGGATTTGAGGGATCAACGCTTATGCCGCTGTAACCGCCCTTTCCTGCCTCTTCCATTGCGTCCTTTCCGGGGTTGTAGAGGTGAGCGAGAGGGGAGATGTCAGTGATCTTGCCGGTTTTTGCATCGAGCTTTTTGATGCTGCCGGAGGTTCCGCCGTTTCCGACCTGAACAGCTCCCTGAAAAGCGAAGAAGATATTTCCCTTGCCGTCGCCGGAGATCCTGCCGGGGTAGTTTGCGGAATCGAGCTTGTCGCTTATGTCCGTGAACTCGTCGTCCTTGACATCTGCGACAACAACACTGTTCACGCCGGTTGTGGAAGCTCCGACGTATACCTTTCCGTCATAGATATAGATCGAGGAGATACCGTTTTGAGCGAAATATTCGTCATTTGTGAGTGAGTAGCGCATATTTGAGCCCCATGTCGGCCACTTGATCTGGTGCTTAAAGAGACCTAAGTCGCCGTAGCTCTTAACGGTCTTCCATGTCTTGCCGCCGTCGGTGGACTTGATGAGACAGGAGTCGCCTGCGTAAACGTCGCCGCCGCAGTAGATAGTATTCGGATCATCGGGATCAACGGCAATAGACTCGCCTGTTTGTCTGCCGTTGCCGTTGCCGTGGACCTGTATCATATCGGTCACGTCTGACTCTGTGAAGGTCTTGCCGCCGTCAGTAGTCTTGAAGATGACGGTCTTTTCTGCTGAGAAGTAAGCGCAGCCGCAGAGGAAGTAAACGGTATCCTCGTCGGTGGGATCAATAGCCATAGCGTCAACGCTGAGGAGACCGCGGTCGTCCTCGTTGATGAAGTCGAAGAGCTGTTCCCAGCAGTCGGTATCGTAGTTGTATCTGTATGCACCGCCTACGTCAGTTCGCGCATACATAGTGTTCTTGCCCGTCACAATTCCCGAAACGAAGCCGCCTCCGCCTATTCTGAGGGTACCCCATTCCATATCGGAACTGATGTCGCCGTCTGAAGCGCTGACAGTCAGAGTGGGACTGTTGGCAGCAGGAGCCGCAAAGGAGACGGCTGATGCGCACAGACACACTGAAAAAAGCCCTGCCAGAGCCTTTTTTAAGTTGTTCATTTTATTTTTCCTCCATTCACGGAAAGCGCGAGCCGTAATGCCTGTCGGCTGCACTTGCCGCTTATTATATTTTTGCACTATAATTCTAACACATTTTTGAATGGTTGTCAATATGATTTCGGTAAATATCACTGATATGTCTAATTAATTACGGATTTATCACCAAAAAATTATTAAGTAAAATCAACTTAAGTATTAACTAAAAATTATTTGATAAACTCTTGACAATATAATATATATGTACTATAATAGGTATAACAGGAAATGAGTGGCTGACTATCAGCCAGTGCGATATATGAGAGGGCCTTATATGGAGTATGTAGGTTATTTTTCGGAATTGAACCTCTCTCGTGATACCGGAAGTATTCTGAGTCTCATAGTGTTTGAGGTCAATTATGATAAAGAGAAAATGATTGATTATCTGCGCTCCCGTAAGTACACCGCGAGGTGTCTGAAGAAGATAATCGACTGCGTAACGGGGGACTATATCTCGTCTAACTACGTTGTGTATGATGACGGGGAATTCTGCTGGTGTGATTTTCTGATATATCACGTCCATAAGTATGATATTATGCTGCCAGACCGCCTTATCGACAAGGCTGGCGCAAGGCTTTGATGAAAATGAATAAATAAAAAGACCGGAGCTTGCTGCTCCGGTCTTTTTTTTATGTCGATAGAAATGCTGCGGAACGCCGAGGGCGGCGTTACCTACAAAAATCTTATTTACCCTGTTTTGTCTTGAGCTTTCTTATGGTGTAGCCCTCGTTTATCTTCATAACGCCGCGCTCGATAGCAAGAGCGTAGTCGGGAACATCTCTCGTAACAGTTGTTCCGGCAGCGGTATATACAGCCTTTCCGAGCTTGACGGGCGCAACGAGATTGGTGTTGCAGCCGATGAAGCTGTTGTCGCCGATAACGCAGCGGTTCTTAGTGATGCCGTCGTAGTTTACGGTAACGGTTCCGCAGCCGATGTTGACCTTTCTGCCGATGTCGCTGTCACCGATGTATGCGAGGTGAGCGATAGCGGTCTTTTCGCCGACGGAGGAGTTCTTAAGCTCGACGAAATCGCCGATCTTGGAGCTCTTTCCGATATGGCAGTCGGGACGTATATGAACGAACGGACCTACATTCACGTCAGAGTCTATCTCGGAGTCGTAGATCTGCGCCGTATTGACTACCGTTCCGTCACCGATCGTGCTGTTCTCGATGATAGTGTTCGGACCTATTTTGCAGCCTGCACCGATAACGGTCTTGCCGCGGAGGATAGTGCCGGGGAGTATCTCTGCACCCTGAGCGATCTCGACGCTTCTCTCGATGATAACGCCGTCGAGGCAGGTGAACTCAACGCCGTTGAGCATATGCTTCTCGATGACCTTCATACGGGCGTAGTCGTTGAATTCGAGGAGCTCCTTGCGGTCGTTCGCACCCTTGATGATGTCGGGGTTCGAGGACTTGTAAGCGCCTGCACCTTTGCCCTCGGCGATAGCTATTGAAATAGTATCGGTGAGGTAGTATTCCTTCTGAGCGTTCTCGTTTGTTATCTTGCCGAGGAGCTCAACGAGGTCGGCTGTCCTGAACCAGTATGTGCCGGAATTGACCTCCTTTATGAGCTTCTGCTGCTCGTCAGCGTCCTTCTGCTCAACGATGCCGCTGATACCGCCATTTCCGGAGCGGACTATCCTTCCGTAGCCGAAAGGCTCATCGAGCTCCGATGTAATAACTGTAACAGCGTTGCCCTGTTCCTCGTGGAGAGCAAGAGCTTCCTTGATAGTAGCCTCGTCGATGAACGGCGCATCGCCGCAGAGAACGAGGGTATTTCCGGAAGTATCGCCCTTGAGGAAGGGGACAGCCTGCATAACAGCGTGGCCTGTTCCGAGTCTTTCTGCCTGAAGAGCGGTAGTGTATCTGCCGTTGAGGTAATCATCTATCATTTCGCCCTTGAAGCCCTTTATCACGCATATATCCGAGATGCCGGCGCTTTCGCAGGCTGTTATCACCCATTCGAGCATGGGTTCGCCGAGGACTTTGAAGAGGGGCTTGGGCATATCAGCTTTCATACGCTTGCCCTGTCCGCCTGCTAAGATAATTGCTTTATTCATTTTTTATGTTCCTCCTGTGAGTTATTGCTATTTTCTGCCGGGAAAGTCTTTTTCAGGTACTCTGCCAGCATTTCTTCTCCGTAATTATAGTGGTCTTTGTCTTCATATATTTTCAGCTCAGCGTTTACATTATGAGCAGTCAGTCTTTCGTAAATAGCTTTCGCATTACCGATCATATCCAGATCATTCATCCAAGGCTTCATATCGGTTTCTTCACTGCCTACGCATATTAACACGTTTTTGTTCATAGCCTCATTGCGGTCGAAATATCCGTATTCATTCATACAAGCGGCGTGTTCTTCGATCATTTGGTCGTTATATTTCCACGGGATATCAACGTCCCAGTATTCCTTGCTATATGTCATAGACAGCAATGCGCTTGCTATGATGTAGTTTTTAAAGGGCTGATATTCGTATTTATCGGAATTGCAGAGAGCGTAATGAGCGAATATACCGCCCCATGAGTGACCGGACCATACAGAGCGTGAAGGATCCGTTTTGTAATTGGCTGATATCAGCTTCATAAGGTCGTTTGTGATGAAATCGAGAGTCTGTTCCGGATGAACGATAAATAAGCGCGAGCGTTCTTCGACACTTCCGCCGTCTCTGTCATAATCCAGTCCGAGAGTCACGATGATAACTGGTTCAGCTTCACCGCTGCCGATCATTTCCCTCATCATCATTGCCTCGTTTATCCAGAACTGCGAGTCGGTGAGGAAGAATACGGGATATTCCTTGTTTTCGTCATAATCCGGCGGAAGTGTTATGTGGACGAGAAATTTTGTATCGAGCTCTTCGTCGTAAACGGCAAGCTCGCGGATACTGTCGGCGTTTTCTTTCATAAAAGAGAGTGTATCTGGGTTGAGACTATATGTTATGATATTTGCTCCGTACTTCTGAACGCCGCCGTACTGTATCAGAGAGAGTTCACGGTAAGCAGTTCCGGCTTTTTCTTTGTCGGACATAGTATCTGGATATACCAGTTTGCTGAAATAATCTGGTTCGGTCGGCGATTCTGTTGCTGTTTCCGTTGTTGTAACTGCCGAAGCTGTGACTTCTTCGGTTTCAGCTGTCGTTACGGAAGATACAGCCGTATTGGTGACTTCTTCAGATGAACTGCTTTCCTTGCTTCCGCAGGAAAATGCGGAAAAAGCAAGAAGGCTCAATGCGGCGGCTGCTGATATGATTTTTTTCATTACCCCTGTGAACTCCTGTCATGTTGTGCATATAGAATTAAAATATATGCCTATTATATTTTTACATACTTTAACAATAAATGCAAGAGGTTTTTTTGCATTTGTCATTGGTTTTCACAATTTTGTATAAAATGCTACAAAATTAACGCTTAAATTTTCACTATGTATATATGGTAATTCTTGCCGTAATGTGTTATAATAATAGTAACTCGAGTGGCGACAGCAATGCCGCCGGCTCGGTAATGCTAAAAACTGGAGGTATATACCAATGGCAAACAAATATTGTTACCTTTTCTCTGAAGGTAATGCTAACATGAGAGAGCTTCTCGGCGGT
>CACXEJ010000043.1 GCA_902766595.1 Ruminococcus flavefaciens | reverse complement strand
GAGGTAAGAGTAAGAGTTATCCACGGCGCAGTTGGTGCTGTCAAGGAGAGCGACGTTATGCTCGCAAGCGCTTCTAACGCTATCATCGTAGGCTTCAACGTAAGACCTGATCCCGTTGCTGCTGAAAATGCTGCACGCGACGGTGTAGATATACGTCTCTACCGTATCATCTACGACGCTATCGAAGAGATCTCAACAGCTATGAAGGGTATGCTCGCACCCAAGTTCAGAGACGTTGAACAGGGCCGTGTCGAGGTACGTCAGGTATACAAGATCTCTAACGTCGGAATGGTTGCCGGAAGCTACGTTCTCAGCGGTAAGGTAACAAGAGGCTCACAGGTGCGCGTAGTCCGCGACGGTATCATCATCGCTGACGACAAGATCGCAGGACTCAAGCGTTTCAAGGACGATGCAAAGGAAGTTGCAGAGGGATATGAGTGCGGTATCAGCCTTGAGAAGTTCGCTGACGTAAAGGAAGGCGACATCTTCGAGACATATATCGTTGAGGAATACCGCGAGGATTGATCGCAGCAAACGATAAAAAGATCATAAGGAGGTCAGAAAAATGGATAACAACAGAATGAGTACAGCAGATATGCTCCAGTACTGCGAAGAGGCTCTTGCCTGGGAAGACTTCGGACCTATCGACATTTTCTTCTTTCAGTCTGTAAAGAAGATACTCCTCGGTCAGTGCAGCGCTCTTGAAGAGCCCGAGGAAGTAATTGATGACCTTATGGGTATAGAGCGACCGGTGCGCGACGTCGAGCTCGAGCCGGAATATGACAAGTACGCCGACATCTACTACGGCGAAGAGGGAGACGATGATATTCCCGATTACAGCTGCAGCAAGGAGGACGAGGCTTTCGATTCCATCATAACCGGAGAAGGCTTCTTCGATTCCGAGGCTCAGGAGAATGCTGCCGGAAACACTTCCGCAGCTGCTCCGGCAGAAGCTCCTGCTGTGATCGCAGGCTCTGTCGAGGAAGCTATCGCTCTGATGAGCGGCTCAGCGCCGGCTGTTCCGGCTGAGGAAGATGCAGAAGGATCGGAAAAGAAGGCAAAGTCAGCTACTGAAAAGCACGAGGAGACTGAGGGCGGCGGATTTACGGTAAATCTGTGACCGCTCAGAAAGGATAACGATGCCGAATTTCAAGAACAGCCGTATGGCTGAAGACATAAAAAGAGAGATGACTGCTATCCTCCGCGAGCTCAAGGATCCGAGGATAGACAAGATGCTCACTATCGTAAGAACGGACCTTTCAGGCGATATGTCGTCCTGCAAGATATATGTTTCGAGCTTTGAGGGAATGGATAAGACGAAGGAGTCGGTAAAGGGACTTAAAAGCGCAGAGGGCTTTATACGCCGCGAGCTCTTCCACAGGCTCAAAATGCGCAAGTCTCCCGAGCTGACCTTCGTTGCGGATAACTCTATCGAGAGAAGTGCGGAGATAAGCCGTAAACTCGGCGAACTCGGCGTAGGAGGGGAGGACTAATATGTTCATTGGTTTCAGTGAAGCGGAGAGCTTTCTCCGCAATTGCCGCGATGCTGTTATAATCACTCACCAGAATCCCGACGGCGACTGTATCGGTGCCGGTTTCGGACTCAAGGACATACTCGAGCAGCTCGGTATACGCAGCAGAGTCATCTGCCACGACGAGTTTCCCTCACCGCGCTACGACTTCATCACGTCAGTCGGACAGGGTGAGGACTTCGAGCCGCAGACCGTAATAGCCGTTGATATTGCCGACGTGAAGCTTATGGGCAAGTACGCGGACATCTACGGCGACAAGGTGCAGCTCTGCATAGACCACCACATCTCCAACAAGAACTACGCCGAAAAAACTCTTCTCAGGGGCAACGCAACTGCTGCCTGCGAGGTCATCTACGACCTTGCCGAGTATATGGGCGTGAAGATAACGAAGCACTGTGCGACCTGTCTTTATACGGGCATCGCAACTGACTCCGGCTGCTTCAAGTACGACTGCACGACTCCCCGCGCACACGAGATAGCTGCGGATATGATGAGACGCTACGACATCAATTTTGCGCGCATCAACCGCTATATGTTCGATGTGAAGTCCGAGGGCAGGATGCGTCTTGAGAGCAAGGTA
The DNA here is from genome assembly GCA_902766595.1 of Ruminococcus flavefaciens. Taxonomy (GTDB): domain Bacteria; phylum Bacillota; class Clostridia; order Oscillospirales; family Ruminococcaceae; genus Ruminococcus; species Ruminococcus flavefaciens_U. Next base: position 13,740 of record CACXEJ010000043.1, on the reverse strand, counting down.
GTCGAGCTTATGGAGACCTACCTCGGCGGCAGGCTCAATATCATTGCAGTGACCAAGGAAATAGCCGACGCTATGGGCGTATCTATGGACGAACTCGAGGGCTTTGCTCCTATGACCATACAGCTCGAGCAGTCCGAGGTCGGAATATTCATCAGACAGCGCGACAACGATTACAAGTGCTCGTTCCGTTCAGCGAACGACGTCAACGTATCGGAGATATGTCAGTCGCTCGGCGGCGGCGGTCACGCAAAGGCTGCTGGCTGCTCAATGACGGGCGAGCTTGAGGAGATCAAGAAGTCGCTCGTTGAAACTGTCGAAAGGGCTCTGAGCCGATGAACGGCATACTCTGTGTAAACAAGCCGCAGGACTTCACCTCGTTCGATGTTGTGGCTAAGCTCCGCGGCATACTCCAGATGAAAAGGCTCGGTCACGGAGGAACTCTCGATCCTATGGCGACGGGGGTTCTGCCGGTGTTCGTGGGCAGTGCAACTAAAGCCTGCGATATTATGCCAGACACGACGAAGAGCTACCGCGGCGGTTTTCGTCTCGGCGCTGCCTCGGACACGCAGGACGTGTGGGGAACTGTCAGCGAGCGCTCGGACAAGGCTGTGGCTGAGAGCGATATACTCGCGGTGCTGCCGGAATTCACCGGAAAGATAATGCAGCTGCCGCCTATGTACTCGGCGGTGCAGGTGAACGGAAAGCGTCTCTACGACCTTGCAAGGCAGGGAATAGAGGTCGAGCGTGAACCGCGTGAGGCAGAGGTAAGCGAGCTCGTGCTCGAGAGCTACGACAGCGTGAAACGTGAGGGCTTTCTCAGGATAACCTGCGGCAAGGGCACTTATATCCGTACTATTATAAATGACATCGGCGAGAGGCTCGGCTGCGGAGGCATTATGACCTCGCTCGTGAGGACTCTGTCAGGAGGCTTTACGCTTGACGAATGCCACACCCTCGAGGAGATACAGCAGGCTAAGGACAGCGGCTGTATCGAAGAGCTGATACTCCCCGTGGACAAGGTCTTTGCAGCACTTCCGGCAATAAGGCTCGGCGAGGCTCAGACCCGTATGTACCGCAGCGGCGTAAAGCTCGATATAGCGAGAGTCAGGGACGTTCGTCCCGGTGCGGAGACCTACCGCGTTTACGGCAGCGACGGCGCTTTTATCGGCACCTGTGTTACCGACCGCGAGAATGGTGTTATCCGTGTGGGAAAGAATATGGGGTGAGACTGTGGAACGTATGAAAACAGCAGTCGCACTCGGACTCTTCGACGGCGTTCATCTCGGACACCGTGCGGTTCTGAAAATGGCTTGCGAACAGAGCGGAAACGGTCTTATTCCGGCGGTATTCACCTTTGATCCGCAGAGCGTTTCGTATAAATCCGGCGCAGATCAGGGCTATATCTACGGGCAGAGACAAAAGCAGATGCTGCTTTGTGACTGCGGTGTAAGGTGCTTTTATTCGCCGCCGTTTGAAAAGATAAAGAGCTTTTCAGGCGAGTCATTTGTGAAAAGAGTGCTGAAACAGCGGCTCAATGCATTGTACGTCTGCTGCGGAAACGACTTCCGCTTCGGTGCAGGAGCTTCCTGCGGTGTTGACGACCTCAGAGCTTTCGGTAAGATGTACGGCTTTGAGGTGCAGGTCGCAGACGATGTGCGTATCGGGGACAGTATCGTGTCTTCAAGCGAGATACGCAGACGGCTCAGCAGCGGAGACGTTGCCGGTGCGAATGAGCTTCTCGGCAAGCCCTATACCATTTCGGGAACGGTAGTTGACGGAAACCACATCGGCCGCACTATCGACTTTCCCACGATCAATCAGAATTTCAGTCAGGGACAGCTTGTCCCGGCTTACGGAGTCTACTCCGCGGAGACCGTCATTGACGGAAAGAGCTTCCGCGCAGTGACCAATATCGGTGTGAAGCCTACCATAGACGGCGAGAGAAGTCCGCTTGCAGAAACGCATATACTGGGTTTTTCCGGCGACCTCTATGGCAGACAGCTGGAGGTTGCGCTGACAGGACGCATACGTCCGGAGCGGAAGTTTGCTTCCCTCGACGAGCTCAGGGCTCAGATAAGCAGGGATATTTCTGCGGCAACTGACATATAACATTCAGCTTGTTTTCACTTCATTTTCACATACCGATATTAATATTATAAAGTGACTCGCAGATAGCAAACGCCAAAAGCTTTTGTCGTTTGCAATATATATATGCTGCGTGTCAGCAAATCTAACTTCTAAGAGGAGGATACCTGATGATAGAAGTTAAAAACCTTTCAAAAAGATACGGCGACAAACGCGCCGTCAACAATATCAGCTTCAAGGTAGAAAAAGGCGAGATACTCGGATTTCTCGGACCTAACGGTGCCGGCAAATCCACTACTATGAATATGCTTACCGGCTATATCTCGTCAACTTCCGGTCAGATACTCATAAACGGCACCGATGTTCTCGAAGAGCCCAAGAAGGCTAAGGCAAACATCGGCTACCTTCCCGAGATACCGCCTCTCTACGTCGATATGACGGTGGACGGCTACCTCAATTTCGTTTACGATCTCAAAAAGTGCAAGCTGCCGAGAAAGGCTCATCTCAAGGACGTCTGCGATCTCTGCAAGATCAGTGACGTGAGACAGCGCCTTATCAAAAACCTCTCCAAAGGTTACAAGCAGAGAGTCGGCCTCGCACAGGCACTTATCAGCAATCCGCCCGTGCTCATTCTTGACGAGCCCACAGTAGGTCTCGATCCTAACCAGATCATCGAGATCCGCTCACTCATCAAGAAGCTCGGAAAGCGCCATACCGTGATCCTTTCCTCTCACATACTCCCTGAGATACAGGCAGTCTGCGACAGGATCATCATTATAAACAAGGGTGTCGTTGCAGCGGACGGTACTGCTGACGAGATAGCTAAGAGCATCACCAACGAACACAAGATGACTCTGCGTATCGAAGGTCCTACGCACACAGCTTCGGACAAGACTCTCATCGCTGACGCTATCCGCGCTCTCGACGGAATAAAGTACGTCCGCGCAGATATGGAGCGCGAGAAGGGAATTTACGATTTTGACGTCGAGACAGACGGCAAGACCGATGTACGCCGTGCTATCAACGCTCTTTGCAGCGAGAACGGCTGGAATATCCTTATGCTCCAGCTCTCCGACCTCACCCTCGAGGACATCTTTATGAAGATCACTACCGGCGAGCAGTTTGCCGAGTCAGAGGACAGCGGCAAGCCTAAGCCGAGGATCAATCTCGTTTTCGGCAGCGGAGAGAACAACAAGACAGAAGAAGCTCCTGCTGAAGCTGAGGACAGTGCGCAGGAAGCTGACGAAGATAACGGAGGTGAGCAGTAATGGGTGCTATATACAGGCGTGAAATGGGCGCTTTCTTTACGTCCGGAATTGCTTATGTATTTCTTGCGGTATTCTATTTCTTCTCGGGATACTTTTTCTATAACGAGGTGCTCGCATCGGGATATACGGATACTTCACCGGTCTTTCAGAATATGTTCAAGATAGTTCTGTTCCTTATCCCTATCCTTACTATGAGACTTCTCAGTGAGGAGAAAAAGAATCGTACAGATCAGGGACTCCTTACAGCTCCTGTCGGTCTCGGAGAGATCGTTGTCGGCAAATACCTTGCCGCTCTTACGATCTACATCATAGCTGAGAGCATCATCTTCGTGTATGCAGTCATACTCGGCTATCTCGGCACTGTTGCGTGGGCAGCACTGCTTGGCAACTACTTCGCTATGCTGCTTCTCGGTGCAGCCTTCATAGCTGTGGGAATTTTCATTTCGTCACTTACCGAAAACCAGATGACAGCTGCTGTATTCTCGATGGCTGTACTCTTCTTCCTGTATTTATTCGGCTCAACCGCTGAAAAGGTCAGCAAGAAGTGGATGTATGACATCATCAAGGAGCTTTCATTCTATGACAGATATGTAGAGTTCACTCAGGGCGTTTTCAACCTCACAAGCGTACTCTTCTACCTCAGCACAGCATTTCTCTTTAACTTCTTCACTGTAAGAGTTCTTGAGAAGAGACGCTGGAGCTGATAATAACAGGAAAGGAAGGTACAGTTCAAGATGAAGAAACCCGAAACTGACGGAAGCGTCAGAAACGAGGCGTCAAGCGAAAACGTCTCCGGAAAACTTAAAAAAGTCAAATACGGCTCGATGTCACTTATAACCATCGCGCTGGTAATAGCTCTCGTTGTAATATTCAACGCTATGGCTTCATATATGGTAAAGAGGTCGCCGCTCAAGATAGACCTCACTGCCGACAAGAGATATGAGCTCAGCGATGAGAGCATAGATTTCCTCAAAAACGACCTCGACAAGGATATAGACATTGTTGTTACCTGTCAGCGCAGCGAGTTTGACAGCATATCTGACTATGTTGAGTCACTCTATCTCCGCTATGCTGGCGTCAGCATCGACTGCCCGTTTGATATGATACCGATACTCCTTGACAAGTACGAGATGTATGCAAATCAGGGTAAGGGCAAGATCAGCCTCAGGTATGTTGACCTCGACAAGGATCCTACTGCTGTTAAGAAGTACAGCGATGCCTACGGTGAGGAGATCAAGGCACAGAGTATGGTCATTGCCTGCGGTGACAGAGTAAGAGTCATCGACAGGGACGGCATCGGCGGAATGATCTCTCCCGATCTTTCCGACCAGACAAAGCCGAAGCTTGTCTTCGCCGGCGAAAGCAGAATAACCTCAGAGATAATGAACGTCGTTGACGCTAATCCTATAACTGTTGCATTTGCTTCAAAGGTAAACGGTCAGCCTATCTATTCAACAAGCTGCGAGGACTCCGTAACAGGTCTACGCGATCAGCTCCTCACAAAGAACGGTTACTTCTGCACAGACGTTGACCTCCTCAATGACGAGCTCGACACCGAGAAGTTCGATATGGTAGTAATCCCTATGCCGTCTGTTGACTTTGACAAGAGCGTCATAGAGAAGCTCACCAACTTCCTTATGAATGACGGAAACTACGATAAGAACCTCCTCTTTGTAAACGACTATATGGCTTCAAATATCCCGAACATCACAGAGTTCCTCGCTGACTGGAGCATCGAGCGCAATGACGGCAAGGTACTTGTTGACGGCGAGAAGTTTATGGGAAGCAACCCCTATATGATGCAGGTAGTTCAGGCTTCCGGCGAGGAGACAGGCGAAAAGGTAAACAATTCACAGTTCATCGTTTCACCCTATTCTCAGGAGCTCAAGATCCTCACAAAGAATAACGAGGCTATTGTGGCACCTGTTCTTCAGACCTACGATACTTCATTCAGTGTTGATCCCTCTACCCAGCAGACATTCGACGACAAGAGCGTAAAGAATATCTGTCTCGTTTCAAAGAAGGAAAAGCAGATCGGTCACGAGATAGATACCTATAAGATAGCTTCAAGCAAGGTAATGGTACTCGGCTCTGCATACTTCACAAAGCCGGAGCTTCTCCTTCAGTCCAACCTCTACAACAACTCAGCAGTTCTGCTCAATGCGATAAACAAGATGACAGGCAAGGAGACCAATACGGTAATTATCCCTGAAAAGTCTCTCCAGCAGTCAACGATCGCTCCTACTGCAAAGCAGGATAAGACTATCAAGGTGATCGTTATCTTCATTATACCTGCAATTGTTGCAGCTATCGGATTAGGCGTACTCTTATGGAGAAAGAACCGATGAAAAAACAGATGTACAGTATTATCGGGCTCGGAGCAGCAGTTGCCGTGCTCGGCGGCGGACTCATTATGCTCAAGGTCACAGACAAGTCCGGAAATGACAGCAGTTCTTCATCTGTTGCCGAAGAAACAAATACAGGAGCAGATCTCGTCCTCATCGAGGACGGGGATAAGCTCCCGGGAACTCATACTCTGGAAGAAGAGCACTATCACGGCGTTGTAAAGAATGTGAAGATAGTGAACAAAAACGGTGAGATGGAGGTCGTTCTCAAAAAGGCTGCCACTGATGATACATCAGCAGTTTACGGCATCAAGGGCTGCGACGATCTTCCTATGAACGAAACGAGCGTCAATACTCTTGCATACACCATAGACAACCTCACATCCACGTCACTCATTGAGGAAAACTGCACCGATCTCGACAAGTTCGGACTCGGCAGCGGCGCACCGACGGTCGAGCTCAGCTATGAGTCCGGCATTCAGAGGAAGCTCTATATCGGCAACGTATCACCGGTCTCAAACCAGACCTACGTCCGCGTTGACGGAAGCGACTCTGTATTCACGATACAGAATTCCAGCGCTGAGACTTACCTCAAAAAGCCAGAGGACTTTGTTAAGCTCACTCTCCTCGAAGAACCGCCGCAGGATCAGACTCCCAAGGTGAACTCGCTGAGGATACAGCGTGAGGATATCGACTACGACATCTATATCGAGTACGATAACTCGACAGAGAAGAAGAATTCAGGCGGCAGCTCCTCTGCACACAAGCTCGTTGAGCCGACTGTGGCTATGCTGACCGTTGAGAAGTCCACACCTATAACCAATGGTATGTTCGGTCTTACGGCAGAGTCAGTACAGAGCATACACTCAACTGACAAGGATAAGGCGGAGGCAGGTCTCGACAAGCCTTTCTGCACCGTTACTATGAAGTGCGATGACGGCAAGGACTACGTTCTCCTCTCAGGAAAGCCCTTCACGGAGGACGGCAAGGAATACTGCTATATTATGTTCAAGGACGCAAATGTCATCTACAAGGCAACTACTGAAAACGCTCAGTGGGCTAAGGTAATGCCTATCGACATTGCTTCAAGACTTATGTTCTCGGGATTTGTATGGAATATCAGCGAGCTCGAAGCAAAGGCTGGCAGCACGACTGAAAAATTCGAGATCTCGATGAAGGACAGCTCAAAGGCTACTTCGGACGCAACCACAGATGACGTTATCGTCAAGAGAAACGGCGGAGATTTCGGCGCAGAACGCTACCGTCAGTTCTATGCGTTCCTCATAAGCCTCAACGCTGAGGATTTCGCGCTCGGCGAGAAGCCTTCCGGCGAGCCTATGGCTTCCGTGACCATAAAGGACTCTTTACAGGGTACGGTCAAGAAGTATGAATTCTACGATTATTCGGTAATGAAGAGTCTTGTGGTCATCGACGGCGAGAGCAAGTTCTTCTGCAGCAAGGCAAACGCTGACGCGCTTGTTGAGAACATCGGAAAGATAACTACCGGACAGGACTTTACCGAAAAGACTTAAAGGAGGAAAATAATGAACGAAAAGTTTCACACTTATAAGGGATATCCGCTGGTGAGAAGCGGCAATCAGATATATTACGGATATATGTCCGATCCCTACGTTATATGGATACAGATCATCGGAACCAAGGAAGAGAACGGTCAGAAGATGACTTCAAAGGTGAGAGTGGTCCAGATGGATACCAACGAGCCCGATCCGCTGAAGGCTTTCGTAAAGAATGCGGAGCGTGAGTGCGGACTCTATGAGGCTCTCGACATCGCAAACGTATGGCTCGAAAAAGCTCTGAATAACTGAATGTGAAAAGGCTGCCCGTATGGGCAGCCTTTAGTTTATCAAATAAAGCGGTATGTATATGCTTATGTAGGGAACGCCGTCTCGGCGTTCCGCGAATAATGAAAATATATATTGAACCAATTGTAGGGGCGCCGTTCCGGCGCCCGAGCCATTTGGCATTTTAAAACAAAAACGTAGTGGCGCATTCCGTGCGCCCGTGTCCAATTGAATATTGTAACACGGAATGTTAATTGCGGAACGCAGGTGGCGGCGTGGGTGTCCGGTGGACACCTCTGCCAGCGGCAGAAGCACCGCCCGAGCGCCGACAGGCGAGAACGTTCCCAACGTTGATTTCGGCATAAATATTCGTGATTTGCGGAACGCCGGGGGCGGCGTTCCCTACGATTGATGCGTTACATATATGTTTGCGGAACGCCGAGGGCGGCGTTCCCTACAATGGCTTCAGGCTGCGGTTTCAAATAAAAAGGACGCCCGAAGGGCGCCCCTACAAACTCATTTCTGACTTCTGATTTCTGAGTTCTATTTTATTGCTTATCCAGTTCCTTGACTATGCCGGTGAGCTTTTCGGCAGCTGAATTCAGGTCATTGCAGCTGTCAAGACCGTACTTCTCGGTATAGTCTATGCTGCCCATTGCAAAGATATGCTTTCCGGCGATGCCGTTGTCAAAGCCTTCTGCGCACACAGCAGCTCCCATTGTCATATTGTCGAAAATGAGCACATAGTCGTATTCGCTTATTCCCTGCATATGCTCCTCGAGTGAAGCGTAGAAATCGTCTGCCGGGAAATCAGCCGGAACGCTGTTTTTGCTCCTGTCAGAGCAGATAACGGCGTTTTTTATAGTGAAGTTCTTCTTTTCGACGAGGTCTGTGTGGGTGAAGTTAGCGGCTTTGAAGAGATTTTCAGCAAAGAGGTTCGGCTCGGTCTTTTCAGGAGACTCCTGCTGCTCCGTAGTTGAAGCGGAGGTAGTTTTGGCTGATGAAGAGCTGTCCTTGCTGCCGCAGGAGCAGAGAGTGCAGAGTGCTGCACAAACGAGCGATAACGCAATGAGCTTTTTCATATTCGTCACCTTATTCAACTGAGATGATGTAGTAATATACCGGCTGACCGCCGTTTACGAGCATAACCTCGAACTTGTCACCGAATTTGGACTGTATGAACTTCTGGAGCTCCTCGGCGTTTTCGGAAGTAACGTCAGCGCCGTGGATAAGGGTAACGTAGTTCACATCGCCCTTTGCGAGCTTCTTGACCAGCTTGTAGGTAGCTTTGTTGATGTCGCGCTCGGTGAAGGAGAGCTTGCCGTTATCAAGGGCGAGTATCTCGCCTTCCTTGATCTGATGTCCCTCAAACTCGGAGTTTCTTGCGGCAAATGTGATGAGACCGGTGGATACCTTCTCGAAAGCCCTTGTCATATTTATACGGTTGTCGTTGAGACTGAGCGACTCGTCAAAAGCGAGCATAGCTGCGATACCCTGAGGTATAGTTCTGGTCTGGAGGACGCAGATCTTCCTGTCGGTGAGCTTGACAGCCTGTTCAGCAGCCATAATGATGTTCTTGTTGTTGGGGAGAACGAATACCGTTCTTGCAGGTGTCTTGAGTATAGCGCGGAGAATATCGTCGGTGGAGGGGTTCATAGTCTGACCGCCTCTTACAACAACGTCAACACCGAGGTCTGTGAACATAGCCTCGAGACCGTGACCGGCAGCAACTGCAACAAAGCCGAAGTCCTTCTCGGGTTCTGCCGGAGTGTAGCCCTCTTCGGCAGCCTGAGCTTCCTTGACCTTGTTCTCGTGCTGAATGCGCATATTCTCGATCTTCGGACGGGGATCGTTGATGAAGTGACCGAACTCAAGGGCTTTCTGGAGAGCCTTTCCGGGGTTGTCGGTATGAACGTGTACCTTGATGATCTCTTCGTCGTCAACAACGACAACGCAGTCGCCGATGGTCTCGAGGTAAGCGCGGAGCATAAACACGTCGGGACATCCCTCGTCCTTTTCGACCATAAACTCGGTGCAGTAGGTGTAGTTTATCTCATCGTCGTATTCACTGACAGCCGTTCTGAACGAGTCGGAAGAAACATCGCCCGAAGCAGCGGCAGAGGAGTCGGGCTTGGCGATCGCGCCGCCCTTGAATACGTCGAGCATAGCCTTGAAGATGATGACGAGTCCCATACCGCCGGCGTCAACAACGCCAGCCTTTTTGAGCTGGGGCAGCATCTCGGTAGTCTGTGCGAGAACGGTCTCGGCTTCCTTGCAGACCTCTTCCCAGAAAACTACCTCGTCGTTTGTATCGGCAGCTATTTCCTTTGCCTTTTCAGCCGAAGCCTTGATGACTGTCAGGATAGTACCCTCGACGGGCTTCATAACAGCCTTGTATGCGGCGTCAACGCCGAGCGAGAGAGCTTCCGTGAGATTTTCGCACGAAGCCTCGCTGCAATTCTTGAGTCCCTTTGAAAATCCTCTGAAAATGAGGGAGAGTATAACGCCGGAATTTCCTCTTGCACCTCTGAGAAAAGCAGAAGCCGCGGTCGAAGCGACCTGAGAGGCAGGGGCATTGTCGGGGAGTCTTCTGAGCTCTGCGACAGAGTTTCCGATAGTCATAGACATATTAGTACCGGTATCGCCGTCCGGAACGGGGTACACATTGAGCTCATCGACCTCGCGCTTTCTGTTGCCGATAGTAACGGCGGCGGAGATTATCGCGTCTCTGAGCATAGAACCGTTTATCACAGTAAAGTCCTCCAATTATATAAGTTATCAGCACATCGGCTGATCTCAGGCAGTCATTTCGTCAACGTAGACGTTGACCTTGCGGACACTGAGTCCGGCAGCTTCTTCGACATTGAAGCTGACTTTGTGGATAATGCTGTTTACAGCGGCGGTGATATTGGTGCCGTAGGTGACCTTGATGTGAAGGTCGATAACGAGACCGCCGGACTTGTCCGTGCGGATAGCAACGCCGCGCTGCTTGCTGTAAGCCTTACCGAAGGTCATAGCAGAGAGGGCAGATCTGAACGAATTAACGCAGCAGACGTCTGCGACTCCGAAGCAGCCTGTCACGGTGTGTCTTACGAGCTGAGTCAGGTAATTTCCGGAAACGGAGATCTTACCGATGTGATTTTCGACTGTGACCATAGCAGCACACTCCTTTATCAATGGTATTTGCACGGTATTACCGCGCGTACACACTCATTATACCATACCTTTCAGGCATTTACAATAGTTTTTTAAAAATTTCGCACTCACTCTTCAAAGGGAGACTGCATAGCCTGCCAGCAGCGGTAAGCGGCATAGGAAGCGGCGGCGGTCAGCAGGGTACACAGCAGAATGGCGACCGGCTCGATGAAGATGCCGACGGAAGCGTTGCTGACAGCGTGAATGAGTATTGCAGCCGGAAGCGTGACCTTGTACCTGTTGTTCTGTATGCCGTAGAAAATGAGGACGGTAAGCGCGATGACCAGCGCTGTTCCCTCGGTGAACGACCACATCTGGAAAAAGAGAATGTCCGGAGCAGCTCTGCCGGAGCCTATGAGCCCTATGCAGGAGATGCCGCAGCCGAGGCATTCGTATGAACCGTGTCCGATGCCGTAGGAAACGGAGTCGGTGCGTCTGTCGTATGAGGTGAGGAAATATCGCAGGACGAGGAACTTTGCCCCCTCCTCGAAAATACCGAATAGTATGCCCTGCTGTATATAATAGAGTATCGGGGCGCTGTGGCTGAAGCCGGAGCGTATGGCATTTCCGATGAAGAATACCGGTATACACGTTATAAAGGCGACGATAGCCGGATAAAAACGCGCACCGGTCTTTCTGTGCCACAGTATGAGCAGAGTCAGCGGACCGAAGAGGTTTATCATCGCAGCAAGAAAACAGCTGAGGTCTTTCATAATAATAGTCTCCGTTGGTTGGATTTGTTTGATCTTATTAATTATTATAACAGTACCGCGCGGTATTGTCAATTTGTTTTGCTGTGCAGGCAAGATGAAAAAATTTTGCCGCAGCCCTTGACAAATGATGAGATATGTGGTACAATGTGTAAAGTGATTTTAGGTTACACCCTCAAGAGGTGCGGTAAATGGCTAAAGAACTGAGATATGTTATGCTCCTCGACTGCTACGGCGATCTCCTTACAGAGCACCAGCGCAGGGTTATGGAGCTTTATTACTGCGAGGATCTTTCCCTCGCTGAGATAGGCAGTCTGCTCGGTATCACCAGACAGGCTGTGATGAGCCTTATAAAGCGAACAGGCAGTATCCTCGAGAATTATGAGGAAAAGCTGCGCTTTGCAGAAAGGCTCGAAAAGATACGCGGCTGCATAAGCCGTATAGAAGCCTCCACCAACAGGATAGGTGAGGAACAGCTGAGGCTGAGGATCAGGAAGGAAGTTGCTGCGATAAGCAGCCTCCTGTGATGCTGCGGCTTTACTAATACAGATAAAGGAGCGGTCTTATGGCATTTGAAGGACTTTCCGAAAAACTTAATAACGTCTTTAAAAAGCTCAAATCAAGAGGAAAACTCTCTGAGAGTGACGTAAGAGAAGCTATGCGTGAGGTGCGCCTTGCACTTCTCGAAGCTGACGTAAGCTATAAGGTCGTTAAGGATTTCGTAAAAAGCGTTACTGAGAGAGCTGTCGGAGAAGAGGTTCTCGCAAGCCTTACTCCTGCACAGCAGGTCATCAAAATCGTTAACGAGGAGCTCTGCTCCCTCATGGGCAACAGCAATGCCCGTATAAACTACGCTTCAAAGCCCCCCACGGTAATTATGATGTGCGGACTTCAGGGTTCAGGTAAGACCACTCATTCAGCCAAGCTCGCAAAGCTGCTGAAGAAGGAAGGTCACCGTCCGCTGCTCGCTGCCTGCGATATTTACCGTCCTGCTGCTATCAATCAGCTTCAGGTAGTCGGTCAGAAGGCTGACGTAAAGGTCTTTGAAATGGGACAGACAGATCCTGTTGTGATCGCAAAGAATGCCCTTGCCTACGCAAAGGACTACGGTCACGACATACTCATTATAGATACAGCCGGACGTCTCCACATCGACGAGAACCTTATGCAGGAGCTCGTCAACATCAAGGAGGAGACCAAACCCGACGAGATAATGCTCGTTGTTGACGCTATGACCGGTCAGGACGCCGTAAACGTTGCAAAGGCTTTCGACGACGCTATCGGCATCACCAGCGTTCTTATGTCAAAGCTCGACTCCGATACAAGAGGCGGTGCTGCACTGTCAGTTCTCGCTGTTACAGGTAAGCCTATCAAGTTCGTTGGTATGGGCGAAAAGCTCGATGATTTCGAGCAGTTCCACCCCGAGCGTATGGCTTCGAGAATACTCGGAATGGGCGACGTTCTCACCCTCATCGAAAAGGCTGAGAGCGTAATGAGTCAGAAAGAGGCTGAAAGACTCACCAAGAAGTTCAAAGAGAACAAGTTCGATATGGACGACCTCCTTGACCAGATGAAGCAGATCAAGAAGCTCGGCTCGATGAAGTCGATAATCGGTATGCTTCCCGGCGTCGGAGATAAGATCAAGGACGCTGATATAGACGAAAGTCAGCTCGGCAGAGTCGAGGCGATAATAACCTCGATGACCAAGGCTGAGCGCGAAAAGCCCTCTATCATCAACCCGTCACGCAAAAAGCGTATCGCTAACGGCTCGGGTACAAGAGTTGAGGACGTGAACCGTCTGCTCAAGCAGTTTGACCAGATGCAGACTATGATGAAGAAATTCACCGGCAAAAACGGCAAGATGTCACTCAGAAAGGCAAGAAAGAACCTTGCCGGTATGAATTTTGACAAGATGACCGGTAAGGGCGGCGGAAATCTGCCGATATAAGCTGATACTATGGAAAGAGCGTTTTTTGGTGTGGCAGCCTTGAGATATCGCAATTCATATCATCATCAGACTAAGATCGGCGATGCGATCTGCTGGCTGGCACTGGCTATCATCGGCGTCTGTATAATTGCTATAATCAGATTGCCGGAAGAAAAACGGAAACAGTATAGTATAATGGTGAAGTTATTGGCAGTTATGCTGTTTGGCGTTATACTCTTTGCTTTTTCCTACGTTTTAGATGCACTTATAAGTTTTGATATGTTTTGATTTCAATGCGGTCTCCCGCCGCTTGAATATATTACTTTTTTTACGGAGGTGAATACAAATGGCAGTAAAGATCAGACTCAGAAGAATGGGCGCTAAGAAGGCTCCTTTCTATCGTGTAGT
>CACXEJ010000042.1 GCA_902766595.1 Ruminococcus flavefaciens | reverse complement strand
CATTGTTCTGCCCTTCATAACGCCGTCGTACATAGGAGTGAGGAGAGCCTTCATCTCATCGGGAGCCATCCAGTTGTTTGTAGGACCTGCGCCCTTCTTTTCCTTGGAGCAGATGAAAGTTCTGTCCTCAACACGGGCAACGTCGTTAGGGCGTGTTCTGTGATAGAGACAATTCGGGTACTTCTCGGGGTTGAGCTTGTACATTTTGTCCCAGCTGTCATCAGGGAGAGATGTGACCTCTTCGATAAGAGCATCGAGCTGCTCCTTGGAGCCGTCGATCCAGACTACCTTCTCGGGCTTGCAGAGAGCTACCATCTCGTCTACCCACTTTAATACGTTGGGATTTTTAGTCAATGACATTGTATTATACCTCCTAAAGTTTATCATATAAATACAGACGCCGGAGCGTACTGTGAATACAACTGAAAGATCAATCGTACCTCAAATACTATTATATTATATTTTTGTCAACCTGTCAATAGCCGGGTGACGGATAAAAACGGAATAGCGGTATTACGGGAATAATATGACGGGAAAGGGGTGGGCAGTGAGGTAACGGGCGAAGGGTGAAGATTTTTATCATAAGTTGCGGATAATATCGTAAATTTTCTGTTAAAACGCAATAAACTACTTGAAAAATGTGTTCTGAAATGTTATGATAATAATGCTGGTCTTTTGACCGGATAAGAAAAAGAAAGGATGTCATTATGCAGAAACTCATAAGAGCGATAGTGAATATTTTCCCGAAACCTATCCGGGAGTTGTATTATAAATATGAAGAGAAGTGGCTATACCTGTTCTTCGGAGTGCTCACGACCGCTGTGAGCTTCATCTCGGCAGGCATTTCAAAGAACCTGCTTGAGAATGCCGGAATGGGTACGGGAGCTGTCAGCACGATAAGCACCGTTATCTCATGGATATGCGCCGTGACCTTCGCTTATGTCACAAACAGGCTGTGGGTGTTCGAGTCCCACGCGAGCGGTGCAAAGGAGCTTGCTTCGGAAGCCGCTTCGTTCTACGGCGGAAGAGTTTTCACGCTGCTCACCGAAATGGCTATAATGTGGCTGGGCTACTCCCTCATCGGAATAAACTACTGGGTGACAAAGATCGCGGCTAACGTCATCGTGCTCATACTCAACTACGTCATCAGCAAGCTGTTCGTGTTCAAGGACAAGACCGGTGGCAAGCCTGCGGAGAGCACTAATGACTGAGATGCTCAGGATAGGCGACACTGAGATAGCAAAAACCGCTGCACTCGCGCCAATGGCAGGCGTGGCGGACAGAGCGTACCGCCTTATGTGCCGGAAATACGGCGCGGCTTACGTTGTGAGCGAAATGGTCTCGGCGAAGGGCATTTGTTACAGCGACAGAAAAACTGCCGCGCTCTGTACCGTTACAGATGAAGAGCGACCTATGGGAGTTCAGCTTTTCGGCAGCGAGCCCGATTTTATGGCGCAGGCTGTCGGGATAGTCAGGGACTACTCGCCGGATGTTATCGACATAAATATGGGCTGTCCGGTGCCGAAGGTAGTAGGTACGGGTGCTGGCTCGGCGCTGATGAAGGACGTCCGGCTCGCGGCGGAGGTCTGTGCGGCAGCGGTGAAAGCTGCCGGCGATACTCCGGTGACTGTCAAGATAAGGAGCGGCTGGTCGGGAGAGAGCGTCAATGCCGTTGAAATGGCAAAGGCTCTTGAGGACGCCGGAGCTGCTGCAATAGCGGTCCATGGGCGGACCCGCGACCAGTTTTACAGCGGCGAAGCAGATATTGACGTTATCCGTCAGGTGAAGGAAGCTGTGAGCGTTCCGGTCATCGGGAACGGCGATGTCACTGACCTTGAGTCGTGTCTCCGTATGTATGAGGAGACCGGCTGCGACCTTGTGATGATAGGCAGGGGAAGCTACGGCAACCCATTCGTTTTTGACGAGATAGCGGCACATTTTGCCGGCAAGGAATATGTTCCGCCGACGCTTGAAGAGAAGATGTCAGTGATGCTGGAGCACATCAGGCTGATGCTCAGTCTCAGCGAAAAGAACGAAGAGCTCGCTATGCACGAAGCCCGTAAACACGCGGCTTGGTATATGAACGGCTATTACGGTTCGGCGAAATTCAGGGGGCGCTGCTACCAGCTTTCGTCCTATGCGGAAGCGGAGCTGCTTGCTGAGGAATTTGTGGAATTACAGCGTTCAAGAGGAAATTTGTAGGCATATTGCACAAAAATAGTTTAAAAATTTCGTTTTCTTGACCAAAAGGAGCACAAGAAATGATACAATGCTGCTAAATTGGCTATTTTGCGCGGTTTGCGACAATTTGTTGTAATAATTAAGAATACAACAGTGCGTAATCTCGAGCACTTATGATACAATTGGTAATTGAAAAATGGAAAATAATGTGTTATAATATTGCTACGGCGTGGTGTATGCCGTAAGAACAGGAGATATAAATGAAACTCGGAAAGATAAAAACGATCGCATTATGCAGCGTAATGACTGTGCTTACAATGTTCGGCACAGGCTGTTCCGGAACGACGACAGTCGCCAACACCAACGATGTTCCAAAGACATCGGAGGCTGCTTCCGGCGAAGATACGCCGACCGGCGAGTCAGAGACCGCTTCTGCGGAGGAGACCGCTACACAGCCCGAGACTCAGCCTCAGAACGTCGAAAAGCGCGTTCACGTTGTTGCTGCCGGTGACAATCTGATACACTATTCGGTATATAAGAATGCTGAGGCACTTGCCGGCGGACAGGGCTACGATTTCAAGCCTATGTACGAAAATATGCGATATATCGTTGAAGGCGCAGATGTTGCCATTCTCAATCAGGAGACTATCATCTCCCAGAGCAATGAGGTCCGCGGCGCAAACGGCGGGGCGCTTTTGTTCAATTCGCCGGTCGAGGTCGCAGATGCTGTCATTGACCTCGGTTTCGATGTCTTCACAATGGCTAACAACCACCTTCTCGACTGCGGTACGCAGGGACTCGAGGAGTCGATAAAATTCTGGAATATGAAGGCTGAACAGAACGACCTTACGGTGCTCGGTGCCTACCTCAATGAGGAGGACGCGAACCGTATCCGTATCCGCGAAGTCAATGGCGTGAAGATAGCGTTTCTTGCCTATGCAGAGCATATAAACGGCTTTGAGGAACAGCTTGAGGGTTCTCCGCTCAGAGTCATACTCAACAAGGAAGAGGACGTTATCGAGAGGCAGATCAAGGAAGCCCGTCAGCAGGCTGATGTCGTTATCGTTTCGGCACACTGGGGCACTGAGGACACTAATATTGTCAACGATCAGGTGAAAGTCCTTGCGCAAAAAATGGTCAACTGGGGCGCTGACGTTATACTCGGCTGCCACACCCACACCGCAGAGACGATGGAATGGCTCACGAGAGAGGACGGCTCAAAGGGCTTTGTGTTCTATTCTATGGGAAATTTCATATGCGCTCAGACAGACAATTTCAATGTTGTCGGTGAGATACCTGACTTTGACATAGTATTCAACGAGACGACCAAGGAAGTCAAGCTCGAGGACGTGGGAGTCATCCCGGATATAATCCACTATGAATCCCCGTCATTTGCCAATATGAAGCTCTATCCCTACAGCAAGTATACCCCCGAGCTCGCGGCTGCTCACGGACTCCCGACAGCGGTCCCGAGAGGCACCTACACCACCTTTGGCTGGGACGTTATAAACCAGATAATTGATGCCGCAATTCCTAAAGAATTTCAGAAGTTGGATAAATAATCTAAAAAGTTCAAAAAATGTTAAAAAACGGCTTGATTTGCACTTCTAACACCAAAAGCCCGATTGTGCAAACCGTGCAAAAAACCTGTTCGCCGTTTATATAAAATACCAAAAAGAAAACAAACCTATTTACTTTTTTTTCGGGCTGTTATATAATGAAATCAAGAATAAATATAGATATTGGGATTATTAGTCTCATCACGGCAGTGTGATGCGTCTCGCACAGTTTTGTGCAGAGTACAGATAGCACGGCGGATTATGCCCTGCGGGTATGTACATATGCCCCGGCGGCTGGTTTTTTCGTGCAGCCTGCTGCGCCCTTGCGGCACGGCTCGTTGTAAACCTGTACTGTGCACAAGGACCGCTTTGAGCGGTTCTCAGTATTGTGTGCCGTTGGGGATCACCCGATGGGGCAAGGACAGATATAATCAAAGGGGCGTTCGTTCCTTTGTTATATAACAATTAATCAAAGAAGGAGGAAAATTCAAATGAAGACAAAAAAGATAGTCGTAGGAGCTATCGCCGCTTCAATGCTTTCACTTTCAGTATGCTCACTTGCACCGGTTGCTTCAGCAGCTGGCGATAATGTGCAGATTTCAGCCAGCAAGGTTTCCGCGGAGGCAGGAAAGACATTCGAGGTGTCAGTTTCCCTGTCTGACATACCTTCAACAGGTATAGCAGGCGTTGACGTAGCAGTTAAGTATGATAATAGTATCCTTACTGTTACAAGCGTGGAGGCTGGTCCCATCACTAAGACAGGAGCAGAGAGCAAGGATCCGTCAGTTACATCTGACACACCCGTTTTTGATTACGAGATCCTGCAGAGCGAAGGTATGGTAGACCTTATGTGGGCTACTATGCTCGACAGCGACAGCTATTGGATCAAGGACGGCGGCGTATTCTGTACCATTAAGGGTACCGTTTCAAGTTCTGCAAAGGACGGAGACGTTTCTAAGATACAGTTTGTGCCTACATCAAGAAGTGAAACATCTGTTTCGAGCGACAAAAACAGCGAAATAAGCATCGGCTATCTGGATAGCGCAAACAAGCCGGTATCGTACACTGTAAAGACAAGTGACGGCTCAGTAACTGTCGGAAACGGCACACTTCAGCCTACACTTCTCGGCGACGCTAACTGTGACAAGCAGGTAAATATCGCAGACGCAGTTCTCGTTATGCAGGTTGCTACAAACCCCGACAAGTATGCAGTTGGCAAGTCTGAAGTAAGCATCAAGCCCCAGGGCGAAGTTAATGCTGACGTTGACGGCACAAAGGGCCTCACCAATTCAGACGCTCTCCTCATCCAGAAGTTCAAGCTCGGTCTTATTGACAAGTTTTGATCCAGTGATTATCTGATTTGTCCCCCTTACAAAGGAATACAAACCTAATTTGACTTAGTTTAGTAATAGGCGTTAAAACCTAAAGAAAGGAATTATTACAGATGAAAAAGTTTATCTCTGCAGCTACTTGCCTCGCAATGGCTGCATCAATGGTAAGTGTTGCTGCACCTGCTGTTAATGCCGCAGATGCTACAAAAACTATTACTCTGGCTGCTTATAAGGCTGCTGATTCTGCTTATTCTTCAATGGGCAGCAATATCAAGGTTGATCAGAGTGCTATCGACGCAGGAAATGTTACAATCCCTGTTGCTATCTACCTCACAGAGGAGACAAACGACAGTGAGATCCTCACACTCCCTGTAACTATCAAGTCCAAGGACGGTAACGATGTAAGCGGTATCACATACAAGACTTACAACGCTACTGAGAAGTACTTCTCATCAAACAAGTCCTACAAGTCCAAGTCAGGCGTTTCATTCTCAACAAACGCAGCTGTATCTTTCGATGCTACAACTGATGATATGGATGAGTATGCTACTTGGGGCACGCTCGTTGCTGTTTCTGATACAAAGCAGGAGTCTTTCGACATCAGCACACCTTACTATTGTGCTTCATGGCTCGGAGGCGGCGGATATGAGTGGTTCGGCTCTAAGTCCGATGACTATCCGGTAGCTGTATTCGACCTCGTTCTTCCTAAGGGAACAAAGGCTGGCGAGTACTCACTCGAGTTCGCTGACCAGAAGAAGCCCGGCGCAGAAGAGGTACAGAGCCTTTGCAACATCAGCGCTGTTGATAAGGCTACAAAGAACAAGATCTACTATGATAACTTCCAGAGCGGTGCAAACAAGCTCACAACAAAGAATATGACAATCACTGTTGGCGATGTTGGCACTGTTTCAACAACTCAGTCTCAGTCACAGACAACAACAACTACAACAACAACTACTACAACTTCTACACCTACTGGTTCCGGTGATCTTACACTCGACTTCGGTAAGTATGAAGTAGATGCTGGCAACAGCGTAAGCGTTGACGTTAAGCTCGCAGCTGGCGACGTTGCAGTTGGTGGTATGGACGTATTCTACCAGATCGATTCACCTCTTACAATCACAGGCTTCGGCGGCACAAGTGCTGCATACGGCGCAAGCGTTGAT
>CACXEJ010000041.1 GCA_902766595.1 Ruminococcus flavefaciens | reverse complement strand
TTCTGACCGGCAAAGTTTCCGAGCACGATCGCGGCGGCGAAAAGTACGATACCGCCGATGAGGGGGAGAATCTCCGCAATGCTGCTTTCTTCGTGTTGTGAGTGAGCGTGTTCGTGCTCGTGGGAGTGTTCGTGTGCGTGTGTGTGTTCGTGAGCCCCGTGGTGATGCTCATGGTCGTGACCGCAGCAGCATTCGCCGGAATGGTCGTGGTGATGCTCATGGTGATGATGCTCCCTGTGGTGGTGCTCCTTGGGGACTATCTCGACATCTGGCTCGATAGAACGGGCAGTTTCATTCATTCTGCGGAGCGTTTCGTCAGTGACCTCGCCGTGTATTTTAATAGTGCGCATAGGAAAATTCAGGACAGCGGACTCAATGCCCTCGAGCTTGCCGAGTGCTTCTTCGATCTTGGCGCCGCAGTGAGCGCAGTTGAGCTCGTTGATGATAAAAACCTTCTCCATAGTACACACTCCTTTCATATGAATATCTGTTCATATGTTTATATTATCATATTATTGTGCATTTGTCAAGGGGTTCGGCAAAATTTTTCCCTGAAAATCTCCGCATACGCAAAAACGGCAGAGCTTTCTCGGGAACTCTGCCGTTCGGTGGTTATTTCAGCTTGCTGAGAGCTTCTGTGAACTGGCGGTACATATAGAGCGAGCCGAGCGCGATGAGGGGAGTGCCGGTACGCTTTGCGTAGTCATACGCTGCACTGACGCCTTTTTCAAGCACCGTGAAGGCTTCTGCCGGTATGCCTTTCTCTGAGAAAACTCCGGCGAGCTTCCGGCTGTCGAGCGAGCGCGGATTGTCAGGAGCTACCGCGAACACGCACTCTGTCAGCTCACCGAGGAGCTCCGGGTAGAGACAGTATTCCTTGTCAGCCATAACTCCGATCAGCAGAGCGACCTTTCTGCCGCCGAAATACTTCCGTATGCTGTCGGCAGCCTGCCTGATGCCGTCCGGATTGTGAGCGCCGTCGCTGATGACGATCGGTTCTTTCCGCATAAGCTCGAACCTGCCGTGCCATTTAACGTCTGCGAGCCCCTGCTGCACGGCACTGTAAGGTATGCTGAGTCCGAGCTCATTGAGTATCTCTGCGCAGCTCACCGCGTTTATCGCGTTGGCGAATTGATAAGTTCCGAGGAGGGAGAGAGTGATTTCTCTGTCCTTGTAGGTAAAGCGCGTTCCGGTCAGCTCATTGTCTGAGATAAGGCGGAAGTCTTCCGGCTCTGGCAGATACAGCCGGGAGGAGTTCCTTTCAGCCGCAGCTTTTATGACCTTAAGTGCCGCACTGCCGCCGTAGTAGACCGGTCTGCCGGGCTTTATGATACCGGCTTTGTGGGCTGCTATCTCCTCAAGGGTGCTGCCGAGTATGCCGCAATGGTCACGCTGAATGTTCGTAATGACCGAGAGCAGTGGAGAGCTTATGACGTTGGTGGAGTCAAGATCGCCTCCGAGACCGCATTCCACGACCGCAACATCGCATTTCTCGCGGACGAACATCTCATAAGCTGCGGCAGTCAGGACCTCGAATTCGGTGGGCTTATCGTCCATAGTTTCCCATATATCTGCAATATCAAGTATTATATCCGCCAGCTTTTTCTCGCTTATCTCCTCGCAGTTCACCCGGAAGCTGTCCGTGAGACCGGTCAGCGCAGGCGATGAAAAGCCGCCCGTCCGGTATCCGGCGCTTTTGAGAACAGAGGTCAGCATTGCTCCGAATGAACCCTTGCCGTTAGTGCCGGAAACGTGTATTATCGGGACTTTTTCCTGCGGATCGCCCATTCTGCGGAGCAGCTCCTCTGCGCGCGAAAGACCTGTTACTATTCCGCGGACGGAAGTTTTTTTCAGGAAAGCAGCTGCCTTATCGAGATCGTTCATTGTGTTCCTCCGTATATTTGTAATTAAGATTAATTATACAGCAAAAAACGACGGCTGTCAAATAGAAAACGGACAGCCGAAGCTGTCCGTTCAAGGGGGATTTATGAGTTTACCGGGAATGTTTCAATAAGTCCGAGCTTGAACTTCTGAATGAGAAGAGCATCGGAGTTCGTGAGACCTTTCTTGCC
Source organism: Ruminococcus flavefaciens (assembly GCA_902766595.1). Lineage (GTDB taxonomy): Bacteria > Bacillota > Clostridia > Oscillospirales > Ruminococcaceae > Ruminococcus > Ruminococcus flavefaciens_U. Next base: position 35,580 of record CACXEJ010000041.1, on the reverse strand, counting down.
GTCAACATCGGCGTTAGCCTCACCTACGGAAGTTATGCTTAATTCAGACTTGCCGACAGCATATTTGTCAGGGTTGGTCGAAACCTGCATTACGAGAACTGCGTCTGCAATATTTACCTGTTTATCGCAGTTTGCGTCACCATAGAGCGTCGGAACAACACCTGAGGAAGTTTCACTTGCAGTTGCAGAAGCTGTGGGTAGCTCTGTGTTTGAGAAGAGATCCTTCGGGAGCTCGTCGAGAGTGATGCAGTATTCGCTGTTGTAGAGAGCCTTCAGCTCATCGTGATCCTGATACTTTGTGCCGCTTACGAAAGGAGTTTCGGGTGTGTCGTACCAAGGGCAGAAGTAGAGCCAGTCAGCGTGTTCTACCTGCATATTGTTGAGACTGGGCACGGAGTCATTCTCAGCCATAGCGACCATTTTGTTGCCCTTGACGTAGCCGTGAAGCTTGAAGAATATGCCGGCCTCTGCGTCGAGGTTAGGACCTTCGGTCTTGCCGTCGTGGCGGTTGTACTGAGTGTTGTACTTGTCGAAAGCAACGATGTCAACTCTGTCGTCGCCGGAGTACCATGCTGCGGAGGAGTCGGACCACGCATAGAGGTTCTGCTCCCAGATGAGGTTGTGGAGACCGTACTCGTTCTCGAGGGTATCCTGTAAGAAAGCCCAGAGCTGTTTATAGACAGCTGCGCCCTCCTTAGCCCACCAGAACCAAGCTCCGGAGCCGTCGGTAGGATCATCGGTCTTGCTGGGGTTGCCCTCAGCCTCGTGGAAGGGGCGGAAGATAACGGGAACGCCTGCGTCCTGGAGCTTTTTGAGCTCGGCTGCGAGGTTCTTCATACAGAGCTGGAAGTAGTCGTACTCTATCGTGCCCTCGACCATACAGTTAGCGGTCTTGAAATTGGTCTTTTCGCTGTAAGTGGTCTTTGAGAAATCGAGGGGTTCACCGAGGGTATAGTCAGCCATAACGGTCGGAACGTTAACGTGCCACGAAGCTGTACAGATACCGCCCTTTTCTTTTGTCCACTCGATCATTCTGCCGGCAACTCCGTCGTCCCAAGCGTAGCAGGGACAGTAGCTGCCGAAGTCAAAGCCCTGAATAGCGGGGTATTTGCCTGTGAGCTCGTTGATGAGCTCGACGTCCTTTTCGTAGTTGTTGTATGTGTAATTGCGGTTCTGAGTGCTGTAAGTATAAACCCTGCCGTCAGGACCTGTGCAGTGCCACGGGAACTTGTTGCCCTGATCGTCCTTGTCGTAGCTGTCCTTGTCGATAGTGTACTCAACGCCGTCCTGATCGGTGCATTTATCGGAATTGAGATCGTAGCGGATAGTGGTCTGAATTGTGTTTCCGCCGCCGTAGATCTGCTGCTGACCTGAGAGGATATTCTTTCCGTAAACGCTGTGGAGGTAGCTCATAAGAGCCTTTGCCTCGGGAGTAGCGTCGGGATCGCAGGGGGTGCTGTCAGCCTTTGAGAGGTCGGGAAACTCAGCTTCGGCAACTGTGATATAGTCAACAGCCATATAGCCGTAGAGAGGAACGAGCTCGATAGTATTCTCGCCCTTGGAAAGGCGGATAACGCCGAAATCGTAGTCTCTCCACTCCCTTGAATAATCGGCGGTAGTTGTATATTCTCTGTCGTTTACCTTGAGAGTCTGCTTTCTGCCTTCCTTATTGAGTATCTGAGCGCCGTGAACGGTGACTGTGTACATACCGTCTTCGGGAGCAGTTACCGTGAAAGAAGCCGGGGAAGCTGTCAGGTAGAGGAAGCCCTCGCCGGAGTAACCCGGCATTTCGTCTGCGTAGATGCTTGTCCAGAGGGTAGCGTCTGTGAGATCCTCACCCTCTATCACATAGGGAAACTGTGTGCTGTCGGCAGCAGAAACGATCTGTGCCGGAGCGAATGACAGGCTCTGAACTGCTGAGATGGAAGCAGCTGAGAGAACTGCCAGCGCTTTTTTAAGTGATTTGTGCATAATTTGTGTCCTCCTTAAAAGAATTGTTTAGTTAACGAATAATTAATATCCCTGATTAAATTATGAATTTTAATATGCTGTCACTTATATTATAACGGCTGAATATTCGTTTGTCAAGCCTTAATATGAAAAAATATCATCATTTAAGCTATAACTTAAATTATCAACTATGGATTATCAGGGGACACAAAAACGCACCATTAAATAATGGTGCGCTGATCTCATATTTTTTTCATAAGTGCGACTGCGTGTGCCGACATTCCCAGCTTTTCTCCGGTGAAGCCGAGGTGCTCCTCGGTAGTTGCCTTGACGCTTATCTGCGATACCTCACAGCCGCAGACCTTTGCGATGTTCTCGCGCATTTTCACGATGTGCGGAGCGAGCTTCGGTGCCTGAGCGATAACAGTTGCGTCGATGTTGCCTATGCAGTAGCTGTTTTCGCGGCATACCCTCACGACCTCCGCCATCAGCTTCATACTGTCCGCGCCTTCGTATTCGGCAGCGGTGTCGGGGAAGAGGTGCCCTATATCACCGAGCGCGAGTGCGCCGAGCATTGCGTCCATAATTGCGTGTGCGAGAACGTCCGCGTCGGAGTGACCGAGCAGACCGGTCGTGTGCTGTATCTCGACTCCGCCGAGTATCAGCTTCCGCCCCTCGACCAGCTTGTGTACGTCGTATCCGTGACCTATCCTGAACATATTATCCCTCCTGTCAGAGCTTCATAAGTACCTCCGCGAGCTTGATGTCCTCGGGAGTTGTAATTTTGATATTGGTGTAATCGCCAGTCGTCATAGCGACCTTGCCGCCGATAGCTTCAACGAGCTGGCAGTCATCAGTGAAGTCGAGACCGTGCTCGAGAGCAAAGTCGATGCCCTCAAAGTAGAGACTGCGCTTGAATATCTGCGGAGTCTGCGTGATGTAGAGCGAGCTGCGCGGTGGAGTGTCTGTGATGAGACCGTCATCGACCGTTTTTATCGTGTCCTTGACCGGTACGCCGAGAGTAGCTCCGCCGAAAACAGAAGCGTCCCTGATGACCTTTTCGATATGCACGGGCTTTACGAGAGGACGCGCGCCGTCGTGAACGGCAACGAGTTCCGCTTCCTTGGAGATCATCTTTATGCCGTTGATGACGCTCTCCTGACGCGTACTGCCGCCTGTGGTGCAGGCAGCGAGCTTGGTGATACCGGCAGCCTCTGCCTCCGATTTGATAGCCGGTATGTCGCTTTCACGGGCAACTATCACTATCTCCGAAACGCTTTCGCATTTCTGGAAAGCCTGCATAGTCACACCGATAACGAGTCTGTCTCCGAGCGGGAGGAGTATTTTGTTTACGCCTCCCATTCGCGTGGAATTGCCGGCGCAGACTATAACAACTGAAGTATTCATAAGCATCTCCGTATTATTAGTGGTCGCAGCACCGAAAGGCGGTACTGCCATAACAATTATACTATGATGAGCGGCAAATGTCAAATGATACTGAATGCAGCTGCAAACTATTTCCGGATAAGAAAAGGGACTGCCGGAGAGCAGTCCCGTAGTTATCAGTTGCTGTATTTGGGTTCGCAGGTGAGGTTGACGCCGAGTCTCTTGAATATTCTCTCGTCAACGGGGGAGAGGATAACGGTGGAATGTACCTCGCAGCCGCGGAGCTTCGAGAGCTGCTCCATAGCCTTCTTAGCGTTTTCGTCGGTCGTAGCGCAGATAGCGAGGGCGTAGAGAGTCTCATCGGTATGAATTCTCGGGTTGTTGTTGCCGAGGTGGTTGACCTTGAGGTCCATAATAGGCTCGATCACATTGGGCGACATAAGAAGAACGCTGTCGTCGATGCCTGCGAAGTGCTTGAGTGCATTGAGGAGCAGAGCAGAAACAGCTCCGAGGAGTTCGGAGGTCTTGCCGGTGAGGATAGTTCCGTCCGGGAGCTCCATTGCAGCTGCCGGAGCACCGGTCTCCTGTTCGCGCTTGAGAGCTGCCGCGATGACCTTTCTGTCATCGGCTGTAACGTTTGCCTGCTTCATAAGGAGCTCGAGCTTTACGACCTCCTCGAGGGGGATAAGTCCCTTTTTGTTGTCGCACATTGCGATGTAGTAGCGGCGGATTATCTCGTCACGGGCAGCCTTGCAGGTGTTCTCGTCGTTGATGATGCAGTTTCCTGCCATATTTACGCCCATATCAGTAGGCGACTTGTAAGGCGACTCGCCGAGTATCATCTCGAACATTGCATTGAGTACGGGGAAGATCTCAACGTCGCGGTTGTAGTTGACGGTGGTCTTGCCGTATGCTTCGAGGTGGAAGGGATCTATCATATTCACGTCGTTGAGGTCAGCGGTAGCAGCCTCGTAGGCGATATTAACGGGGTGACGGAGAGGTAAGTTCCATATGGGGAAGGTCTCGAATTTAGCGTAGCCGGCGTTGATGCCGCGCTTGTGCTCGTGGTAGAGCTGAGAGAGACAGGTAGCCATTTTACCGCTTCCCGGACCGGGTGCGGTGATGACAACGAGCTTGCGTGAGGTCTCGATGTAGTCGTTTTTGCCGTAGCCCTCATCGCTGATGATGTAGTTCAGGTTTGAGGGGTAGCCCTTGATGCTGTAATGGTGGTATACCTTTATGCCGAGAGCTTCGAGACGGCTCTGGAAAGCGTCTGCGGTTGGCTGGTTGTCGTATCTTGTGAGCACGACGCTGCTGACGTAGAGACCGATCTTTGTGAAAACGTTGAAGAGGCGAATAACATCGACGTCGTATGTGATGCCGAGGTCGCCGCGTATCTTGTTCTTTTCGATGTCGTCGGAGTTGATGACGATGACTATCTCAGCCTCGTCCTTGAGCTGAAGGAGCATCTGGAGCTTACTGTCAGGCTTGAAGCCGGGGAGAACTCTCGAAGCGTGGTAGTCGTCGAAGAGCTTGCCGCCGAATTCGAGGTAGAGCTTGTCGCCGAACTGCGCGATACGCTCCCTGATGTGCTCAGACTGCATCTTCAGATATTTTTCGTTGTCGAAACCTATTTTGCTTTCCGTAATCATATGTATTTACCTCCTAAATAACATATTAATTATATACCACTTCCGACAAAAAATCAAGGATTTTTTTGCTTTATCAGAAAAAAAGGGACGCTCAGCGTCCCTTTGGAGCATATTTATCTTTCAGAGCAGAATTCTACCTTTTCGCCGTTGAGTATCATATTTGTGGTACGAACGGCACACATCTTGCCGCACATAGAACAGGTATGGCGTTCAGCGATAGGAGTGCTCTCGTAGTAGCGGCGAGCCTTTTCGGGATCAACAGCGACCTCGAACATCTTCTCCCAGTCGAGAGCGTGACGTGCAGCTGCCATAGCATTGTCAGCGTCCATAGCATGAGGGATACCCTTTGCGATGTCGGCAGCGTGAGCAGCGATGCGGCTTGCGATGATACCCTCCTTAACGTCGTCAGCATCGGGGAGACGGAGGTGCTCGGCAGGAGTAACATAGCAGAGGAAGTCAGCGCCGTTTGCAGCAGCGATAGCACCGCCGATAGCGGAAGTGATGTGGTCGTAGCCGGGGAATATATCGGAAACGAGAGGTCCGAGAACGTAGAACGGAGCGTTGTGGCAGATGCGCTTCTGTATCTTCATATTTGCAGCGATCTGATCCATAGCCATATGTCCGGGGCCCTCGACCATTACCTGAACGTCCTTAGCCCACGCACGTTCTGTGAGAGCGCCGAGTTCGATGAGCTCAGCTATCTGACCGCCGTCGGTAGCGTCGTCGAGACAGCCGGGGCGGAGAGCGTCTCCGAGGCTGATAGTGCAGTCGAATTCACGGAGGATGTCGAGAACTTCATCGTAGTATTCGTAGAAGGGGTTCTCGTTGCCGGTCATAGCCATCCACGCGAAGAGGAGCGAGCCGCCGCGTGAAACAATGTTCATTTTTCTCTTGTCGCGGACAAAAGCCTCAACTGCGCGCTTGTTGATACCTGCGTGGATAGTCATAAAGTCAACGCCTTCCTCAGCGTGAGCGCGGACGACCTTGAGGAAGTCCTGAGCGGTTATCTCGAGGAGATCCTTGTCGAGGTAGCCGATAGCATCGTACATAGGAACGGTTCCTATCATAGCCGGCGACTTATCAACGAGAGCCTGACGGAAGGTGTTGGTCTTGCCGTAGTTGCTGAGGTCCATAATGGCTTCCGCACCGAACTTTATAGCCATATCGACCTTTTCCATCTCCATATCGTAGTTCTTTACGTCACCGGAGATGCCAAGGTTTACGTTGATCTTGGTGCGCATACGAGTACCGATGCCCTCAGGGGATATAGACTTGTGGTTGATGTTGCAGGGGATACAGACCTCGCCCTTTGCAACAAGTGCGCGGAGCTCCTCGGGCTCGATGTACTCCTTCTTTGCGACGATCTCCATTTCGGGAGTGATGATGCCTTTCTTGGCAGCTTCCATCTGTGTGCTGTAATTTCTCATAATATTATCCTTTCAGTGTTAGTTCTTGAACCTGCTGCTGAGGTCGAATATGTGATCGAGGGGACCGCTTCCGCTGCCGAGGTCGAGCATACTTCCGAGAGCTCCGGAAATATATTCCTTGGCGAGGCTGATAGCCTCCGGCATAGAGTGTCCCTTAGCGAGATTGGCTGCTATGGCGCTTGAAAGAGTGCAGCCTGTGCCGTGAGTGTTGGGGTTGTCCACGCGCTTTCCTGTGAACCAGTGGTGAGTGCCGTTCATACGGAACAGCAGGTCGTTCGCATCGTTGACGCTGTGTCCGCCCTTGCAGAGGACGTTGCAGCCGTATTTCTCGCAGATGATACCTGCGGCGGCGGTCATATCCTCATCGCTGCTTATCGTAATGCCGGAGAGAAGCTCGGCTTCGGGTATATTGGGCGTAACGAGGGCGGCTATCGGGAGAAGCAGCTTTTTCAGTGCTTCGTAAGCCTCGCTGCTGCTGAGTGACGAGCCGCTTGTGGCAACTGCGACCGGATCGACGATTATGTTCTCAGCCGAATAGTGCCGCAGACGTTCCGCGATGACCTCGACGAGTCCGGCTGACGAGACCATACCTATCTTCACGGCATCGGGGCGTATATCCTCGAATACCGCGTCGATCTGCTGGCGCAGGAACTCGGGGCTGACCTCGCTGACGGCGGTCACGCCGGTGGTGTTCTGAGCGGTGAGGGCTGTTATCGCACTCATAGCGTAAACGCCGTTCATCGTCATAGTCTTGATGTCAGCCTGTATACCTGCGCCGCCGGAGCAGTCGCTTCCGGCGATAGTCAGAGCTGTTTTCATAGTTTTATTCCTTTCTGAAAGGCTGTATCGTCCAGCCTTATAAGCATTTGTTAACTGCTGCGAGGAGTTCCTCTGCGGCAGCCTTTACGTCGTCGGGAGCAAATATCGCTGATACGACTGCTATGCCTGCCTGACCGCAGCCGGCTATCTCACTGAGATTTTCGCGGGTGATACCGCCTATCGCAGCAGCCGGTATACTTACCGCGGCACATATGCTGCGGAGCTGTTCCGGAGTTATGCGGACGGCATTTGTCTTGGTCGGGGAGGGAAAAACAGCTCCCACTCCGAGATAGTCCGCACCGGCAGCTTCAGCCGCCTTAGCCTGTTCAACGGTCTTTGCGGTAGCGCCGATGATGAAGTCTTTTCCGGCTGCCTTTCTTATCTCAGCGACCGGAGCGTCCTCGATGCCGACGTGAACTCCGTCTGCGCCGCTTTCAATGGCAGCTTTCCAGTCATCGTTCACGATGAGAGGGACGCCGTACTTCTCACATACCTTTTTAAGGGCAGCAGCTTCGCGGACGAGCTCCTCATAGCTCATATCCTTTTCGCGGAGCTGTATGCAGGTCACTCCGCCGGTTATAGCTGCTTCGACCTGCTGAGCGAGGTCTCTTCCCCTGAGACAGCCGCGGTCGGTGATAGCGTAGAGCCTCAGCATATCCTTTTCAAGTTTCATATATTACCTCCGAATTGCTTGATGTAGAGCGCCGGATCGTCACAGGTCATAAGTCCGCTCATAACACACATTCCGGCAGCTCCGGCTTCGCGGACGGAAGCGGCGTTGTCCGGCGAGATACCGCCGATAGCGTAGACCGGCATACCGGCACTTCCGCACACTTCCCTCAGAAAATCCAGTCCGCGCGGCGCAAGACCTTTCTTGCAGTCAGTCGCAAAAACGTGTCCGGCGGTTATGTACGAAGCCCCGAGCTGTTTTGCGGCGAGAGCATCGCTGACTGAGTGGCAGGAAGCTCCGATAACGCTGAATTTTTCCCTCAGCTCGTCCGGCAGCTCCGTGAGTCTGTGCAGAGGGAGATGTATCCTCTCCGCACCGAGCGAAGCAGCGGTTTCCGCAAAATTATGCAGTATACATTCAACACCGTATCTGCCGCAGATGTTCATTACCTTTTCCGCAAGCCTGCCGTACTCATCGGGGGAGAGGTCCTTTTCACGCAGTATGACCGCAGCCGGTCCGGCAGCAGCGATCTTTTCCATACGCAGCAGGAAGTCCTCGCGGCACAGGCTCCGGTTGGTCACACAGATAATATCAGACATAGAGGTAGTCGTTGAGGACGGGCTGGAGGCCTTCGCCGGACATATCCTTGTACATCTGGCTGAAGCTGCGGCTGTCGTTTATCTCGAACTGCTCGTCGCCCTCGGCGGTGTCGCTGTCCTTGCCTGTGTACTTGCTCTCGTGGTCGCCGATACCCGTGGAAACTCCGGCGGATATCTTCGTAGCGGCTATCTTTACGATGCCGTTCCTGAACGACTCGCTCTCACGCGAGGAGACCGTTATTCCGCAGAACGGCAGGAATATACGGTAAGCGCAGAGTACCTGACAAAGCTGCTTTTCGTGAACGTCGAGCGGATTTATCTCGTCGTTGTTGATTATCGGGCGGAGTCGCGGACATGAGAGCGATATCTCAGCGTGGGGGTACTTTCTCTGGAGGTAGTAAACGTGCAGTGCGCTTGCGAGAGCGTCCTTGCGGAAGTCCGAGAGACCGAGCAGTGCGGAACAGGCAATACCTCTCATACCGCCCATAAGAGCGCGTTCCTGAGCCTCGAAGCGGTATGGGAAGACTCTCTTGTGACCGAGGAGGTGGAGCTGTTCATAGCGGTCGCTGTTGTAGGTCTCCTGAAAGACAGTGACGTAATCGACACCGCATTCGTGGAGGTAGCGGTATTCCTCGGTGTTGACCGGATAGATCTCTATGCCGACCATACGGAAATACTTTCTTGCGAGCTTGCAGGCTTCACCGATGTACTCGACGCTGCTCTGAGCGCGGCTCTCACCGGTGAGAATGAGTATCTCCTCCATACCGCTGTCGGCGATGACCTTCATTTCGTGCTCTATCTGCTCCATATTGAGCTTCATACGCTTGATGTCGTTGTAGCAGTTGAAGCCGCAGTAGACGCAGTAATTCTCGCAGTAGTTGGCGATGTAGAGCGGAGTGAAGAGGTAGACGGTGTTGCCGAAGTGCTTCTGAGTCTCGAGACGAGCCTTTTCAGCCATTTTTTCGAGGAAGGGCTCTGCGGCAGGAGACAGGAGGGCTTTGAAGTCCTCGACGGTACAGTTGTCGTGAGCGAGAGCTGCACGGACATCGGCGTATGTATATGCTGATGCATCGTAGCTGTTCATCTCGGAGAGCACCCTGTCCATAACATCGGACTTTATCCGCTCCATACCCTCCATATAAGCCATATGGTCGGTACGCGAGGAGGGATCGTTCTCGAGCTTGTGCTTTTTAGCGAGTGCGGCTTCGGAGAGCTTGTCCGAATCCACAAAATAGTTGTTATCCATTTATATTACTTCCCTTGAATGTATAAATTGATCATCAGTCGTGGAGGAAGCCTGTCAGTGTATCTGACGGTGCAGCTCCTCTTGTGAGGACTCTTCCGAGTCCGGCAAGGTAAGCCTTTCTTCCGGCTTCTACTGCCTGCCTGAAAGCCTCTGCCATTACGGGGAGGTCGCCGGCTGTTGCGAGAGCGGTGTTCGACATAACGGCAGCCGCCCCCATTTCCATAGCCTCACAAGCCTGAGAGGGACGTCCTATTCCTGCGTCAACGATTATCGGCAGGTCTATCTCGTCAATGAGTATCTGTATGAAGTCACGGGTAGCGAGTCCCTTGTTCGAGCCGATAGGCGAAGCGAGCGGCATAACGGAAGCAGCTCCGGCATTCACGAGGTCACGGGCAGTGTTGAGATCTGGGTACATATAGGGCATTACCACGAAGCCCTCTTTTGCGAGTATCTCGGTAGCGCGTACAGTCTCCTGATTGTCGGGGAGGAGGTACTTGGAGTCGCGCATTATCTCGATCTTTACGAAGTCTCCGCAGCCGAGCTCACGGGCAAGCCTTGCTATGCGGACTGCCTCATCAGCGTTTCTCGCACCGGAGGTGTTGGGGAGGAGAGTAACGTTCTTCGGGATATAGTCGAGGATATTCTCGTGCTCCTTGGAATTGGTGCGGCGTACTGCGAGCGTGATTATCTCAGCGCCTGCGTACTTCACAGCGGCTTCGATGAGATTGAGGGAATACTTTCCCGAGCCGAGGATAAACCTCGAGCTGAATTCGTGACCGCCGATAATGAGTTTATCGTCTTTGTTCATTGAAATTACTCCTTTATGCTTCGGTCTCGCCTGCGATGATGCGGAGAACGGCGTTTGCCTCGTGGGCGGCACATACCATTACCCTTGAGGAAACGAGTCCGATGCCGTCAGAGACGTCGCTCACACCGTCGCCGCAGACGTAAAACCTTTTTGTTATTTTTTTAGTTACAATGGTGTTGGCAGTTGAGAGCCCTGCCATACCAGAGCCAGAAACGAGATACTTCTCCGGCATTTTTTCAAGGACGCAGTTCACCAGCATAGCCTTCTGACAGGCTTTGTCGAAAGCCTCGCAGATCACAGCTTCGTTCCTTAGAAGCTCAGGGATATTTTCCTCTGTGAGCTTTACGCAGTCGGCAGTGATATTGCAGTATGGAGCTATCCTGCTGAGCGTATCGGAAAGTGCCTGTGTTTTCGGCATACCGAGCTGCTCCGGGAAGTACTGCTGGCGGTTGAGGTTGGAGATGTCCACGCAGTCGAAGTCGATGATGTGGAGATTTCCGACTCCTGCCCGGGCAAGAGCTATCGCAATGTTCGAGCCGAGTCCGCCGAGTCCGCATACCGCGACCGAAGCCGCTGCGAATTTCCGCTGGAGCTCTTTGCCGTGACGTTCCTCAAGGGCGCGGTACATTTCCTCGCGTGTAGGTATCGGCATATCAGCCCCCTCCGACAAAGCGGACAACTTCGAGAACGTCGCCGTCACTGAGTACGGTACTTCCGTAGGAAGCCTTGGGGACTATCTCTTCGTTAAGCTCCACGGCGACGTTCTGCGGATTTATATTCATCTCAGCGAGCACATCGGCAACGTTCATACCGTCCTTGGCGAGCATTTCACCGTTTATTTTCACCATAGCTATACCTCCTATCAAAAAAAGGGAACTGCCTGACGCAGTTCCCTGAATAAGTCATATCACAGGCTACCTACGTTGGCATTATCCAAATCAGGTCAGCGGGTCGAAGGTATGACCTTCCTCTCAGCCTGTCGCACAAGCTCCCCGGTGTGTCAAACGAACACTGTTATTATTATATCACGTTGTTACGGTAAAATCAATACCTTTGCAAAAAAGAATTCAGAAGTCAGCTCAGCCGATGAAAAAAGCCATAGAGGAGCGCTGACTTCTCTATGGCTCAGGTTTCATTTACATAAAGAGCATACTGATGCCGTGGTCACGGGCGTAGCTCTCAGCCTTTTTGCGGTTGATCTGCTTCAGCACGCGGACGGTCTGACGGTGACCTTTCTTGATCTCGTCGATCTTTATATCGGGGTTGTCAAATTCTGTGATATTGATGCTGAAGAGGTTCTCGCAGCCTGTAAAGGCGTCCTCCTTGATGTCCTTGGTCTGCCAGCTTATGCGGAGGGTGCTGAGGTTCTGGCAGCCGTAGAACGCCCAGTTGCCGATAGTTTTTACACTTGACGGGATAGTTATGGAGTCGAGTGTCCTGCACCACGAGAAGGCACTTTCGCCTATCGCTGTGACTGAGTCCGAGATGACCAGCTTCTTGAGGTTGTAGCACTCGGAGAACGCGGAGTTTCCGATGCTCTCGACTGAACCGGGAATGACCACTCTTCTGAGTCTCTTGCAGGAGAAGAAGGTGAGGTCGCTTATCTTCTGGAGATAAGCCGGGAGAACGAGGTTCTCGAGGGAGTTGCAGCGTCCGAAAGCACCCTTGCCGATACGCTTGAGCGACTCGGGGAAGTTTATGGTGCGCAGACGGAGGCATTTGAGGAAAGCGTTTTCGCCTATAGCTTCAAGACTGTTCGGGAGGACTATCTCCTCGAGAGCGAAGCAGTGGCAGAAAGCGAATTTGTCGATTAGCTTGACACTGTCGGGAATAACGATCTTCTTGAGAGTTTCGTTTCCGCGGAATGAGTATTTGCCGATAGTAGTGATAGTATCGGGGATCTTTATGGCTTCGGACGTGCCTATGTACTTGACGAGAGTGCCGGTCTTGGGATTGATAGCCATATTGTTGGTATCGTCGATGACGATATCCTCTGGAGCTTCGATCTCTCCGAGCTCCTTGAGTTCAGAGATGACCTTTTCACTGGTTATCTTTTCCGGTTTTTTTTCAGCCTTTTTGACCGCAGCCTTTTCGACCTTGATCGGTTCGGGCTTCTTTTCAGGAGCCTTTTCAGCTTTGACTGGTTCGGGCTTCTTTTCGGGAGCCTTTTCAGCTTTGACCGGCTCGGGTTTCTTTTCGGGAGCCTTTTCGACCTTGACCGGTTCCGGATTCTTCTCAGCAGCCTTTTCGGCTTTGCTTCGCCTGAGCTTTGAGTCGAGGACTATCTCGTCCGGGATAGCTTCCTTTGCGGAAACAGGCGGCAGGAGGTCTTCCTCCGAGATCATATCAGCCTTTAATGACTGCACAGGACGTTTCATCGGCTGTGTATCGCGCACCGGCTTGTTGGGGAACGACTTTCTGTCCGGGAATTTCACTTCCTTTGGTTCGGTCTTGCTCTTCCTTGGAGCGAGCATTTCCTTGGGATCGGACAGGGGGCGGAATGTTTTGGGAGGCGCTGGTATAGCGTCTCTTATCATCGAAACGAGTTCTTCGCTGCTGTTCGTGCTTATAGCGCCCTTTTCGGCTTTGACCTCCGGCTTTTTCTGTTCGGCAGGCTTGGCTTCGGTCTTGATTTCGGGCTTCTTCTGCTCGGCGGGCTTAGTCTCGGACTTTGCCTCGGGCTTTTTCTGTTCGGCAGGCTTAGTCTCGGACTTGACCTCGGGCTTCTTCTGCTCGGCGGGCTTGGCTTCGGACTTTACCTCGGGCTTCTTCTGCTCAGCAGGCTTAGTCTCGGACTTTACCTCGGGCTTCTTCTGCTCAGCAGGCTTAGTCTCGGACTTGACCTCGGGCTTCTTCTGCTCTACGGGCTTAGTCTCGGACATGACCTCGGGCTTCTTCTGCTCGGCAGGCTTGGCTTCGGACTTGATTTCCGGTTTCTTTTCCTCAACGGGCTTAGTCTCGGACTTAACTTCCGGCTTTTTCTGTTCGGCAGGCTTGGCTTCGGACTTGACCTCGGGCTTCTTCTGCTCGGCGGGCTTGGCTTCGGACTTGATTTCCGGTTTCTTTTCCTCAACGGGTTTAGTTTCGGGCTTAACTTCCGGCTTATGCTTGGCTGCGCGGAGATTGAGCTTGACGATCCTTGTTCTGCGCTGAGAATCATCGGTCTCGATGCCGGCTTTGCGCTTATTCTTTTCGCAGAGCGGGCAGGTGGGATATTTGTCGGAATCATAAAAATGCTTTTCCGGACATCTTACCATTTTCATTGCAATTATCCTCCAACAATAATTACTGTGTGTATAGACAAAGTTGAAATCTACAAAATATTAACATTGTATGAACTTAATAACTTTATTATAGCATTTTCCCTATAAAAAATCAATAACTGGTTGCTTGGCTTGGGAAATTTTGTAGGAATTCACAGTTTGTTAACAACTTTGCCGGCGTGAAAGGCGGTAAATCAGTTGTTGTTTTCACTTCCGTTATACAACTTGCACAAATGTGATATTACTGTCAGTTGTTAATAATTGTGCCCTGTAAGCCCAAAATGGCTATTGACAAATGCGTGATAAAGTGATATAATATCTTCATCAAATGCTATGACGAAGAGAAGTAGTGCGAAATATCGTTCCCAGAGAGTGCGGGGCAGGTGAGAGCCGCATATCAGAGTTCGCGTGAATAACACTTCCGAGCTTCAGACTGAAAGGCGCTATGCTCAGTAGGCGAGACGTGTTCCGCACGTTACAGCGGCTCAAAAGTGATCGCTTTTGCGATAATTCAGGTGGCACCACGGGTTTTATGCTCCCGTCCTGTTGTGGGACGGGAGCTTTTTGTATTTCCTCGTCCTGAATAATTACGGAAAGGAAAGATTATAATGAAACACACCGACATCAAAAACATCATCACCTCTCAGGAGTACGTCGGCAAGACTGTAACAGTCTGCGGCTGGGTGCGTACCTCGAGAAATTCCAAGAGTGTAGCCTTTGTTGAGCTCAACGACGGCACCTCACTCAAGAACATTCAGGTCGTAGTTGAAAAGGGCGACAGCGACTTCAAGGAGCCCAGAGTAGGTATGGCTGTTAAGGTAGAGGGAATTGTCGTTGCCGGCAGAAACAACACTGTCGAGATCAACATCACTCCCAATGCACTCACAGTTCTCGGTGACGCTCCCACAGACTACCCGCTCCAGAAGAAGGGACATACACTCGAATTTCTGCGTACTATCCCTCACCTCAGAGGACGCACGAATACATTCAACGCTGTATGGAGAGTACGTTCCGTGCTCGCAGCAGCTATCCACCGCTACTTCCAGGAGCACAACTACGTTTATGTCAATACTCCTCTCATCACAGGCAGCGACTGCGAGGGTGCAGGAGAGATGTTCCAGGTAACTACAAACGGCTTCACGACTGAGTACAAGACCGAGGAGGAATACTACGCAAACGACTTCTTCGGCAAGCGCGCCGGTCTTTCGGTATCCGGTCAGCTCGAGGGCGAAATGGCTGCAACTGCTATGGGCAAGATCTACACCTTCGGACCGTCCTTCCGTGCAGAGAACTCCAATACTCCCAAGCACCTCGCTGAATTCTGGCACATCGAGCCCGAGGTAGCATTTATGGAGCTTGACGATGTTATCGAGCTTGCTGAGGATATGCTCAAGTACGTCATCGGCGACCTTCTTCAGAAGTGTCCCGACGAGGTAGCATTCTTCGACGCTCATTTTGAAAAGGGACTCAAGGCTCGTCTCGAGGAGCTCATCTCCCACGAGTTCGGCAGAGTTACCTATACAGAAGCTATCGAGCTTCTCAAGAAGTCCGGCGAGAACTTCGTTTACCCTGTTGAGTGGGGCTGCGATCTCCAGACCGAGCACGAGAGATACCTCTCCGAGAAGGTCTTCAAGAAGGCTGTATTCGTTACAGACTACCCCAAGGAGATCAAGTCCTTCTATATGAAGCAGAACCCTGACGGAAAGACAGTTGCGGCTGTTGACCTCCTTGTACCCGGTGTCGGTGAGATCATCGGCGGAAGCGAGCGTGAGGCTGATTACGACAAGCTCATCGCTGCAATGGAGGAGAGAGGAATGAGTATGGAGCCCTATGCTGATTACCTCGACCTGAGAAAGTACGGTACAGTGCCTCACGGCGGTTTCGGACTCGGCTTTGAGAGACTCATTATGTACACAACAGGTATGGCAAATATCCGCGACGTTATCCTCTTCCCGAGAACAGTAGGTTCTATCCGCTAAGAATTAACAGAAAGGAAAATCATTATGAAAAAGCTGATCGCACTCCTTGCAGCAAGTATGCTGCTCACAATCTCATTCGCTTCCTGCGGAGACTCTGACGACGACTCCGAAAGCAGTTCCAAGAAGGCAAAGTCCTCAACTTCTTCATCACAGGGTGACGAGGAGAATACCGAGGACGACACTGAGGACGACACTGAGGACGACACTGAGGCTTCCACAAAGAAGAGCAAGAAGAACAAGGAAAAGGCTACCGAGGACGACACCGAAGAAGATACTGAGGAAGATACTGAAGAAGAGACCGAGGAAGATACTACCAAGAAGTCAAAGAAGGAGAAGACCACCAAGGAGAAGTCAACAGGAACAGTTGATCCCGAAGACCTTCCCGGTGAAATAGGCGGGGACATCGTCGGAAAGTGGTCGATCGACGAGGATACTCTTGCAGAACTGATCGGTGAGAATGATCTTCACGGAATGGAGATCTCCGACTGCTTAATGGAATTCGGCGATGACGGTGTATGCACTATCAGCTGCAATGTGGATATGTCATCAGTAATGTGCATCAAGGACGAGGAGCCCAATGCTCTGTACGTTGACAAGGAGAGAACTGCGATGAAGGGCAAGACTCTCTCTCTCGGCGGAGTATGTATGCCTATATACGACTTTGACGGAAAGTCCTTCGAGACAGGCTTTAATAAAACCTTCTACACATTCAAGCGAGACGAGAAGTCGGATGATATATACGGCAAATATGATATTCCTGACGGCTTCGGCTCAAAAGCAGAAATGGGCTATATGAAGTTTGAGAAGAGCGGCGTGGCATATATGAATTACTTCGATACAAAGGATTACATATATGACGAGAAGAAAGGCACTATCACAAGCAATGATTCAGATAAGGAGCCTTCAAATGTTCGCTTTACTGACGATGACACTATGATAATAGCTGACAGTACAGGCACATTAGGAACACTCAAGCGCGTAAAGTAAGATCAACCAATAAATGTACAGCACACCAGCCGTCAATGGCGCCGGCTGGTGTTCAAATATTCAATATCAAGCAAAGGAAAGTGATTACTATGTCAAGATCGCTGTATATCCCGGAGGGCTACAAATCTGCCCTCACGCTGAGAGAGACTCAGCATGCAATAAAGTACATCAAGGACGTTTTTCAGCAGGCACTCTCGTTCGCTCTGACGCTTGACCGCGTATCAGCTCCCCTTATCGTAAAGAAGGGCAGCGGTATCAACGATGACCTCAACGGCGTTGAGCGCAAGGTGGACTTCGACATAAAGGAGATCGGAAGCGAGGCAGAGGTCGTTCAGTCACTTGCAAAGTGGAAAAGAATGGCTCTCTACCGCTACGGCTACAAGCCCGGTGAGGGCATCTACACCGATATGAACGCTATCCGCCGCGATGACGATACAGACAACACCCACTCCATTTTCGTGGATCAGTGGGACTGGGAAAAGGTCGTTACACGCGAGCAGAGAAACATCGAGTTCCTCAAGGACGCTGTGAAGTCCATAGTAAAGGCAGTTGCCTACACAAAACGCAAGATAAGTCTCAGGTATCCCCAGATCGCAGGCGAGATATGTACTGACGTTTTCTTCATCACGACTCAGGAGCTCGAGGATATGTATCCCGACAAGACTGGTCACGAGAGAGAAAGACTCATCACCAAGGAGCACAAGACCGTATTCCTTATGGGTATCGGCGGCAAGCTCAAGAGCGGTGAGAAGCACGACGGAAGAGCTCCCGACTACGATGACTGGTCACTCAACGGCGATATTCTCTTCTGGGACGAGACTCTCGATGACTCGCTTGAAATATCCTCAATGGGTATCAGAGTTGACGAGAATTCCCTCAGATCGCAGCTTGCCGAGTGCGGTGCAGAGGACAGGATGCAGTACAAGTATCACAAGATGATAGCGGACGGAACTCTTCCGCTTACTATCGGCGGCGGTATCGGTCAGTCAAGACTCTGTATGCTCCTTCTGAACAAGGCTCACATCGGTGAGGTACAGTCCTCGATATGGCCTGATGATATGATAGAGAAATGCGCTGAAAATGGCATTACTCTTCTTTAATGACATCTCAGGAGTCCGGAAATACTCCGGACTCTTTTTCTATGCCTTATCAGCGAAATCTCTGTGCGAATATAATTCACAACGGATATGATTGACAAACCTGCTGTAACTCAGTATAATTGAGGTAACAGAGTTTATACACAGGAGGTAGGAAATGTTTATAAAACAAATCACAGCGCTTGCAGCATCTGCCGTTATATCTCTCGGGGCAGCATGCAGCGCAGCGCAGGAAAAAACGGAGAATGTTCGTGCTGCTGAGAGAGCAGTTACCTTCACGCAGTTTGATCAGAGCATCAACGGCGGTGAACCTATAAGAGGAGTGGACGTTTCCTCGATAGAGGCGGTAGAGGCTTCAGGAGTGAAGTTTTATGACGACAACGGCAGGGAATGTGATATTTTCGATGTTCTCGAGGAGCACGGAGTGAACTACATCAGAGTCCGCGTGTGGAACGAGCCGAACGACGGCAACGGTCATACCTACGGCGGCGGAAACAGTGACGTCAAAACGGCAGGCAAAATAGGCAAAAGGGCTGCCGAGCACGGTATGAAGCTGCTTGTGGACATACACTATTCGGATTTCTGGGCGGATCCGGCTAAGCAGACTCGTCCGAAATACTGGCAGCCGCACGATCACAATACTCTCAAGGGCGAGATATACAAGTGGACGAAATGGGTGCTTGAGTCCGTGACGGCTGACGGCGGCGATATAGGAATGGTTCAGGTCGGCAATGAGACAAACTGCTTCTTCTGCGGCGAGACCGATATGAAGAAGATATGCGACCTCTTCTCGAGCGGAAACAAGGCTGTCCGCGACTTTGACAGGAATATCCTCATCGCGCATCACTTTGCAAATCCGGCACACGCTGACCATTTCAAATGGTATGCGCAGATAATGAATGAATGCAAACTCGACTATGACGTGTTTGCAACTTCATACTATCCCTACTGGCATGGTGGTACAGATAATCTTGTGGACGTTATGAAGTACATCGGTGACACCTATCACAAGTATGTTATGGTTGCTGAAACGGCTTATCCCTATACCAATCAGGACGGCGACGGTGCTCGTAATTCTGTTGACATTTATGCGTCAGGCTGTGAGTTTGCTTATGACATATCGGTAGACGGTCAGATACAGTGCATGACCGATACGTTCCAGGCTATGGCTGACTGCGGCAAGTGGGGACTCGGAGCCTTTTACTGGGAGCCTGCGTGGATAGGAGTTCAGAACGTCTCTCAGGAACAGCGCCGCGCTCTTTGGGAAAAGTACGGTTCCGGCTGGGCAAACGAAGCTGCAAAGGAATTCGACGAACACGTTACCGTGACGGACGGTTCGAGCTTTGATAATCAGGCGCTTTTTGATTTCAGCGGCAGACCTCTCGAGTCGCTCGATGTTTTCCTGAACATACTTCCGCAGGAGCAGAAGCAGATTCCGGAGATAGAGTACCTTGCCGGCGACCTCAATGATGACGGCAGAGTGGACGTTTTTGACTATATACTGCTGAAAAGGCAGCTTGTTGAGCGGAAGAGCGAACCGCCTGCGGATATTGACAACGACGGCGAGTGTACTGTTGCGGACGTCGTGAAGATGAGGCACTATATGCTCGGAAAGGGCGGCTTTGTACCGGAAAAGAGAAAAGCTCCGGCAAAGCGCTGGAATAAAAACTGATTTATCAAAAATGGGATCCCAAAGGGTTGTTAACCCTTTGGCAGAGTCCAGAGACAGCGTCTCTGGCAGGTGCAGGGCTGAGTCCTGCAAGCGTTCAGGCGCTTCGCAAGGGGTGAATTCAAAAACAGTCCGGTGGACTGTTTTTGAAAATGGGACGCCTTGCAAGTGAAGGCGTCCCCTTATGAAACTGAATTTTTGACAAACTGACGGGCAGGGCATACCTGCCCGTTTTTATATGTGTATGTAACAATGTACTGCACAATTGTGCATAATGTACTAAGAAATCAATAGTTTGATGTGCATTTCTATAAAAATATTTTAATTAATAATTTGTGCTTTAATTTCCCTGTAAAAATGTTATAATATATATAAGTAAACTTTTATATTTCAGGAGATACGCTGTTAAACGGCTGTATTTCGTGATTTGTCCGAAATGAATTGAAAATATCATATGATAAGCAGGTGACAACGTATGAGTAATGAAAAGATCATCAACATTGCCGTAGCCGTAGCCGGTATTGATGAGGAGTATCAGCAGACCATAATCTCCGGTATCAACAAAGCTGCAAGAGAAAACAAAGTCAATATCAGCTATTTTACTGCGTTCGGAGGAATGCTGCCCAGCAAGCGTTTTGATATCGGCGAATATAGCATCTACCGGCTTATTGATTTTGAAAGATTTGACGGCGCTATACTTATGACCAATACTATCAGCGACAGTGAAGTTAAAGAGTATATCATCAAAAAAGTCCGCGCGTCCGGAATACCCTCTGTTGTATTCGACTGCTCCGATTACCCGGAATTCTGCAATATCAGCATCGACAACAGTATGGCTATGAACCAGATAGTCGAGCACATCATAACAGAGCACGGTGCAAAGGTACTGAACTATATTTCCGGACCTCTCAACAACCCCGAGGCAAAGGCTCGTCTTAATTCCTTTATGACCGTTATGAACAAGCACGGTCTCGAGGTCGATGACAAGCGTATCTACTACGGTGAATTCAGAAGTCAGGACGGTAAAAAGGCTATCGAGGAATTTGCTGCGAGCGGTCTGCCTCTGCCTGACGCCGTAATATGCGCAAACGACGCTATGGCGCTCACGGCTGCCACTACGCTCGAAAAAATGGGCTACAAGATACCGGAAGATATTATGATAACCGGTTTTGACAATACATACAACGCAAGGAATTTCTGTCCGGCGCTTACATCAGTCGGACGTCCGCTTGAAGAGGTCGGCTATCAGGCTTGTAAGATACTCACAGATGTGGTGAAAGGCAAGGAGCTCCCGTCGGGTGTCAGCCTTGAAGCAACTCCTGTTTTCACGGAGAGCTGCGGCTGCGGTACAGAGGACGCCGATGATTTCAAGGCGTACAAGAAGCGTTCCTATACGCACACCGAGACCGTCAACGCTCATATCACTATGATAAACCGCCTTACCGCAAGGCTCGCTGAGACCGAGGAGGAGAAGGAGCATACGGAAGCTCTCTGCGAATTCATCGAGGAGCTCGAGTGTGAACGCTTTTCGCTCTGCCTTACCGAGGACTGGAAGGACTCGTTCGACAACGGCGAGCAGATAATAGTTCACGATGACGGCGAGTATGCAGCATTTATGACATCGCCCCTCATCTGGGACAAGGGTGAGACACGCACAGTCGGCTTTTTCCCGAGCAGTGAGATGTACCCCGAACACCTCAAGACCGGCGGAAATGTCAGCTACTTTATGCCGCTGCATTTCAGGGAGAGATGTCTCGGCTACTACATCGTTACAAATGGTGATTTCCCGATATACAGCCTTCTCTGTCATTCACTCACGATGAATATAAGCAACTCGCTCGAAAATATCCGCAAGCTCTTCCGTCTCAATAAGGCAATGGACGAGCTAAATAAGCTCTACGTTATTGATCCGCTCTGCAACGTCTATAACCGAAACGGCTTCATCAACATCGCTGACGATATGTTCAAGGAGTGCGTTGAGAAGAAGATGAAGGTAATGCTCAGCTTCATAGATATGGACGGACTGAAGTTCATCAATGACAACTATGGACACAACGAGGGCGACTTTGCTATACAGCGTCTTGCGAGCGTTATTCAGGAGTGCTGCGGACGCAGGAGCATCTGTGCAAGACTCGGCGGTGATGAGTTCGTGATCTTTGAGGTCGGCGTTACATCGTCCTCTGCGGAAGCTCTCCAGAGGCGTTTTGATATACGCATCGACAATATGAACTCTATTATCCGCAAACCTTACGTCTTATCGGCAAGTATCGGAAGCGTTATCGCTATGCCTGACGAGAATACGACGCTTTACAGTATTATACAGGAAGCTGACGATAAGATGTATGAGATCAAGAAAACCCGTAAAAATGCCCGTAAGTCCGAGAAGATCGAAGGTCTGCACACTAATAATGAGCCTAAGTTATAAACAAACGTAACCGTGCGTACAAATAAGCATAAAAAAGCTCCGCTTGATGCGGAGCTTTTCATTTGCTGCTTCACATATTGTGCTTCACGGAAAAAAGTGGTATAATATAAACATATTCCGGATAAAAACATATCGTATGAGGACTAATATGGAAAAAAAGCAAAAAAGGAACAAGCCGATGTTCATTATCGGCATCGTGATGATAGTACTGGGTGTTGGTATACTGTCATTTTACGGCTATCGTAAAATAAGCAGAGAGCTCTATCTTCGCAGACTGCTGAAAGATAATATCAATTTCGAGATACCGCGGCTTGATATAAAAGTCCCGGTGCTTGAGGGAACAGACCAGAAGTCTCTTCAGGTCTCGGCAGGACATTTCAAAGGCACAGGAGCGCTTGGCAGGGGAAACTACTGCATCTGCGGTCATAACAGCACTATCTACGCCGAGATATTCAATGACCTTGACAAGATAAAGATCGGTGATGAGATGTATCTTGTGGACACAGATGAAAAACGTACACGGTACAAGTACATAGTTACTGAATACAGAACGGTCACTCCAAGCGATACATGGGTACTCGGCGACTTCGGCGATGACAGGCTCACGGTCATATCCTGTACCGATGACGGAAAGATGCGGCAGGTAGTTGTCGGTATGCTAAAAACCGAAAGCCAGACAGAAAACACCACATAAGGCTCATAATGAAAGGGTATAAATGCCTGTTTTCGGCAGCAGGACAGCCTGACTTTCAAAGCCAAAACTATAGAAGTATAAATAATGCGAGATCCCGATACATTTGTATCGGGATCTGTTATTTTGTTCGGTTTGAGACAGTGTTTATCTGTTCTTCGTATTGAAGCCGAGACACTGTACAACAGCCACGATGTTTCCGAGACCGTCAGTGACTTCAACGCTGTATGTGCTGATGTGCTTTGACTGCTTTATGAACTTCGCTTCGGCTATCAGCCTGCCGTCCTTGGGAGTGCCGATGTAAGAGATGTCGCAGTTCAGACCGACTATACCGGGCTCCTGCCAGTTTGAAGCAACAGCAAAAGCGAGGTCAGCGAGCGTGAAGTAAACGCCGCCCATAACGCCGCCCATAGCATTCTTGTGGCGGTCGGTGATAGTCAGACTGCATTTGGCGTAGTGATCGCCTATCTCGTCGATGACCATACCAGCCTCGCTTGCAAAGCGGTCGTTCTTGAAGAATTCGCGGACCTTTTCGAGTGTTTCGTTATCAGTCATAGTTTACCTCTTGCTTTCGTATTCGTCTCTGAGTATTGAGAAGTAGAGCCTTCCGACGTACCTGCCGTCCATAAAGAAGTAGTCTCTGAGAGTGCCCTCGTATGTGAAGTCGCACTTTTCGATGACCTTCTTCGAGGGGACGTTGATAGTTTTTGTGCATATCTGGACCTTGTGGAGGTTCATACTTCTGAAGCCGAAGTCTATGACAGCCTTTGTGGCTTCGGTAGCATAGCCTCTGCACTGGAAATCAGCGCCGATGCAGTATTCTATCTCGGCAAAGTGGTTTTTATTGTCCACGAGGAAGTATGCGATCTGACCGACACATTCGCCGTTCTGCTTATCAATGACAGCCCAGCGGTAGCAGTCCTCTCTTTCGTAGGAGCTGATGTACTTGTCGAGGAGACCTCTGACCTCTTCCGGTGTGTGGTAGGTAGGCTCGGAATACATTTTCTGGACGTTTTCGTCACTTGCCCAGTTCCTGAAAACAGCGCCGCAGTCGGAGTATTCAAATCTTCTCAGAATGAGACGTTCAGTTTCGATGGTAACAGTACCAGTATGAGTCAGCATAGGACATCTACCTCAGACCATCTGTGACATATCGTAAAGACCTGCCGGCTTATCCTTGAGGAAAACAGCTGCATTTACCGCACCGTTTGCGAAAACTGCCTTTGAAGCGGCAGAGTGCGACAGTGTGATGACCTCGTCGTGACCTGCAAAGATAACGTCGTGCTCACCGACGATAGTGCCGCCGCGGATAGAGTGCATACCTATCTCGGACTTGTCGCGCTTCTGACGGCGTGAGTGGCGGTCGTAGACATAGGTCTTGGAGTTGTCGAGAGTCTCGTTGATAGCGTTTGCGAGCATGATAGCGGTACCGCTGGGAGCGTCTATCTTCTGATTGTGGTGCTTCTCGACGATCTCGATGTCGAACTGGTCGCCGAGTACGGAAGCTGCCTTCTTAGCGAGCTGAACGAGCAGATTGATACCGAGGGACATATTGAATGTGAAGAATATCGGTATCTGCTGAGCGGCACTCTTTATCTGAGCTATCTGTTCATCGGAGTAGCCGGTCGAACCGATAACGAGGGGAGTACCAGTGGAAAGGCAGTAGCCGAGGAGATTGTTGAGCAGAGCCGGGTTTGAAAAGTCGATGATGACATCGGGCTTTACAGGTATCTTGTCGGGAGCTTCAACTATCGGGAAATCAGCGTACTGCTTGGTGAAAACGTCAACTCCGGCGATGACCTTGCAGTCGTCGCGCTCGTCCGCGCAGGCATAGATGTTCTTGCCCATTTTACCGTTTGCGCCGCAAATAACAATATTAGTCATGATTTTACACTTCCTTTTCCATTATCAGAATTACTGTTGCTTTTTACTTTGCGAGACCGTGCTTTTTGAGTGTAGCGAGGAGCTTTGCCCTGTGCTCGTCAGTCATTTCGCAGAGCGGCAGACGGCAGGGACCTGCGTTCCAGCCGACAAGGTTCATAGCTTCCTTTGCAGGAATGGGGTTCACCTCAATGAAGAGATCGTTGATGATGTCGAGGTACTCGAGCTGGAGCTTCTGAGCCTCAGCGAAGTTGTTGTCGAGGCAGAACTGCACCATATCGTGCATCTGCTTCGGGATAACGTGAGATGCAACGGAAATGACGCCCTTGCCGCCGAGAGACATTACCGGAACGACCATATCATCGTTGCCGCTGTAAATATCGATGTCATCACCGCAGGCAGCTGCGAGCTTTGCAACATAGCTGATGTTGCCGCTTGCTTCCTTGATAGCAGCGATGTTTCTGTGCTTGGAGAGCTCCTTAACAGTTGCGACCTCGAGACCGCAGCCTGT
This sequence comes from Ruminococcus flavefaciens, assembly GCA_902766595.1. Classification (GTDB taxonomy): domain Bacteria; phylum Bacillota; class Clostridia; order Oscillospirales; family Ruminococcaceae; genus Ruminococcus; species Ruminococcus flavefaciens_U. The sequence continues at coordinate 10,520 of CACXEJ010000041.1, read as the reverse complement.
TCTGCTGGGAACGTTATAGAGGATTATCGGGATATTCACTGCATCAGCGATAGCTGTGAAGTGTGCGATGAGTCCCTTCTGAGTAGCCTTGTTGTAGTAGGGGGTAACGTGGAGGAGAGCGTCTGCGCCGGCAGCTTCAGCTTCCTTGGAGAGCTCAACTGCATAGCGGGTGTCGTTGCTTCCTGCGCCTGCGATCACAGGAACTCTTCCGGCAACGTGCTTAACTGCGAACTTGATGCAGTCGCGGTGCTCGTCGTCTGTCATAGTAGCGGACTCGCCGGTAGTACCGCAGATGATGATAGCATCGGTGCTGTTGGCGATCTGGTCGTCGATGATGCGTCCGAGCTCGTCGTAATTGATAGAACCGTCGCTGTTCATAGGTGTGATGATAGCAATTCCAGCGCCGGTGAAAATGGTATTCTTCATAGCTGTTTTCCTTTCATAAATGGAATGCACTGAATGGGACGCCGAGGGCGGCGGCCCCTACTTACATAATAATAATCAATATGTTCCGTGAGCGAAAGCAGACATTGCCGTTTTTAACAAGTGAGCGAGTTTACGAGCGGCAACGTGGAAGCCAGCGGGGGGCTCCCCGCTTAGTCAAAGTATCCCTTAGCTGCGAGGAGCTCAGCGAGGAGAACACCGCCGCCTGCTGCACCTCTGAGAGTATTGTGGGAGAGGCAAACGAACTTGTAGTCGTACTGAGTATCCTCACGGAGACGGCCTGTTGATACAGCCATACCGCCTTCGAGGTTTCTGTCGAGCTTAGCCTGAGGACGGTTATCCTCCTCGAAGTAGTGGATGAACTGCTTCGGAGCGCTGGGGAGCTCGAGCTCCTGAGGAACGCCCTTGAAGTCCTTCCAGAGTTGGAGTATCTCTTCCTTGGAGGGCTTGTTCTCGAACTTTACGAAAACAGCAGCTGTGTGACCGTCGGAAACGGGAACACGGAGACACTGTGTTGTGATATTGGGAGCTGTTGCCTTAACGATCTCATTGCCCTTGATCTCTCCCCAAACCTTGAGCGGCTCCTGCTCGGACTTCTCTTCCTCTCCGCCGATGAAGGGAATGAGGTTATCGACCATTTCAGGCCATGTCTCGAAGTTCTTTCCGGCGCCTGAGATAGCCTGGTATGTGCAGGCGAGAACGTCCTTGAGACCGAACTTTCTCAGGGGGTGGAGAGCGGGAACGTAGCTCTGGATAGAGCAGTTGGACTTGACAGCGATGAAGCCTCTCTTAGTACCGAGACGCTCGCGCTGAGCCTTGATGATCTCGATGTGCTCGGGGTTTATCTCCGGAACTACCATAGGAACGTCGGGAGTAAATCTGTGAGCGGAGTTATTAGAAACGATAGGGCACTCAGCCTTTGCGTAAGTCTCTTCGAGAGCCTTGATCTCGTCCTTCTTCATATCAACTGCGCAGAAGCAGAAATCAACCATAGAAGCGATCTTTTCGATGTCGTTTGTTGCATCGAGAAGGACCATATCCTTCATAGCAGCCGGCATAGGCACAGCCATCTTCCAGCGGCTTCCGGCAGCCTGTTCGTAAGTCTGACCGGCGCTTCTGGGAGAAGCTGCGAGGACCTTGACATTGAACCACGGGTGATTTTCGAGCAGAGTAGCAAATCTCTGACCTACCATACCCGTTGCGCCGATGATACCTACATTGTACTGTTTCATAAAAAAGTCTCCTTAAATAAAATTTTGCACAAAAATAACAAAAACCGGTTGCAAACCGGTTCATCTTGCGTTATAATAGAAATGTTGGCAAAGCATATAAACGATGCCGATAGCTCTCCATCATAAAGCAATGATGACAGCTGTATACCTCTTAAACATACAGCCAGAACGGAATTTACCAAAGACCGTTCTTCGGCAGCCTTGCCTTTCACTGTACACCATCGGACCGGTCGTCCCGTGTACAGGTACTTATCGCAGCCGCACCTCTACCTTGTTTACATAATAACACTTTAGGCGCGAGTTGTCAACAGTTTTTTGCAATTTTACAAAAATAAATTTGAAGGGGCGGTCTCAGCTCAATGAGTATCATCACTGATATCGAAGCGCAGCTTTTCAGTCTGAGGAATGAAAAATACGCTGAATTCCAGAAAAATCTCACTCCCACACACGGCAGTGAGCATTTCATCGGCGTTAAGACTCCGGAGCTGAAGCAGCTCGCGAAAGAACTGAGAAAGCGTCCTGACACCGCGGAATTCCTTGATAAGCTGCCGCACAGCTACTTTGAGGAGGATCAGCTCCATTCGTTCATCATATCGGAGGAGAAGGACTTTCAGCTCTGTATGGAGCGGCTCGAAGCCTTTTTGCCGTATGTTGACAACTGGGCTACCTGCGACCAACTCTCACCGAAGGTGTTTGCAAAGCACCGCGGTGACCTCATAGCCTTTGTGGACAAGTGGCTCGCTTCCGGACACACATACACCGTCCGTTTTGCGGTAGGCACGCTGATGAGGCACTTCCTCGGTGAGTATTTCCGGACTGAGTATGCCGACAGAGTTGCGGCTGTCACCTCGGAGGAGTATTACATAAATATGATGCGCGCATGGTACTTCGCAACGGCGCTTGCCAAAAACTACGATGAAGTCCTGCCATACATAGAACAGAAACGTCTTGACAGGTGGACTCACAACAAGACGATACAGAAAGCCGCAGAGAGCTTCCGCGTGACTGACGCGCACAAGCAGTATCTCCGCAGCCTGAAAGTTTAAGGAGCAATCGAATGGAACTACTGAAATCGGATTTTTACTATGATCTGCCGGAGGAGCTCATAGCTCAGCACCCTGTTGAGCCGAGAAATTCCTCCCGTATGATGTGTGTTGACCGCCGTACAGGTGAGATAGAACACGCTCATTTCTATAATCTATGCGAGCACCTAAAAGAAGGTGACTTGCTTGTTATGAACGATTCGAGAGTCATTCCCGCCCGTCTCTACGGAGAAAAGATAGGCAACGGCACGTTTATCGAGTTCCTTCTGCTTGAACAGAAGGGCGACAAGATATGGGAGATAATCTGCCGCCCGGGCAAGAAAGCTAAGGTCGGCAGGCGTTTCAGCTTCGGCGGGGGAAGGCTCATCGCGGAGGTGCTCGAGGTCAAGGACGACGGTAACCGCATCGTGCGCTTTGAGTGCGACGGAAACTTCTTCACAGCTCTCGAGGACGTCGGACAGATGCCGCTGCCGCCATACATAACCGAAAAGCTCGAGGACAAGGAGCGCTACCAGACAGTTTATTCAAAGGAGCTCGGCTCTGCCGCAGCCCCGACAGCCGGTCTGCACTTCACTCCGGAGATGCTCGATGAGCTCAGGGCGAAGGGCGTGAAGACCGCCTTTGTCACGCTGCACGTCGGTCTCGGTACGTTCAGACCTGTCAAGGAGGAAAACGTTCTCGACCACAAGATGCACAGCGAGCACTATTATCTTCCGGCTGAGACCGCTGCTCTCATAAACGAGACAAAGAAAAACGGCGGAAGAGTCATAGCGGTCGGCACGACTACCTGCCGTACCCTTGAGAGCGTGGCAACGTTCTACGATGAGATAGCCGAACACGAGGGATATACGGACATATTCATCTATCCATCATACGAGTTCAAGTGCATAGACGGACTGATAACGAATTTTCACCTGCCGGAGAGCACTCTTATAATGCTCGTATCGGCGTTTATGGGCTACGATAACACGATGAATGCTTACAGGAAAGCTGTTGAGGAGCGCTACCGCTTCTTCAGCTTCGGCGACTGTATGTGCATACTTTGAAAAACTGACATTATATTATTACATAACAGGATAGGGAGTAAGGAAATGGAATTGGGAACCGATAAAATGACGGAAAAAGAAAAGGAAGATGAGTACGGTGCAGTTCGCACCTATATTCTCAAAGGAATGATCGAGAATGCTGATAAGCCTATTGTGATATGCGATCTTGATTACAGGATAATCTATCTGAACAAAATGGCGAAGGCTATGTATCAGAAGGACGACAGCAAGCCGCTCCTCGGAACTATGCTCAGAAGGTATTTCAACGAGGAGGATAAGAGCAAGCTGGTAATGACGATAGAGTGGTTCAAGGAGAGCGTCAATAACAACAAGGTCTTTGCGTTTTACGATGAAGCACGAAATACTGACGTATATATCAAGGCTGCAAGAAACGAGGACGGTGAGCTGATAGGCTTCTATAACTATGAAGAGCTGCGGAGCCGTGAGACAGGCAGGGAATATGATATGGACTGAGCAGCGGAAGAAGTCCTGACAGGGCGGCTGTGAGCTGCCGGAATAACAACAAGCGGAGGTAATATGTATACTCTTTTCAAACAGGAAAACAGAGCGCGCAGAGGACAGTTTGAGACCGTTCACGGAACATTTCAGACGCCCTGTTTTATGAACGTCGGAACTGCGGCGGCTATCAAGGGCGGTATCTCGTCGGTTGACCTCAAGGGACTCAAGACACAGGTCGAGCTGTGCAATACCTACCACCTGCATCTGCGTCCCGGTGACCACATCATCAAGCAGATGGGCGGACTGCACAAGTTTATGAACTGGGACAAGCCCATTCTCACGGACAGCGGCGGATTTCAGGTGTTCTCGCTCGCAAAGCTGCGCAAAATAAAGGAGGAGGGCGTTTACTTCGCCTCCCATATCGACGGCAGACGAATTTTTATGGGGCCTGAGGAGAGTATGCAGATACAGTCAAATCTCGGCTCGACGATCGCTATGGCTTTTGACGAGTGCATCGAGAACCCTGCGCCGAGGAAGTACGTTCAGGCTTCGGTAGACAGAACTACGCGCTGGCTGATAAGGTGCAAGGAGGAGATGGCAAGGCTGAACAGCCTGCCGGATACTATAAACAAGCACCAGATGCTCTTTGGCATTGGTCAGGGCTCGACCTACGATGATATACGCATCGCCCATATGGAAACTATCTCGCAGCTCGATCTCGACGGCTATGCTATCGGCGGACTCGCAGTAGGTGAACCTACCGAGGAGATGTACCGCATAATCGACGTAGTAGAGCCATATATGCCGGTGAATAAGCCGCGTTACCTTATGGGAGTCGGAACTCCATCGAATATAATAGAGGCTGTTGCAAGGGGCATTGATATGTTCGACTGCGTAATGCCGAGCCGAAACGCACGTCACGCGACTGTTTTCACATGGAAGGGCATTATGCACCTCGGAAACAAGCAGTACGAGACTGATCCGCGCCCTGTTGACGAGGAGTGCGGCTGTCCGACCTGCCGGAATTTCTCACGCGCCTATGTGCGACACCTGTTCAAGGCAAATGAACAGCTCGCCGGCAGACTTGCGGTCCAGCACAACCTCTACTTCTACAACACCCTTACCGAAAAGATAAGGGAAGCCCTTGACGAGGGCAGATTTGAGCAGTTCCGCAGAAAGTATTCCGAGCTGCTCGCACAGCACGCCAAAGATTGAACGAGGAGGCACCAATGAGCGGTTACAGCGCTTTTGCAAGGTACTACGATGAGCTTACCGCAAATATCGACTACGGTAAACGCGGCAGGTATTTCGATGAGATCATCAGGAAATATAAGCAGACAGAGGGGAATATCCTCCTCGACCTCGCCTGCGGTACGGGAAGCATATCCGAGGTGATGGCTGAGCTCGGATACGACGTTATCGGTGTTGACAACTCCGACGAGATGCTCGGAACGGCTCTCGACAAGAAATTCGACAGCGGACACAATATCCAGTATCTTTGTCAGGATATGCGCAGGCTCGATATGTACGGAACGATAGACGTCGCTATATGTGCTCTTGACAGCATAAACCACCTCCCGTCCCTTGAAGATGTGAGGAAGGTGTTTGAGAACGTCGCCTTTTTCTCGGAACTGGGAGGTCTGTTCATATTCGATGTGAACACCGCCTACAAGCACCGTCAAATCCTCGCAAACAACACCTTCACCTACGAGACCGACAATGTTTACTGTATCTGGGAGAACACTCTCGTTCCGGAGACGGACGAGGTGAAGATAGACCTTGAGTTCTTCGAGCTTGAGGAGAACGGTCTCTACTCGCGGAGCTCGGACAGCTTTTCCGAAAAGGCTTACAGTGAGGAGGACATCGAGAGACTGCTTGAGGAGTGCGGCTTTGAGCTGCTTGCGAAGTACGGCGACGACAGCTTTTCACCGCCGGAGGAGACTTCTCAGCGCATTGTCTATGCAGCAAGATGCATACGAAACGGACAGACGATATAATTCATAATTATGAATTGATAAACGGAGTGATAGTATGGGAAAATTATACAGGGCGATCTCAGCGGACGGCTCGGCTTTTGCCGAGGTGCTGGACGCTAAGGACATTGTCTCGGAAATAGAACGTATACACAAGACCTCGGCGGTAGTTACGGCAGGTCTCGGAAGGCTCAGCATAGCGGCTTCGCTTATGGGCTATATGCTCAAGGGCGAGAGCGACACCGTTACTCTCCGCGTGGACGGCGGCGGTCCGGCAGGACAGCTCGTTGCTGTGGCTGACAGCTGGGGAAACGTCAAGAGTTGCGTGAACAATCCGGTCGTTGAGATACCGCTCAACGCTCAGGGCAAGCTCGACGTCGGCGGTGCAGTCGGAAGGGACGGAACTCTTTCCGTTGTCAAGGACTTGGGACTGAAAGAACCCTATGTCGGCGTAATACCGCTGGTTTCAGGCGAGATAGCCGAGGACATAGCTTCATACTATGCAACGAGCGAGCAGATACCGACTGTTTGCAGTCTCGGTGTTCTTGTGAACCCCGACCTCACCGTTCGTTCGGCTGGAGGATTTCTTGTTCAGCTCCTTCCGTTCGCGGACGAGAAGTGCATTTCGACTATCGAGAAGAACGTTGCCGCGATGAGACCTATCTCGGCGCTGCTGGACGAGGGAAAGACTCCGGAGGAGATCGCAAACATGCTCCTTGCAGGTCTTGAACCGAACGAGCTTGACTCCGCAGAGCCGGTCTACGGCTGCGACTGCTCGCGTGAGCGCACGGAGAAGATACTCATAAGCATAGGAAAGGACGAGCTGCGTTCAATAGCCGAGGAGGGCAAGGATACCGCGGTGAGCTGCCATTTCTGCGGCAAGGAGTACATATTCACTCCCGAAGATATACGCAGGCTCATCGAAGAATGATCGGAGGTATCACGATGAAAATAGCTGTGTTTGATCTCGACGGAACTCTTGCGGATACCCTCGCCGACCTTGCGGACGCTGTGAACTATGGACTGCGCAAAATGAACTGCCCGGAGCATACGCTGGAGCAGTACAGATATATGGTCGGAAACGGCGCAAAGAAGCTCTGTTACAGGGCGCTGCCGGAGGACAGGAAGTCGGAAGAGCCGGAGCTGCTTGACCTGTTCAGGGAGTATTATTCCGCACATCTGCTCGATAATACCTGCCTGTACGGCGGTATGAGGGAGACTCTTCACACTCTTGCGGAAAACGGCGTGAAGCTCGCGGTCGCAACAAACAAGCCGGAGGACGCTGCAAGGGAGCTCGTTGCGGAACTGCTTCCCGAAGTGGATTTTGTCCGCGTTATGGGCGGAAACAGCAGGCGTCCGGTCAAGCCTGATACGCAGGTGATCGCGGAGATATTCGCGGCACTTCCGGACGGACCTGCGGAGGCTTATATGATAGGTGACAGCAACGTTGATGTGCAGACCGGAAAAAACGCCGGTATAACGACTATCGGCTGTGCGTGGGGATTTCGCGGAAGAGCTGAGCTCGAAGCAGCCGGAGCGGACTTCGTTGCCGAAGAGCCGGCGGACATACTGCGCTTTATATTATAATTTAATAAGTATGGGGATGGCGGTGAGCCATCCTTTTTGTGTATCAGCACCGGTCATATGTATATATCATTATGCCAAAAATGATTATTGACAAAATGTGTGTGTGATGCTATAATACATATCACAGATCTCGTATGCGTATAGAGGCGTATACGAATATCTGCGATATTATTTGATATGGGGGGATCTTTACAATGGATAAGAAAACGTTTTTTATCGGGTGGAATTACCTTATGCTCGCAGTTGCTGTACTGAATATAGTTCTTGTAGCACTCGAAGTTATCAAGGGCTCGACCTCTGAGATAGGAGCTCTGCTGTTCTTCACCGGACTTCTTGCAGTGCTTCCTGCTGTGCTCACGATAATAATGGCAAGAGCAGGCATAAGGGGCGAATACAGTACCTGCCGCAAGATAGCTTTCTTTGTACTTGCCATAAACATTATAAACGTTGTTTTTGACGGAAAGAAAGCGCTTATTTCTGCAATAGCAGCGGCTGTGTACTTCTATCTTGTTCTTTCACTCGATAAATATAAATATTGATATATAAAACAGCGGTCTCCTCTATGACCGCTGTTTATTGTAATGAGGACTTGACAAAAAGTTGATTTTGTAGTAAAATATATGATATGTATTTATATCTATTCGTAGATCGCATCAATTAAACGTAAAGAAGGTAAAACAAATGGGCTTATTTAAGAACGTTTTCGGCGCAAATGCTTACTCTAACCGTGAGCTGAAGCGCATTGATCCTATAAAAGCAAAGGTGCTTGCCCTCGATGAGGAATATCAGAAGCTGTCCGACGCTGAACTCAAGGCTAAGACAGTCGAATTCAAGGAAAGACTTGAGGACGGCGAGACCCTCGACGACATTCTCCCCGAGGCTCTTGCTACCGTAAGAGAAGCCGCTTGGCGTGTTCTCGAGAAGAAACCCTATCCCGTTCAGATCATCGGTGCTATCGTTCTCCACCAGGGACGTATCGCTGAAATGAAGACCGGTGAAGGTAAAACTCTCGTTGCCTGCGTTGCTTCATACCTCAACGCTCTGTCAGGTCTCGGCGTTCACGTCGTTACCGTAAACGACTACCTTGCTAAGACTCAGGCTGAGGAAATGGGTAAGGTTCTCCGCTGGCTCGGACTTACAGTCGGCTGTATCCTCCACGGTCTCAACAATGAGGAGAGACGTGCAGCTTACAACTGTGATGTAACTTACGCTACAAACAACGAGCTCGGCTTCGACTACCTCCGTGACAATATGGTAACCCACAAGGAGGATCGCGTTCAGAGAGCTCCTAACTTCGCTATCGTCGATGAGGTCGACTCTATCCTCATAGACGAGGCTCGTACTCCGCTTATCATTTCCGGACGCGGAGATAAGTCCACAGACCTCTACTCTATCGTTGACCGTTTCGCAAAGACTCTCACATCTACAACAGTTGTTGAGATGGACGACAAGATCGACCAGGACGCTGCCAACGAGACTGCCGACTACATCATCGACGAAAAGGCCAAGACTGCTACTATCACCCAGCGCGGTGTTAAGAAGGCAGAAGAGGCTTTCCACATAGACAACCTTATGGATTCGGAGAATATGACTCTTCTCCACCACATCAATCAGGCTATCAAGGCTAACGGCGTTATGCGCAACGACATCGACTACGTTGTCAAGGACGGCGAGATCATCATCGTTGACGAGTTCACCGGACGTCTTATGATGGGACGTAGATTTAACGACGGTCTCCACCAGGCTATCGAGGCTAAGGAGGGCGTTAAGATCAAGAGCGAGTCAAGAACTCTTGCTACTATCACTTTCCAGAACTTCTTCCGTCTCTACACAAAGCTCTCCGGTATGACCGGTACTGCTATGACAGAAGAGGACGAGTTCAAGGAGATCTACAAGCTCGACGTTATCTCTATCCCGACAAACAAGCCCGTTATCCGTATCGACCATAACGATCAGGTATACAGCTCCGAAAAGGGCAAGTATGCCGCTATCATAGAAAAGATCATCGAGTGCCACTCAAAGGGACAGCCTATCCTCGTAGGTACAGTATCTATCGAGAAGTCAGAGCTTCTTTCAGCAATGCTCAAGAGAAAGGGCATCAAGCACGAAGTCCTCAACGCTAAGCAGCACGCAAAGGAAGCCGAGATCGTTGCTCAGGCTGGTAAGTACGGCGCAGTTACTATCGCTACCAATATGGCTGGACGTGGTACTGATATTATGCTTGGCGGTAACGCTGAGTTCCTCGCAAGAGCCGCTCTGAGAAAGGACGGTATGGATGAGGACCTCATCACAGCTGCTATCGGCTTTGCTGATACAGACGATCAGGCAGTTCTCGATGCAAGAAAGAAGTACCGTGAGTATTATGACAAGTTCAACGCTGAGGTAAAGGAAAAGGCTGTTGCTGTTAAGGAAGCAGGCGGTCTTTACATACTCGGTACAGAGCGTCACGAGTCACGCCGTATCGACAATCAGCTCCGCGGACGTTCAGGACGTCAGGGCGACGAGGGCGAAAGCTGCTTCTTCCTCTCTGTTGAGGACGACCTTATGCGTATCTTCGCAGGCGACCGTCTCGAGCACCTTATGGCCAGACTCAATGTTGCAGAGGATATGCCTATCGAGAGCAAGCTGCTCACCCGTATCATCGAGTCTTCACAGAAGAAGGTCGAGGGCAACAACTTCAGCATCAGAAAGAACGTCCTCAACTACGACGACGTTATGAATACACAGCGTGAGATC
>CACXEJ010000040.1 GCA_902766595.1 Ruminococcus flavefaciens | reverse complement strand
TGATCGTCCGCTGAATACTTACATTTATGATGACATCAGATGCATCAGGATAGCAGGCTCAAGAAAATATGGATGACTTATTTTAAAATTGATCATAAACGGCTATTTTTAGAAGAGAAACTGTTGGGGTCTATATTGTAACACATACACAACGCAGAGCCTGCGCCCCCTTCCACGGGGGCGCTTTTTTACTCGTTCACGGCATTATCATCAATTATGTACTGTAACACAACGCATAGCCTGCACCTCCTTTCACGGGGAGCGCAGGCTATTTCTTTACTTCACATCATTAATACTATTAGTATGGATCTCATACTTTATGACCGGTTTGATTTGCAATTACGGACAGTGGTGATGAGCGATCGCTTCGTACTTCTTCTTCGTCGCAAGACCTCCGCGAATATGTCTTTCCTGCTTATTTATCTCAAGAACGTCCTTGACCTGTTCATAAAGCTGGGTATCTTCACGCCTGAGCCGTTCGCTCACGTCCTTATGAACCGTGCTTTTGCTTATGCCGAAGTGCTTTGCTGCGGCACGGACTGTTGCTTTATTTTCTGTTATGTAGCGTCCGAGGACAACACATCTCTGATCCGGCTGTATTTTCAAAATACCACCCCTCGTGAAATTATTTCACTAATATATATGCCGTGGGTGTGCCGGAAATGACTTATCAGAAGTCAGCGTCAAGAAATCAGAACGTCCCCTACAAATGGTTAAGGCTGCGAAAAAAAAGACAAGGACGCCCAAAGGGCGCCCTACATTCTAACTCCTGACTTCTGCTTTCTGGAACTGCGGACAACGAGTACGATCAGACCTGCAAATAAGGCAGCGAGTGCCAGTCCTATGACTATCAGCAGTACGGAAGTAAGAGTGTTCATCTGCTTGGAAACGTCATAGGTAAAGGTCTGCGGATCGTCGGGATCCACCTTTATCATATACCATTTCCCCTTGACGAAATCGCCCTCGCTGTTGGCAGACGACTCCGACTTCATCGTGTAGGACTTCCCGGCGACCTCATACCGCATCACGGGGTAATAAGCCTTTGAAGTACCGCTCTTCGCCGTAGTGTGAGTCACGACCTTGACATCAAGGCAGTAAGCCTTGACCTCGAGGGTGCATCGCTTTTCGAGACCTTTCTGTTCGTGCCTCATATTGATACCGATGCAAGCCATTGCAAGTCCGATGAGTGAGCAGACTGCAAGTATTATACAGGCGGCAGGCGTTGAGAGCTGCTTGGCGTTTCTTCGCCTTCTGTGATGACCGTGGTGTGCCATTAACCGTTATTCTTCTTTTTGTTTTCCTGAGCTGCGAGACCTGCCTTGATACCGCGGATAACAGTCTCGCGTGCAGCGACCGCCTGTTCCTTAGTGAGTGCCGGAGTGTCACCGAGCGGATATTCAAGCCCGAGCTCGGCGTACTTCGGCTTTGCCATATCGTGATAAGGAAGAATGTCGAGCGCCTTGATATTGGTCAGAGTCGAGATGTACTCCCCGAGCCGGAAGAGCTCGTCCTCGGAGTCGGTTATGCCGGGAACTACAACGTGCCTTATCCAAACCGGTATGCCAAGCTCACGGATATGCTCTGCAAACGCCAGTATATTGCGGTTTGAACGCCCTGTGAGTTCACGGTGAGCGTCATCGTCGATGTGTTTTATGTCGAGCATAACGAGGTCAGTCCAGCGGAGCGCCTCGTCTATTTTTTCGTGGTTTTCGGGAGAGTAGCAGCCGGCTGAGGTATCAAGGCAGGTATGTACTCCCCTGCTCTTTGCGAGCCTGAACAGCTCCGCAAGAAACTCCGGCTGTGCGAGCGGTTCGCCTCCGGTAGCGGTAATGCCGCCGCTTTTCAGAAACTCCTTGTATGAGTCATACTCCTTCATAAGCTCCTCGGCTGTGACCTCGCGTCCTCCGGAAAAGTCCCATGTATCGGGGTTGTGGCAGTACCTGCACCTCATCGGACAGCCCTGAAAGAACACCACGAAGCGAACTCCCGGACCGTCTACCGTTCCGAAGCTCTCCGTAGAATGTATCCTGCCTTTAATCATTTATCTTCCCCCTGATGTAGTCTGTGAGCGCGTTTTTTTCGTTTGGCAGTTCGCCGTCTATCACCTTGTCGAGAAGCTCGCGGAGAGCCTCCCCGACCGCCCTGCCTTTGAGTCCGAGCGTGAGCATATCTTTTCCGCTGACGGCAAGCTGTGAGAGCTGAAGGCAGCTTCCCTCCGCGACGAGTCTTTCGGCAGTCCTGCAATAGTCCGCGAACAGCTCATTGTCAGCGGTCACGAAGTCGTTTTTTGCGGAATTATCGGCAGTTTTGACCGCCATAAGCTGCCGGAAGCCGTCCAGCCCGAGCTCGCCCACAAGGCGTTTTATCTGCCTTTCCGTCTTTATCTTGTCGCTGTGGCGGCGGACAAGCTGACTTGTCCGTTCGATAGTGCGTCTGTCGTAGCGCAGCCGTTCCATAATAGTCTCAGCCATTTCCGCACTCAGCCCGGCGTGTCCCTTGAAGTGTCCCTCGCCGCTCTCGTCCATTGTGAACATAGGCGGCTTTCCGATGTCGTGAAAGAACATCGTGCGTCTGAGCAGCAGGTCACTGTCCGGAACAGCCTCTATCGTGTGGACGATGTGGCTGTAAACGTCGTACCGGTGGTAGTGTGAGTGCTGGTCGAAGCCGAAGCATGGCTCTATTTCGGGTATTATCTGTGCGATTATCTCGCGATATCTCAGCAGTGCTTCAACGCAGTTCGTTCCACAGAGGAGCTTGTCGAATTCCTCCCTCACCCTTTCGCGCGAGATGAGGTCGAGCCTGCCGCGCAGTGAGAGCATCGCCCTTTCGGTCTCAGCCTCTATCGTGAAGCCGAGCTGTGAAGCAAACCGCACTCCCCTGAGTATGCGCAGAGCGTCCTCTGTGAAACGCCGCTCCGGTTCTCCCACGCACCTTATCACACTGCGGCGTATGTCCTCTTCACCGCCGAAAGGATCAACGACAGAGCCGTCAGCGTCCATAGCTATCGCGTTCATTGTGAAGTCCCTCCGCGCGAGGTCCTCCCTGATATCCGGAGTGAACTGCACAGAGTCAGGTCTGCGGCTGTCGGTGTAACCGCCGTCGATGCGGAAGGTCGTTATCTCGTACTGGCTGCCGCCGCATATTACCGTGACCGTTCCGTGTTTCAGACCGGTCGGTATCGTCCGCATATCGCTGAAAACCGCCATTACCTCCTCCGGCAGGGCAGACGTGGCTATGTCCACATCGTGAACAGGACGTCCCATAAGCCTGTCACGCACACAGCCGCCTACCAGATAAGCCTTGAAGCCATTGCTCTCCAGCCGCCGGAGCACCTCCGCCTCAGCACCGTTTACTGTCATTCTCTCACCGCCTCCATTGTTTACCTACAATTATACCACAGCCGTCCCTGCAAGTCAATCCGTCGGACCACGCCCCAAATAACGGAATTATAACATATACATCGTAGGGGACGTTCTCACCTGTCGGTTCGGTCGGTGCTTCTGCCTCTGGCAGAGGTGTCCGCTGGACACCCGCACCGCCCTCGACGTCCCGAAAATAGCAGAAATGTTTGCCTGAATTATCGTAGGGAACGCCGCCCCGGCGTTCCGCAAATAACGAAAACGTATGCCGAGAATATTGTAGGGGCGCATTCCGTGCGCCCTGCCACACACTGCCTTTTGCAGCATCAACAGCAAATTAACGAGGGGGAAACTTCGGGGATTAAGGGGGCAAATAATAAACCCGGCAAAAGCTGACATTTTCCCCATTCCCCTACGTTTCCCCCTCGTTGCTCCCCCTTTCTCTCCCCCAATCCCCCTTTTGTCAGCTTTTACGTTTTTGCGGCAGAGCTTCATTTTCACCTTCTGGGCAGGCATTTCGTATGCCTGCGAATTATGAATATGTATGTTGTTACAATTGTAGGGGACGTTCTCACATCTGATTCCGGAAGGCTTGACAAATCACAATTTTATGCTATCATTATATTATACTATTTATAAAGGAGTCCACTATGAAAAAACATATCATCGCTATTGCTGCTCTCACTATGCTCGCTGCACTCACAAGCTGCGGAAGCAGTAACAGTTCTTCATCTTCTTCAAAATCCGCTACAACTGCCGCCGCCTCTTCTGAGACCGCCGCTTCATCTGAGGCTTCTTCTGCTACGGCTGCCGCTGAGATCACTTCCTCAGCTCCGGAAGAAACCGCTGCCGCTTCACAGCCGGAAACTTCAGCTGCTGCCGTGAATACAGAGCTGTCCTCTTCCGAAAATGCCTCCGAGATCAAAGTCCTTTCCCCGGACGACTTAAACTCTTTACAGTACCTCGGCACAGGAACTGTTTGCGTTGACTCAGAAGGTCTCAACCTCAGAACCGCTCCCGATACAAATTCCGACGTCATTCTCACTATCCCCAACGATACTAAACTCGACCTCTATAACGCCGATACCGTGGGCTGGTATGCCGTTCAGTATAACGGAAAAACCGGTTACGTTAACTTCAGATATATCAATACCGCAAATACTGAAGAGTCACAGCAAAATCCACCTGCGCCTGATATTGCTCCTATCGCCGGTATTTGGTATGAAAATCAGGAGCTCGATCCCAGAACCCTCACTATCAACTCCGACGGTTCATTCGCCCTCCAGTACAGGGGCGGCGGCTCTATATTAGGTACGATCAAAGCAAACGATAATAATGGCGAAATATCGTATATTTTCACGGACAACGGCGGCGATGTCTGGGGAGTTATGTCAGTCTCCTCTGCCGACGGTAAAGAAGTTCTCAGCGACGGTCAGCTCGGGACTCTCTCTTTCTTCAGATAACCCTCCGTTCAGGTATTGACTTTTTTGCTCCGCTGTGGTATAATAGTCTCACTTGGGGCATTAGCGCAGTTGGGAGCGCATCACACTGGCAGTGTGGGGGTCAGGGGTTCAATTCCCGTACGGGTCACCATTTAGCAATCCCACAGATGGCTTAAAATAGCCGTTTGTGGGCTTTCTTTTTTCTAAAAATCAGGCTTTGGCACTTGTTTGGCACTTAT
>CACXEJ010000039.1 GCA_902766595.1 Ruminococcus flavefaciens | reverse complement strand
CCCTCACCATCAACATAAACCCTAACTTCATAAGTATTGGTATCAGGTGTTTCAGCATCTGTTTCATCAAGTTTAAACTTAACTCCGATATATGCGTCGCTTCCATGTGTTTTTTTATAAGTTTCTACATCTTTGATGTCTTTACCATACTTGTCTTTCATATATTCAGTCGCAAGACTGACAGCTTTGTCAGTATCGTAAGGATATTTTTTACTGCATGAAGATAGCATTCCGGTCACAAGCACTGCTGTTGTCATTAGTGCGATTAGTTTTTTCATAGCCGCTCCCCCCTTATGCCACTATTCTACCACATTACACCGGTTTTTGCAAGCAGCAATTCCAGCATTTCTCCCAATACTTGACAGTTTCCCGTATTTGTGCTATACTATATTAATGCGAAAATAACTCTGAAACTCGTTTTTGCAGCGATTTCAGAGGCTTTTTATGTAACGAAACGCATTTTATGGTACAACAGATCAAAACTTAGGTGGTATATTATGAATATTATTGTAACAGGCGGTGCCGGCTTTATCGGCTCAAACTTTGTATTTCATATGCTCGATACCTATCCGGATTACAGAATTATCTGTCTGGATAAGCTCACATACGCAGGAAATCTTTCCACACTTGCTCCCGTTATGGACAACCCGAACTTCCGTTTTGTGAAGCTCGACATCTGCGACCGCGAGGGCGTTTACAAGCTGTTCGAGGAGGAGAAACCGGACATCGTTGTCAACTTCGCAGCAGAGTCCCACGTTGACCGTTCCATCGAGAATCCAGAGATTTTTCTCCAGACAAACATTCTCGGCACACAGGTTCTTATGGACGCCTGCCGCAAATACGGAATTCAGCGTTATCATCAGGTATCGACCGACGAGGTTTACGGCGACCTTCCGCTCGACCGTCCCGACCTTTTCTTCACAGAGACTACTCCTATCCACACAAGCAGCCCTTACAGCTCCTCAAAGGCTGGCGCAGATCTACTCGTAATGGCTTATAATCGTACATACGGACTCCCTGTAACTATCAGCCGTTGTTCAAATAACTATGGCCCATATCACTTCCCGGAGAAGCTCATTCCTCTTATGATAGCTAATGCTCTTGCAGACAAGCCGCTCCCTGTTTACGGCGAGGGACTGAACGTAAGAGACTGGCTCTATGTTGAGGATCACTGCCGTGCTATCGACCTCATCATTCACAAGGGGAAGGTCGGCGAAGTGTACAATGTCGGCGGACACAACGAGATGAAGAACATCGACATCGTTAAGCTCATCTGCAAGGAGCTCGGCAAGCCTGAGAGTCTTATAACTCACGTTGAGGACAGAAAGGGACACGATATGCGTTACGCTATCGCCCCGACCAAGATACACAATGAACTTGGCTGGCTGCCCGAGACAAAGTTCGAGGACGGCATCAAGAAGACTATCAAGTGGTACCTTGATAACCGCGAGTGGTGGGAAACAATCATCTCGGGCGAGTACCAGAACTACTATGAGAAAATGTACGGCAACCGTGCAGAGGTGTGAGCTATGAAAGCATTCGTTACAGGTGTCGGCGGACAGCTCGGCTACGATGTTGTCAATGAACTGAAAAAACGCGGATATACCGCAGTGGGAAGCGATATTCTCGAAGAAACTGCCGCTGACTGTGAGTATATCAAGCTCGATATAACGGACGCGGAAGCAGTCGAAAAAACTATCTCCGACGTTAAGCCTGATGTAGTTATTCACTGTGCCGCATGGACTGCGGTTGACGCGGCTGAGGACGAGGAGAACCGTCTCAAGGTAAAGGCTATCAATGTTGACGGAACTCAGAATATCGCCAATGTTTGCAAAAAGCTAGATTGTAAAATGGTATACATTTCTACTGACTACGTCTTCAATGGTCAAGGAACCGAGCCGTGGCAGCCCGACTGCAAGGACTACGCTCCGCAGAATGTTTACGGTCAGTCCAAGCTCGACGGCGAGCTTGCAGTTGCAAATACTCTCGATAAGTATTTCATTGTACGTATCGCATGGGTGTTCGGAGTGAACGGCAAGAACTTCATCAAGACCATGATAAATGTTGGCAAGACGCACGATGAAGTGCGTGTGGTATGCGACCAAATTGGCACTCCGACATACACATTCGACCTTGCAAGACTGCTTGTTGATATGGCTGAAACTGAGAAATATGGCTACTATCACGCAACCAACGAGGGCGGATTTATCAGCTGGTACGACTTCACAGTCGAGATTTACAAGCAGGCAGGAATGTCTACAAAGGTCACTCCTGTGACGACTGCCGAATACGGACTGAGCAAGGCTGCACGTCCGTTCAACAGCAGACTTGATAAGTCCAAGCTCGCGGAAAACGGCTTCACACCGCTTCCGACGTGGCAGGACGCGCTTTCAAGATACTTAAAGGAGATTCAGTAATGGGACAGATAACAGTTGAGAAAAATGTCGGCGGAATTGAAGGACTTTGCGTTATAACTCCTGCTGTTCACGGCGACAACCGCGGCTATTTTTCTGAAACATATAGTCAGAGGGATATGGCTGAAGCTGGTATTGATGTAGTCTTTGTTCAGGATAATCAGTCAGGTTCTACGAAAGGCGTTCTTCGTGGTCTTCATTTTCAGAAGCAGTTCCCGCAGACTAAGCTCGTAAGAGTAATTAAGGGCAGCGTATTTGATGTTGCGGTTGACCTCAGAACAGGCTCTGCTACTTATGGCAAGTGGTACGGCGTGGAGCTGACCGAGGAGAACAAGAAGCAGTTCCTGATTCCGAAGGGCTTTGCTCATGGATTTCTTGTCCTTTCGGATGTTGCTGAATTCTGCTACAAGTGCGACGACTTCTACCACCCGAACGACGAGGGCGGTATGGCTTGGAACGATCCAGAAATCGGTATTGAGTGGCCGGAAATTGTTGGCGAATACAATGGCACAGCAAGTGCTGAGGGCTACACTCTTGAAGACGGTACAAAGCTCAATCTCTCTGACAAGGATCAGAAGTGGCTTGGTTTTAACGACACGTTCAAATTCTGAAAGGTAGTGAATTGATATGAAGGGTATTGTTCTGGCAGGTGGAAGCGGCACACGTCTCTATCCGCTTACAAAAGTTACATCGAAGCAGCTGCTTCCCATTTATGATAAGCCGATGATCTACTATCCGCTCAGCACGCTTATGCTTGCTGGTATAAAGGACATTCTGATTATCAGCACACCTGATGATACGCCGCGATTTGAGGCTCTTCTTGGAGATGGAAGCCAGTATGGCATCAACCTCAGCTACAAGGTTCAGCCAAGTCCCGATGGTCTTGCTCAGGCATTCATTCTTGGCGAAGAGTTCCTTGCGGGTGAGGCAGGTGCAATGGTTCTTGGTGATAATATCTTCTATGGTAATGGCTTTGGCAGTATGCTTAGAGCATCTGTTAAAAATGCAGAGGAGAACGGCAGGGCAACAGTTTTTGGTTACTATGTTCCCGATCCCGAGCGTTTTGGAGTAGTTGAATTTGACGAAAACGGCAAGGCGCTTTCTATCGAGGAAAAGCCTGCAGAGCCAAAGTCCAATTATGCTGTAACAGGACTGTACTTCTATCCCGCAGGCGTCAGCGACAGAGCCAATCAGGTAAAGCCTTCCGCGCGCGGCGAGCTTGAGATCACGACGCTGAATGATATGTACCTCAACGACGGACTCCTCGATGTTCAGCTTCTCGGACGCGGCTTTGCTTGGCTTGATACCGGTACTATGCAGAGCCTTCTTGAAGCAGCTAACTTTGTTGAGATGGTGCAGAACAGGCAGGGTATTACTATTTCGGCACCGGAAGAAATCGCATTTATTAACGGTTGGATTGACAAAGCTGGTCTACTCAAATCTGCTGAAGCTTATGGTAAGAGCCCTTACGGTGCACATCTTAAAGCTGTTGCTGAGGGGAAAGTGAAGTATTGATCAATATTACCAAACATACTCTCAACTGTAAGTTGCTCAAAATCAATCTCCCCCAATTAACAAAGAATTGTTTCAAGGATAAATTAAGTTTTAGGAGAAATTGTTATTATTGAAATCGTGATTGCAGACTGAAGCGGCACACTCCTTTAACTGCTGACCAATGTTACATCGAAACACCTACTTTCCATTTATGCTTTGCGGCATCCTGTTCTTCCTGTCCGTTATTGTCGCTACTGCGAGCGTGATAGGATGTACAGTTGTCTTGAGAGATGTGCTTGACAACGCAGGACATTTCGTCAGCGAACTGATGCCGCTGTATGCAATATGCAGTACTATTGTGATTTTGACGGTTTGTACAATTATTGATAATCTCCGTATCACTTTACTTGAAAAGCCTTTGTTCAAATTCTTGTACAATAAGATAAGCGGTTTTTATAGAAAAGGTAAAGGGCTTCTAAGACAGGTAAATGAATAATAGGGTAATAACCTGAGGTTTAATGTAACCGCCAAATAGCATACGCCTAATAAACGAAATATCCCCGAGCATTGCTCGGGGATTACTCATATTACTTTAACAAGGCATAGTTTCCACAATCAAATAAAAAGCAGCACCAATACGATGGTGCTGCTAATAATCACTTTGCGCCCTTGCGGAGAATAACCGCAGCAGCAGTCTTAAACATCAGCTTAATATCAAGACCAGCACTGCGAGTCTTTATGTACTTAACATCACCTTCGACCCACTTGTCGAATTCCATATCGCTTCTTCCTTCGGTCTGGCAAATACACGACAGTCCGCCTTTGACAAGAAGCCTGTCCATCTGATCCGGAGTATAGAGCACTACTTCTCTCGGAAGCGGAGGTCTCGGACCTATAAAGGACATATCTCCCTTGAGGACATTCCAGAACTGCGGGAGCTCGTCAATAGAAGTCTTACGAATGAATTTACCGATCCTTGTAACACGAGGATCATCATCGCTCTTGAAAGCAAGTCCGTCGGACTGATTTTCCTTCTGGACTTCAGCAAATCTCGCCTCTGCGTCGATGCACATAGAACGGAGCTTATACATTTTGAAAGGCTTGCCGTCCTGAGTAAGACGAACCTGTGAGAAGAACGGATTTCCCTTATCGTCAACGTAGATTATCAATGCAACTACGCCGATCGGTACTGCAAGTACAGTCAATGCACAGGCGGAAGCCACAATATCAAATGAACGCTTGAAAAAGCGATACATCTTTCCGCCGGCAGGCTTGACCTTGGTATACTTGAGTGTGTTTGAAACGCCCTCGTGGAGCAAATTCAAAGCACGCTCGTCAAAATTGAGAATTGGATACTCAGTGACGCCTGACTTTCCCGGAAGCGTCGGCTTGGGCTCTTCACCCTTTTCAAGCTGCTCAAGCATATCCTGAGTTACATCATTCTCAGACATTAATATTTCTTTAGTCCTGCGGACCTCGAACATATCAGTCGACACATCCTTCTCAAAGTTACTGTTGCTTCTGCTTAAAACGTCTGTTGCTTGCATCGTTACACCCCTCCGATACCAAACATAGAATATAAGTGGATCAGTTTTATATCCAGCAGTATTCGGAGACAGCCAACCACACAAAACCCATAACGGTAAGATCTGCAAAACACTTTTTCTGCTTCCACCCTACAACTGCTGCTTGTAATACCTGAAAGATCATTGCTCCGCACTTCAGCAAAATTAACTGAGAGTAAATTGAAAGGTGCATTATACTGAGACGGATTTAATAGGTACACTTCAATTATAACCTTTAAAAATAAAAAAAGCAAGTGGAAAAATAGAGTAAAACAAAACATCTCCCGATTTTTGTCAGTTTTCACAAAAGCGTCACATTATTCTCTTGCAAAACGACATATTTTGTTATACATATTGTAATATTAGTCCTACAATAGGCAGGCAGTATATACTCGATGTAACTGCCTATTGTAAAAATCAGCGCCATTCTTTTAAGTATAATTACTAACATATCGCTCCGGATATCAGGCATTATCCGGGCTGTAATACTCCCGGCTGTCACTCAAAACACGTCCGCAGACTTGTGAGCGTCTGTAAGCGCCGTTTCTTGACATTTCCCCTATTATCTGCTATGATTAAAACAACAATTAAAGAAACAGGAGAATGCTATGAAGATCAGTATTATATCTGCAATTCTTCTTATACTCGGACTCTGCGGTATGATAGGCTCTCTCGCGTGGGTGCTCGGACGCGGCAACCGCAACCGTCTGACAAGGCTCTTCATCAGCTGTCAGGCTTCAATAGTTCTGTGGATAGTATCCGAACTGCTCATTCAGTTTTCGGCAACGCAGTCGCAGTACTGGAAAAGCTACCTGATAGGCAATGTCGGCATCAGCTGTTTCAGTCCGCTGTGGCTTATGCTGACCGCTGAATACTCCGAAGTATCGGTCAAGGCAAAGAAAAGGCTCAGCCTGACTCTGCTCATATCACTGGCTGCAATGCTGGTCATCTCCACCAATATGAAGCACCATCTGTATTACTATGTGTTCTACGGCGGAGAAGTCGAATACGGTCCGCTTTTCTATGTTTTCCAGATGATATACTATATCTGCATAATCTCCGGATTTGTTATCATATTACTGAAACACAGGCGCAGACACGAAATGATAAACAAGCAGTCCGTACTGCTGATACTTTCGTCTGCGATACCGCTCGTCGTAAACACGCTCTCCATTGCAAACGTCTTTCACTCCAAGCTCCGTCTGACGCCGTTTATCTTCGGACTTTCAAGTCTGCTGCTCATCATCGCGCTCGGCAGGTACGGACTCCTCAACATAAACAGCATCGCAATGCGCGACACTATCGACAACATCGACAGCGGTGTTGTGATCTTCAATACAAACGGCTATATTTCCTATAAAAACAAATACGCAGAAAGTCTGCCTTTTCTGAAGGACATCAAAACCTCACAGCAATTCATCGAGGCAGTTTCCGAAGCCGCAGATCAGGAAATACCTGCAAATTTCTCAGCCGCTGAGATAAAATGCGGTGACGAGTATTACAGTCTGAAGCAGTCCGACTGCGACAACAAAAACGGAAACCTCGTCGCGCGTACTGTCACTATAACCAACGTCACCGAATACCACGAGCATATGATCGCTGAAAAGCAGCTGAGTCTCGAACAGGAACGCAACCGCATCGCTCAGGAAATGCACGACTCAGCCGGACATACTTTCACGATGATAAGCGCCCTCGCAAGACTTCTTCGCTCGGATATGCAGGCGGAAGTCCCCGATACATCGGGCGTTCTTGAAAAGGTCTCCGAGATAGACGGTCTGTCACGGAGCGGCGTCACACAGCTGCGCTGCACTATCAACAACCTGCGTGATCAGGCGTTTATGACGTCTGTCACCAATGCCGTACAGTCCGTGATAACTGCGGTACGCGGCGTTGAGACCGAACTGTGCGTTCAGGGGGACGAGGACGAACGCTATCAGTTCTGCATCAGGGAAATGTACGACAACTGCCGCGAAACTGTCACCAACGCTCTGCGCTATTCCAACGCGGACAAGATCGACATTATCCTCAAATTCCTGCCCGAACGCATCGAGCTCCACATTCTCGACAACGGTGACGGCTGCGATAACATTGAGGAGCACAACGGTCTGCGCGGAATACGCAGCCGAACTGAAAGTCTCGGCGGCGAGGTGCGTTTTATGTCAATGGCAAACGAGGGATTTCATACAAGTATCAGGATACCTGTCAGGGAGGTGCAATTATGATAAAAATACTGCTGGTGGACGACGTGCCTATCCTGCGCGCAGGTCTGAAAGCCGTCATATCAAGCGACAGTGAGCTGAACGTAGTCGGAGAAGCCTCAAACGGCAAGGAGGCTCTTGAAATGTCCACACGCCTGAAGCCCGACGTCGTTCTTATGGATATGCGTATGCCGGATTTTGACGGCAGCTACGGTACAAGGCAGATAAAAACGTGTCTCCCGGGGATAAAGGTCCTCGTCCTGACAACGTTCGACGATCAGGAGACCGTTGACCGTGCTGTCGCAGCCGGTGCAGACGGCTATATCCTCAAGGAAATGGACAACGAGAAGATAGTCAGTTCAATAAAAGCTGTCGCAGGCGGCATAAACGTATTCTGCGACAACATCTTCAAGTCGATAAAGAAGAATATGGTACAGTCCGCTCCCAAGGACTTCGGACTGACCGAGCGCGAGATAGACTTCATACGCCTCATCTGCGACGGCGCTGACAACAAGGAGATCTCCGCAAAGCTCTTCCTCGCCGAGGGAACTGTCCGCAACGGTATCTCCCGTCTGCTGGAAAAGCTCAGTCTCAAGGACCGAACACAGCTTGCAGTCTTTGCAATAAAAAACAATATCGTGTAAACAATAATGGGATTCCAAAGGGATATTATTCCTTTGGCGAGGTGTGGGGCAGCGCCCCGCAATTCCACAAAGCGCTCCGCAAGAGGTGAATTCAAAAACAGTCCGGCGGACTGTTTTTGAAGAGGAGATGCCCTGCAAGTGAGGGCATCTCCTGATAAACTATATGTATTCAAACTGACACCGCACCGACCAGCAATGGCCGGTGCTTTTTTATTATTGTGACATTTGTCACTCGCAAAGTGACAGCCGACCTCTTCCAAATTCCGGCAGAATAAGTATAATTAAAGCATAGACAACGGAAAGACAGGTGAAAGGCTATGAAAGTGATGTTCTACGAGATACAGGATTGCGAATACGAGCCCATAGACGGCAAGCCTGCGATAATCGCTCCCGAGGGTACTGACGCGGAGCTGCTGAGAAAGTACCGCTTCATTCAGCTGCTGGACGGTCGCTGGTGTCACTATATGAACAGGGACGAGATTGCCTATATGAATAACAGGGCAGCTGCTCAGGCGGTCGTCTTTTCTGATGAAATGAATATCGCTCCACCGCGCAGGCGGCTGAGCCGAGAAAGTATCCGTCTTATGCAGCGAATAGGCTCTTTACTGTTGCTTCTCATCGGAGGCTGTCTGTTCACTGCCGACTTTATGATCGGCTATGTATCAATAGGAACGAGTTTTGTACTTCTGATGCTCTCATTTTATGACGCCGACAACAAAAAAGTCCCGGAATGGCGCCCAATCACAGATAATTCCCAACAATACACAAACCCAAGCCATAAAAGCCGCCATACAGGCTTATTGGTAGTGATAATAATTCTCTTACTGGCACCAATAATGTCTATGATCCTGTTCGTTGCAGCAATAAACGCCTGTGTTGATTCTGTAACCCAAAGTGCAAACGATACCTGCTCTGTAAGCGAAGAGTAAAAATTCCTGCTGAAAGGTCAATACTATGAATATTCACATCAATACAGATCACGGCACAGTATCGCCGTACAGAATATTTCTCCTGCTTGCCATAGCCGCCGGCACTGCTGTTATTATCCGGCAGTGTGTAAAGCGTGGGATAGCTCTGAGGAAGTCGCTTCTCCTCGCTGCAATGATACCGCCTATGTGCATCAGCTGCGCTGCCGCTTTCGCATTCGTAACATCGCGCGGCAGTATCATCGGTTTTGCTTCAATAGGCGCTGCTGCCGGAGTGTATGTCGCAGCGCTCCTCATCTCACTCATATGGCAGAGCCCGGGAGAAAGAACGATACTGCTCCAGAACTGCACATTCGCTCTGCCGCTGATGTACGGCATTGCAAAGATAGGCTGCTTCACCGCAGGCTGCTGTCACGGTATAGCATACGACGGTCTGCTCTGCGTGAGGTACACCGGAAAACGCATCGGCGATATATGTGTTTTCCCTGTACAGCTCCTCGAAGCAGCGGTGTTCATCACAATATTCATTGCCGGAATGGTATTCCTGAAAAAGCACGACATACATTCAGTTGAGAAAGTCACTATTCTTTCAGCCGCAGCAAAATTCACCCTCGAATATCTCAGAAAGTCGCACTCACACAGGGCATTATCCATTGAACAGGCTGTCTGCCTGCTGGCAACTATCGTGTGTCTCATCAATATGAAGAAAAGTCAGAAACGTCAGGCGGCCGCTGCACAGTCAGTGCCGCAGTAACGAAAGGGTGTGTTTCTATGAAAACTACTGCTGTGACAGGCACTTTCAGCCGGACTCGGAATGAACGTGCTTCAATGAAAAACAAGAACATCTTCCAGAGTATGCGCTGCGCCTTTCAGGGTATGCAGGCAGCTTGGAAGGAAGAACGCAATTTTCGCGAATACACCGTGATCTATTCCGTGTTCTTCTTCGCAGGACTGCTGCTCAGAGTTTCCGCGGCTGAATTCCTTATCGGCTTTTCACTCGTCTGCGGAGTCTTTGCGGCGGAGTATCTCAACACCGCTCTCGAACGTCTCCTCGACACTAATTTTCCCGAAATATCCGCCGACAACAAGTTCATCAAGGACACTGCCGCAGCCGGTGTATTTATTCTGTCGATAGCGTTCTTCGTGTCGCAGGCAATTATACTTATCCCGAAATTTCTGGAGATGATGTGATGAGAATTCTCATTATGTACGCAACTCTGATGCCTGTCGTCATCGCCGGTGCCGCAAATATGCTGTTCACGAAAACTCAGCTCTACCGCTCCCATTCCTCCCCGATAGACGGCGGAAAGAGCTTCTCCGATGGCAAGCGCATCTTCGGTGACAATAAGACGTGGGCAGGCTTTTTCGGTATGATCGCCGCTACTGCTCTCGCGCAGGTAATGTGGGGGCTGCTCACAGCATCGTCCGGAGCAATAAGCAGCCGCAACGAGCTCTATCAGAGCTTTGACAACACGCTGCTTTTCAACGCTGCCGCAGGTGCGATGTTCGGGCTCGCCTACGTCCTCTGCGAACTGCCGAACAGCTTCATCAAGCGCCGCATCGGCATACAGCCGGGGAAAACCTCCCACGGCTTCATAGGAGCGCTGTTCTTCATCATCGACCAGATAGACTCGCTGCTCGGAGTAGTCCTGCTGCTGGCTGTGTTCAGCGGTCTGACTGTTCCGCAGTACATACAGTACATCGTGCTCGGAGCACTGACGCATATCGCGCTGAATGTGCTGCTGTACGCGGCGAAGATCCGCAAAAATATATAACGCGAAAGGAGCGTTTATTATGCTGAAACGACTTAATATCTATTTCAAGGAAATGTACCCCCTGATACCGAGACTTCTGCTCGGCGGAATAGTTTTCTTCGAGATATACTTCATTATCCTCCTCAATAACGGAGTGACGAGCTTTCATATAAGCGCAGCCGAATTCATCGGCGGCTTCACGGTATTCAGCTTCCTTTGCTGGCTGCGTATCGCTGACGACTTCAAGGACTACGAGCTCGACTGCCGGCTGTTCAGGGAGCGTCCGCTCCCCTCAGGCAGAGTCACGAAAAAGGATCTCGGCATTTTCATCGGTCTGCTCATCGCCGTGACCGTTCTGCTGAACGTCTGCTTTATGAACAACATACCGTTCTTCGTATTCCTCTACGTCTACGGAACGCTGATGTCGATGTGGTTCTTCCAGAAGAAAAAAATACAGAAGAGCCTGCCGCTCGCACTCGTCACCCACAATCCCGTGCAGATGATAATGAACATCTACATCATCTCGTTCACCTGCATAAAGTACGGTCTGAGCGCGTTCACACTGACGACAGTCCTCGCCGCATTCACGCTCTACTTCCCGGCACTGATATGGGAAATTTCCCGCAAGATAAAGGCTCCCGAGGACGAGACCGAGTATGTCACATATTCAAAGCTGTTCGGCTACCGCAGGGCAACGAGGTTCGTCCTGATACTCACAATAATCGACATCATCACGAACTTCCTGCTCGTTTACAGACTCAGCTGGCTCTCCGTCATCGCACTCTTCATAAACGTCTGCTGGATGACGTGGAAATTCATCGAATATATGCACGATCCGCACAAATTCAGGCTCGTTGAAAAGGTAGAGCGCTACACTTACATCCAGGAGAGCATTATGCTCCTGACCGTCGGAGGATATATCGCTTTTGCGAGGTGAGAAATATGATCGTAACTGCTGAAAACTACACAAAATTCTGCGTTGGCGCAAAGGCTGAACGTCTCTTTCAGATGAAGCTGCACGGAATGAACGTCCCGGAGCTGTTCTGCATAACAGATGAGACTCAGCAGGAGGAAGTTCTCGGATATGTGCGCAGGACATTCTCCGAGGGAACGCTGTTTTCCGTCCGTTCTTCCGCATCAGCCGAGGACAGCAGCTCGTTCTCATTTGCCGGACAGCTCGACACCTTCCTGTTCGTTCCGGCAGACGAGCTCCCCGAGAAAATAGGGCTTTGCCGTGCCTCCGCCGACAGTGGGAGCATTGCGGAATACCTCCGCATAAGCGGCATAAGCCGCGCGGAGTTCCGCATCAATGTCATTGTGCAGGTTATGGTTGACGCGGACTGCTCCGGCGTTATCTTCACCGCAAATCCGCAGGGTATCCTCAGCGAGACCGTCATTACGGTCGGCGCAGGGACAGGCGACAATGTGGTCGAGGACCGCGTCGCTGTCAGCACCTATTACTGTAACCGCTCCGACAGCAGCTATTACGCGGAGCTCCGCGAGGGCGCTCCGAAGCTCGGCAGCGATATGCTCGAAGAGCTGCTGAAGATCGCTGCGGACGTCCGGGAAATGTTCGGCTGCGAATGTGATATTGAGTACGCGGTCAGGGACGGCGAGATCTTCGTTTTGCAGGCGAGACCGATAACGACTCTCCATTCCGACGGGCACATTATCCTCGACAGCAGCAATATTTCGGAGAGCTACCCCGGTATTTCCTCGCCGATGACTATCAGCTTCGTCAGGGACGTTTACAGTATCGTGTTCAGCAGCTGCGTCCGCCGCATAACGCGCAACGACGGCACTGCCGAGCGTCTGGCGGACGTTCTCGCCAATATGACCGACTCCGCAAACGGCAGGATATATTACCGGATAAGCAGCTGGTATGACGTTATCACGATGCTGCCGTTCAGCAAAAAGATCATTCCCGTATGGCAGGAAATGCTCGGTGTTTCGGACAAAAGCGTGACTCGATCAGCGGAGTCCCCGAGCCGTATGACAAAGCTGAGAGTGCTGCTCTCATTCATTCAGCTCATCTCAGCAAACGAGCGGAATATGAAGAAGCTGAACCGGAAATTCGATGAGATGTACCCGGAATTCAGCGCGCGCATCCGACGAACTGACTCCCCTGCCGAGCTCTTCGGCATCTACGTTGAGCTGAAAAATGCGCTCGGCAATTGCTGGGATCTGACGCTGGTGAATGATATGTACGCTTTCATTTTCACTGGTCTGCTCAAACATTCTCTCAGGTACGAGAACCCGGAAAACACCGCAAATCAGATAATCTGCGGCTCAAACTCGATAGAGAGTATGAAGCCAGTCAGGCTCCTGACGGCTATCCGGAAAACGCTCCGCAGAGAGAACAGCTACGAGGAATTCTGTGCAATTTCGACGCAGGAGGAATTCGCGGAATTCGTCTCCCGTCCTACCCGTTCAGCGCAGCTTATAACGGAATTCATCGGGGAATACGGCGACCGCTGCTCCTGCGAGCTCAAGCTCGAAGCAGAGACCTACCGCACCGATCCGCTGCTTTTTGTCGAGACCGTCTCAACTTTCGCGGACCTCACGCCGCCTGAAACAGCCGCCCGTCCGAAGCTGCACGGTCTCCCGAAACTGTACGCAAAAAAGGCTTACAACGGTATTCTCCTCCGCGAAAAGTCAAGAATGTCGCGCGGCAAGATCTTCGGACTTATCCGCGAGATAGTCCTGAAATGCGGAAGCGACCTCAGCAGGCACGGTCTCATCGGAGAGCAGAAAGATGTGTTCTATCTGACGTTCTCCGAGCTCGAACAGGCTGTAAACGGCAAAACGTCCGGGCTCCGGGAGCTCATCGCTTCAAGAAAACAGCAATGGGAAGCCTTTGCTGCCATTCCGCCCTACACGCGCATCGTTTTTGACCGGGAAGTCTTCGACAAGCACCCGGCGGAATTCGTTTCCGATACCATTCACAGCGATACTGCGCTTATCTACGGCACTCCCTGTTCGTCCGGAATTGTCGAGGGCGAGGTCGCTCATATCTCCGCGCTAACCGCTGATACCGACGCTTCCGGAAAGATAATCTTGGCAGATGTTACCGATCCGGGCTGGGTCTATGTCATATCGCAGTCGCTCGGCATTATCTCAAAGCGCGGTTCACTTCTCTCCCACACCGCTATCATCTCGCGCGAGCTCAGAAAGCCGGCTGTCGTCGGCGTGGGCAATGCCTGCGACCACCTTCACGACGGCGATTATGTCCGCCTGAACGGCATCGACGGCACTGTTCAGATAATACAGCGAGCCGCTTCATAAAGGAGTCAGATATGAAATTCAAGGCAGTTTGTTTTGATCCCCGGGATAAAAAAAGCGTCCGGCGTTTTCTGCGGTTTCCGGCTAAGCTCTATACGAGAAAGCAGCTGACGCAGGATCCGGCAGCCGAAAAGGCTATCCTCAGAGGCAGTCATACCCTCAGCCACTATTTTTCCGTGTATCCGTTTCTCGTGTACGATGAAAAGCGCAGTGTCGCCGCACGCTGTATTCTGACCGTATATCCGGACTCTGCCTGTGCGTACATCGGCTTTTTCGAGTGCATTGACAACTCCGCAGCAGCGCGGTGTATTTTCAAAGCGGCAGAGGTCAAGGCTAAGAAGCTCGGCTGCACTTCGCTTGTCGGACCTGTTGACGCTTCGTTCTGGATCGGCTACCGTCTCAAGACAAACTGCTTCGATAAGCTGCCCTACACCGGCGAGCCCTACAATCTGCCGTACTACGAGAAATTTTTCCTCGAAAACGGCTTTGGCGTCAGCGGAGAATACGTCTCGAACCGGTACGGAAAGATACCTCAGAGCTTCCTGAACAAGAGGAACGTCCGCAGACTTCAGCACTTCACGGAAAAGGGCTACTCGATATGCTCTCTTGATAAGGCGACGTTTGACAAGAGCCTGCGCGAGATATACCGGCTGCTGATCTCTCTGTACAGCGGTTTTCAGACCTTCTCGCACATCACGGAGGACGAATTCTGCGCGATGTACGGCTCTATGAGGTTCGCTGCCGATTTCGATATGGTCAAGATCGCATACTATAACGGCAAGGCGGTCGGTTTCTTCGTTACACTTCCGAATTACGGGAACGCTTCAAGCGGAAGGCTGACTCTCTCAAAGCTCCGGCACATATTAAAGGTGAAGAAAGCGCCTGAGGACTACATTCTCCTGTATCTCGGCACTGAACCGGAACACCTCGGGCTCGGCAAGGCACTCTCAGAATGTCTCCTCCGGGAAATGTGCAAAAAGCAGGCATTCTCCGTCGGCGCGCTTATCCGCAAGGGCAAGGTCACCGGGAGCTATTACAGCAGTCTCATTGAAGAGCAGTACACCTACGCGCTGTACGAAAAAATGCTGTGAAAATATGAAAAACGCCGCTGTCATCAGCGGCGCTTTACTGTCAGTTTTCACTTCATATATGTCATTGCACGCAGTATTAACCCCTGCTGCGTTTTCTTCTGTCCTTTTCGGGGTGCAGACGGTAGAATTCCGCCTTGTCCCTGTACATTTTTCCGTCAGCTTCCTGCATTGCACGGTATATATCGTAGTTGCCGGTACAGTATTCGATACCGACTGCGAAGTTCACATCAGATGTGTTGTCGGCAAGTCTGCGGAGCTGCGACACCATTTCCACAAGCCTTTTTTCCGCTGCATTAGGACATAACACCACAAACTCATCTCCGCCGGCACGGTATATATCGTAGTCGCTGAATGCTATTTTGAGCAGAGCTGCCGCTTTGGTGAGCAGCTTGTCTCCTGCATCGTGTCCCTCTCTGTCGTTCACAGCCTTGAGACCGTTCAGGTCAGCAAATATGACGCCCAAAGTTTCAGGACGCGCTGTCTCTCCGGAGGCTAACTTGTCCAGACGTTCATTCATAGCGTTACGGCTCAGCAGCTGAGTCAGTCCGTCGATCTGGCTCTTTACCTCAAGACGGGAGATCAGCTGATGATTCTGAATAACGGCGGCAAGCAGGAAAGCAGTCAGCTCAAGGGTATTCTTTATACGGATCATTTTTGTTGTATCATAATCAGCTGCCCATATAAAGCCGACAAGAGTCTGCTTGCTGCGTATCTCATAGAGTATGATATTCTTGATATTATGCCTGCAAAGCGACCTGTACCACAAAGGATCACGTTCCTCGATCACCTTCAGGTCTTCAAGTATAAGGCAGTCGCTGAGCTCGAGGGCCTTCTCCCAATGCTCTGATATTTCATACGGCGAACACTCCATTTCAGCCGCAAACTCCTTCAAAGTCTCTTCCTGAACGCCCGCAGGATTTATTAATCTGCATTTCTGACTGCTCTTATCTACCGTAAATATCGAGCATCTGTCCGCACCGCAGATCTGCTTTATCTCCGCAGCCGTTTCAGCCATTGCCTTGTAGAAATCCTGCTCTTCGTGCAGCTTTATGCTTATATTTGTAACTGCTGCTGAAACATCTGCCGAATGCTGCGACATAGAGTCTGTTTCGATGTTGTCGGCGTATTCAAGTATGTACAGGCAGTAAACAGTTTTGGTGTCAGTTTCAGCTACACCCATTTCAGCGGCGCTCACAGGGATATAGAAACCTTTCAGCCAGAACCCCCGCGCGTTCACATACGAATACAATGACTTCTTTTCGCTTCCGCTCTTATATAAATATCTCTCAAAATTCAGATCCATCCAGTAATTGCGGTAAGGTATGCCGGGATAAAATTCAGGTGTGTCCGGACTGAAATGAAGCATTCCTTCATTCTGCTTATTGACAGCCATAAGGCGTATCTCGCTGAAGCTCCCGTCCGGAAGAATATCAAAAGAATACAAACTGGCAAGACCGTCAATGCCCTCGATCCATGACTGGTAATCCATAGCAAAACCTCCTTACATATTTTCTAAATCTATATAATTATACCATTTCTGACACTTAAAAGCAATAGATAAAATATGAATAAAATCTGTACACAGCTCTTCTTTTTCAGTAACATATGTGTTCCCTTTCTGACTATGCAGGTATTTACGGCATAAAAAAAGCCTGTGCGTTCATTTCCGCAAAGGCTTTCGGCTGTTTCTGTACAGCCGCATTACGAGTACAAACATCACATAGCCGGCTGCCGTACCGACTGTGTTGGTTATCACGTCGTCTATCTCGGTCAGACCGCGTCCGGTTATGTACTGCATCGACTCTATGGACGCCGAGAAGAGATAGCCCGTAAGCACGGTCAATACAGGATCTCGGAACACCTTTCCGTACACCAGCGGCAGCAGAAAACCCAATGGGATAAAAAGCAGTATATTGAGCATTATCTGCTTGAACCAGAAAAAATGATCGTGCTGCTCTATCATAGCCTGAAATTCACGGAACGGCTCCAGAACCACGCCGCGGTTCTTCGGTGTGCGCAGTACCATAGTCTCGCGGACTACGAATGTGAGCACCAGCACTCCGATAATGTAGAGAAAGAACGCGCAGTTTATCATGAGCTTCCTGTTTTCATACACTTTTCGCAGCATTCTTTCTCTCCTCATCAGTTCAGTATACACACAGACTCCCAAAAGCTCCGCTGTCCCCCGGCAATTTACCCTCTGTATCCGTTCGGGTTCTGCTTCTGCCAGTTCCAGCTGTCGCGGCACATATCCTCAAGAGTCTTCTCCGTCTTCCAGCCAAGGACCTCCAGCGCCTTATCAGCATTAGCGTAGCACTCTGCGAGGTCGCCGGAACGTCTGTCGCCGTAAATATGATTTACCTTTACGCCGTTCACGCGCTCGAAAGTCTCCACGATCTCTGTAACGCTGTACGGTGTACCGGTGCCGAGATTGAATATATCACAGCACTTATCCTGCGAAAGAATGTAGCCGATAGCCTTGACGTGTCCCTTTGCAAGATCAACAACGTGAATGTAGTCACGGGTGCAGGTGCCGTCCTTGGTAGGATAGTCATTGCCGAATATGGTCAGGCACTCCCTCTTGCCCACTGCGACCTGTGTGACATAGGGCATAAGGTTGTTCGGGATACCCTGCGGATCCTCGCCTATCATACCGCTCTCGTGAGCGCCGATGGGGTTGAAATAACGCAGGAGCACAACGGATAAAGCTTCATCAGCCGCCGCTGCATCTGTGAGTATCTGCTCCATCATAGACTTCGTCCAGCCATAGGGATTTGTACACTCTCCGCGCGGCATAGTCTCGAGGTAAGGCACCTTATTAGCCTCGCCGTAAACTGTAGCAGACGAGCTGAAAATGATGTTATTGACATTGTATTTAGCCATTGTTTCGAGCAGTGTCAGTGTCGTGTCGATATTGTTGCGATAATAGAGAAGCGGCTTCTGTACAGACTCGCCTACCGCTTTCAGACCTGCGAAATGTATAACTGCGTCGATATGCTCCTTGCTGAATATCTTTTCCATATCCGCAGCGTTGCTGACATCAGCTTCGTACAGAGCTATCTTCTTTCCGGTTATCTTTTCTACGCGGGATATGGATTCTGGGCTGCTGTTGGCATAGTTATCCGCAACAATAACATCATAGCCTGCATTTATAAGTTCAACCGCAGTATGTGAGCCGATGTAACCGGCACCGCCTGCTAATAATATAGTGGACATAAAAAATTCCTCCTGCTGATTATATGCTGTCTTTTACAAATCAAGCCCAGAGAATCAAACGCTTATGATTCTATGGGCTGACAAGTCACAAACTTTTGCAAATAACAGTATACCACAATGCAGTAATTCTGTCAAGGCACATACCGAGTCACCGCAGACATAAAAACTCCTGTCCGAAACGAGACTTTTTCCCGTATCAGGCAGGAGATACTTTTATATATTATGCGCCCTGAAGAACTCTTTTGTTGAATTTCTCGGGTGCTATAAATGTCGGGACTATTTTGTGCAGTGCCGCTATCGCTTTTTCTTCATCGTTTTCGAGTGCAGCGTCACGGAGCGCTCTCAATTCGTTTATGAAGCTGTCCTCGTCGATCTCGATCTGCTTTCCTATATATATGAGCTTGTTTGAGGTCTTTTTCAGACCTTCCTCCATCATAAGGAGCTCCTCCTTGATCTTTTCGCCCGGACGAAGTCCTGTAAAGCGGATAGGTGTATCCACATAAGGCTCCTTGCCATACATACGGATAAGGTTTTCTGCAAGAGTAACTATCTTGACAGGCTTGCCCATATCAAGAACGAATATCTCGCCGCCGTGAGCCATTGCAGCTGCTTCCATAACAAGGCTTACAGCCTCGGGGATAGTCATAAAGTAACGGATAATGTCAGGGTGAGTTACCGTAACGGGCTTGCCCTGTTCTATCTGCTTCTTGAATATCGGTATTACTGAACCGTTTGAACCGAGGACATTGCCAAATCTGGTTGTGACGAATTCAGTGCAGCAGCTTCCGCTCTGCTGAGCAAGATACTGTACCATCATCTCGCAGCAGCGCTTTGAGGCACCCATAGCATTTGTAGGATTGACTGCCTTGTCCGTTGAGATCATAACAAACTTCTTGACCTTGTAGAACTGAGCAAGTGTCGCAACGTTGAATGTTCCGACAACGTTGTTCTTTATCGCTTCCATAGGAGAATACTCCATAAGCGGAACGTGCTTGTGAGCAGCCGCGTGGAACACAACATCAGGTCTGAAGCGGTCAAATATCTGGTTCATACGGAAGTAGTCGCGGACGGACGCTATGAGTGTGACAACATCAAGGCTGTCACCGTATTCCATCAGGAGCTCCTGCTGTATCTCATAGGCGTTGTTCTCGTATATGTCAACAATGATTATCTGCTTCGGATCATACTTGGCGATCTGACGCACAAGCTCCGAGCCGATAGAACCGCCGCCGCCGGTCACCATACAGACCTTGTTATGTACAAAGCCCTTGATATTATCGTTGTTAAAGGTCACAGGAGCTCGTCCGAGGAGCTCTTCTGTTTTTATTTCACGGACCTGTCTGAGAAGACTTGTGTCATTTCCGAGGATCAGAGTTCCGATAAAGGGCACTATCTTCAGAGGAAGCTCAGTTTCATTGCAAAGGTCAATGATGAGCTTGCGCCTTTCCTCCGGAAGAGAAGGTATCGCAAGTATTATCTGCTCAATATCCATCTTCTTTGCTACTTCGGGAATATTGGAAGGAGTTGCTACTACCCTGACGCCCATAACGTCAGTGCCGAGCTTGCTGGTATCATTGTCGATGATGCAGACAGGTTCATACTTCGCCGCGGGCTTGTCCCCCTTATACGGCGAATGCTGCGCGTTCTGGATCTCGCTTATAAGCATCTGTCCTGCAACACCTGCTCCGATTATCATTGTTCTTTTACCATGACACATAGTCGTGATCATACGATCCACCTCAATTCAATTCACCTCATATTATTATAACTGTTAACGAACAAGGGCGGTTTTCTATTTATCCCATACCTTCCCCGTTTAACAGTATACCACACACAATACATATTATAATACTTTTACTAATTTATTGTCAAGTAAAAGAGAATATCTTATTAACATTTCGTATGCATACACAATTCCACTGTACAGGGAGTATACTATTTGTGCTATTATTCGTACTGTTGAAAACTTTCGGTCATTATTCGACAAAAAATACTCTTATCAAGCATCTGCACACCCATCATTTCAGTCAGGACATAATAAAAAAAGCTGCACAGAAAATGTGCAGCTTTTGCTTAGGATATGATGCTTATTTTGTGAAAGAGGTTGAACGTCCAAGAGAGTTTACAACATTAAAACTGATAGTTACATCACTTTCACGAGTATTACGTCCTAAAGAACGACAGTGTAAGTTCAGTCTATCACCTTTTTTGCTGAATTCGCAGTCACTATTAAGCGAATATGTTGTAACAGTATTTATTACTTCCATCTGACCGCTTTTACCCTTATCTGCTCTTATGAGATTAACGATAAGATCCTTTCCATTAGAAAGAATACTATCAGCAGTATACGCTACCGCATAACAATCAGCAGCGCCCGGGATCTGAGTAGCAAAGAAAATGTTCATTGCAGCTGAGATTGGGAATTTGATCGCATTTCCAATTTTCAAAACCTTATCATGCTTAGGATCAGTAACATCTACTTTGTTTGCTATAACAGAAAGATTGCAGGTTAATAACGGGCTGCTTCCCTGCTTCAATTTCATATTATACGGATTGTCCTCGATGCTTATGGTTGGCTCCATAGCATTTCCCTCGCAGCCCTTTGCAGCTTTGAATATCATATACTCAATGATAACATTAGATTCATATGCAGAATTCTCAAATCTCGAGCTGACAGCAATATATAATGTACCATCTAATTGTGCTATTTCAATATTGCCATTTGTTATAATATCTCCTCTGAGGATCTTATAAACTCTTGAGCTCTGTGAAAGCGTACTTATTTTATTGCCTATTTTATTATTAAGTGACTTGATATAGTCTGCCTTCTTAAGTCCTTCAAAAGTACGGTTTACCTGTACGATCTTATAAGTCTTGGTCTTATCATTTGCCTTGATAGTAATAGTACCTTCTCTGGTAGCTATATCAG
This sequence comes from Ruminococcus flavefaciens, assembly GCA_902766595.1. GTDB lineage: Bacteria > Bacillota > Clostridia > Oscillospirales > Ruminococcaceae > Ruminococcus > Ruminococcus flavefaciens_U. Next base: position 1,288 of record CACXEJ010000039.1, on the reverse strand, counting down.
ATGTAACAGGAATTGAATCGAGCTTGACTAAAACATAGCTTTCGCCGCTCTTACCGGAAGTAATAGTGCTGCCGCTTGTATTCATAAAGTGAACAAAGCTCTTTGAAGCAGATACTGTCCAGTTAACGTTTGACTTGACCTTGAGCTTTAAATAGGTCTTTCCGCCAACAGTTCCGTAAAGAGGATATGAACACTGTGTTTCATCTAATGTTCCGCCAGCATGGAAATAGAATGTGCTAAAGCCACAGTCATCAACTGTGAGAGTACCGATCTTCGGGATTACAGCTGTTTCCTTGTACTTGCAGCCTGAGCGCTTGCATGAACGCTCCTTCTTGCCTTCCTTAGTTGTTGTTGCAGGTGTGATGACCTTCCAAGCAGTGAGGTCGTGACCAAGAGCCTTTATGTTCTTTGTCTGTGTTGCCTTACAGCCTGAACGTGTGCAAGCCCAGATCTCTACTCCGGCTGTTGTGCAGGTTGCCTGTTTAACTACCTGCTTGAGCTTGTAGTTATGTCCGAGCGCGGGAACAGCTGCTGAATTAGCTACATGGCCGCAGCCGCTGCGTGAGCACTTATACTGCTTTACGCCTGTTGCTGTGCAGGTGGGCTGCTTTGTAACTACCCACTTATATGAATGACCGAGTGCCTTTGTGTTTCTTGTCTGTGTTGCCTTGCAGCCTGAACGTGTGCAAGCCCAGATCTCTACGCCGCCTGTTGTGCAGGTCGCAGGCTTTGCTACCTGTTTGAGCTTGAAATTATGTCCGAGTGCAGAACCGGTCTTTCTTGTTTCCTTGTATGTGCAGTTCTTACGAGTACACTTGCGTGTCTGGATAGCAGGTGATGTGCAGGTTGCAGGAGTTGTTGTTGTCCATGCGCTCATAGCGTGACCAAGAGCAGAACCAGTCTTTCTTGTCTCCTTGTATGTGCAGCCGCTGCGTGTACACTTGCGTGTCTGGATAGCAGGTGATGTGCAGGTTGCAGGAGTTGTTGTCCATGCACTCATAGCGTGACCGAGTGCCTTTGTGTTTCTTGTCTGTGTTGCCTTGCAGCCAGAACGTGTGCAAGCCCAGATCTCTACGCCGCCTGTTGTGCAGGTCGCAGGCTTTGCTGTCTGCTTGAACTTAAAGTAGTGTCCGGGAGCAGCAATTGTTCTTCTGCTTACTACTGCACCGCAGCGAATACACTTACGAATTTCAGAACCATTAGTTGTGCAGGTAGGATTTTTCTCTCTGATCCAGTTGCCGGGGTTGTGACCGAGCTTATTAACTGTTCTTCTGCTTACGATCGCCTT
>CACXEJ010000038.1 GCA_902766595.1 Ruminococcus flavefaciens | reverse complement strand
CAGTATTTCTACAACCGTACTGCAAAGGAAATAGCAAAAACAGTTTCACTTACCGCTGGCAATGTCCAGAAGCGAAGCAGCCGTGCACGAGAGATGCTCCGGTCGCTGCTGCTTGAAGCCGGTATCAGTTATTGAGGAGGTGCTGGAATGAATAAGAATGAATTCGATGTATTCGAAGATCCTGACGATGAGATCATAAACGAGATAGCAGCCAACTACCCCGTATTGACAGATGAAGAAAAAGAGAGGATGTTTTCTATGAGTGAGAGAAAGTATAATATTAATAACAATATGAACAATAACGAGAATGGCGATGAGGTCAGCGGTGTTGACAGATACACAAGACCTGTATGGCGCAGATATGCAGCTATCGCAGCTACATTTGTACTTCTTGCCGGAGGTATCGGCGGAAGCATCGCGCTCGGCAAGCATATGGACAAGAACAAGCGCACAGATGACAAGATGACCGCAACAACTACTGCGATCACAACAGTATCCACTGTGACAACTGCTCCCGAGAACGGAACAGAGGCTCTTACAGCAACAAATGCTCAGGTAGTTACAGACACTACAATTGCTGAACTCATCACTACTGCTGCCGTTTCTGAAGCAACTGACGCAACAGAGACAACAACAGTTACAACTGATGACAGACGCAATCCCTCTGACCTTGATGCATTCGCTAAGGAGTGGGAGCAGAAGTATCAGAAATACCTGTGGAAGGTATATGCCGGCGGTGTTGATCACGCGGATACTCCTGTCAGCTTCAAGCTGACTGAAGGTTCTGTACTCGATGCATGGAAGGTAACAGATGAGGAATTCCCCACAGCCGATGCTATAAAGGAGTTTGTTGATTCAGTATGGGCACCCGGAACACAGGATATAGTTATACCTGATCTTACAGACAAGATCGACAGCGGAACATTTACATCTGGTGATCTCTCATATAATCTTTTCTTCACCTATAAGAATGAGCTTTACAGAATAGCTAAAAATAACGGATTAGAAGGAATGAGAGAGAATCCCTCAGCTGAAAAGCTCAACGACAACGAGATGCTCATTCACTGGCTCTCAGGTTATGCAGGTGAGTATGCACCGCAGAGCTTACACCTTGTATGGGTAGACGAGTACAGCGACTGGCGCATTGATGATCTTGTTGAAGGAAGCAAGTATTTCGGCAAGCCCTCACAGGCAGAAGCAGAAACTGTTGCCAAGGAAGTTATGAACGGCTACAAGGACGTTTACAATGCTAAGTACGGCATCGGCGTCAAGTGTGACGAAAATGACAAGATCAGCTTCGTAATTAACAGCGATAATCCCAGCGACGGTGAATGGTATGCATACTATGTAAAGGTTACTGACAGCAGATTTTCAAATACTGATGACGTAAAGGCATATCTCTGCTCGAAGTTCACAAATGACTCATTTTTACTGCATAACACTATCGGAGGAGATCTCAGCAAATACTCTGAGGGAGCAGTATTCAACCTCAACTCTGAGTACAAGGAAGGCTCTGACAACGCATACTGGAATCTGACTAACTACATTATGTATAAAGGCAGCCTCTATCTGCGCTATGACTGCTTATTTACTGAATTGTGGGGAGCACAGAATGTAAGCAGTATCAAGAATATGAATATCGATCCTGAAACAGAGTCTGTTACTGTAAATAACGGAAATATGATAACTGTCAGAACTACTGATGCTACTGTAACCGATGATATCCCCTTCAATGAATATACTATTGTAAGAGAGGATAGCGGTGAATGGAGAATACTGACTGCATCATCTGTTTCTAGATGAGCTTAAATAATGGCATCCTGCTTTAAATATAAAAAGCCGGGACTTTATGTCCCGGTATCTTTTTTGCATAAATAAAGGCTGTGCAGCGTTTTGCCGCACAGCCTGTTCGTTTTATGTGCTTATACGTTTGCGAAAGCCTGCTTGAGGTCGTCGAGGATATCGTCAACGTTCTCAAGACCAACAGAGAGACGGATAAGTCCGCCGTTGATGCCGCAGGCGATGAGCTGCTCGTCAGTGAGCTGACGGTGAGTAGCACTTGCGGGGTGGAGAACGCAGGTCCTGATATCAGCAACGTGAACCTCGTTTGAAGCGAGCTTGAGCGAATCCATAAACTTGATAGCAGTATTCTTGCCGCCCTTGATAACGAACGAGATAACGCCGCTTGTACCCATAGGAAGGTACTTCTTTGCGAGCTCGTGGTACTTGTTGCTCTCGAGGCCGGGGTAATTTACGGACTCTACCTTGTCGTTAGCCTCAAGGAACTTTGCAACGATAAGAGCGTTCTCGCAGTACTGCTTCATACGGAGAGCGAGAGTCTCAAGACCGAGGTTGAGGTAGAATGCGGACTGTGCTGACGGATAGCAGCCGAAGTCTCTCATAAGCTGCATTCTTGCCTTGATTATGTAAGCAGCCTTGCCGTATGTCTTTGTGTAGATCGTGCCGTGGTAGCTCTCATCGGGCTCTGTGAACTCGGGGAACTTGCCGTTTGTCCAGTCGAACTTGCCTGAATCAACGATAACGCCGCCGCCCTGAACTGCGTGGCCGTCCATATACTTTGTAGTTGAGTGGATAACGATGTCAGCGCCGTACTCAAAAGGTCTGCAAAGGATAGGGGTGGGGAAGGTGTTGTCGATGATGAGCGGAACGCCGTTTGCGTGAGCTATTTTTGCGAATTTCTCGATATCGAAAACGGAGAGAGCAGGGTTAGCGAGAGTCTCGCCGAAAACTGCCTTGGTATTGGGCTTGAAAGCCTTCTGTATCTCGTCCTCGGAAGCGTCAGCGTCAACGAAGATGCACTCGATGCCGAGCTTCTTGAGGGTGTATGCGAAGAGGTTTACAGTACCGCCGTAGATAGTAGCGGCAGAGATGAAGCTGTCGCCGGCTTTGAGGATATTGAGCAGTGAGAGGAGCGAAGCAGCCTGACCGCTTGAAGTACACATAGCGCCGATACCGCCTTCGAGTGCGGCGATCTTGTCCTCGACAGCCATAACTGTGGGATTTTCAAAACGGGAGTAGATAAGGCTCTTGGTAGGATCGTCGAAAACAGCAGCTACGTCATCGGTAGAATCATATACATAAGTAGTGCTCTGAACGATGGGTACTACTCTGGGTTCGGTGTTTTTAGGGGTATAGCCTGCGTGCAGGCACTGTGTCTCGATTTTCATTTACGGACCTCCAGTTGATTATTTATACCATACGGTACATTGTTTTACCTATATATTATACCACATTGCTCGGAATTGTCAAGCATATTTTGGTGAGAAATCACGACAGCAATAATACTATTCTGAACTCTTTTTGTGCGGAGATAACTCCGCAGGCGTATAATATCACACCGTTGCAAAGAGACGCCCTCTCTTGCAGGGCGTCTCCAGCTCTGCATATAGCATTCTCTGCAAATCAAAGATTTGCGAGACTGCTTATCTTCAAAAACAGTCCGCTGGACTGTTTTTGAATTCACCTCTTGCGGAGCGCCTGAACGTATTGCAGGGCTCTGCCCTGCACCTGCCAGAGGCTCTGCCTCTGGACTCCGGCAAGGGAGAGCCTCCCTTGCAACTCTTTCCACGAGCTTTCTTCTTCAGAACCGATAATCTGCTTTCGCTCACGAAAGTGATTTCAGCTGCCATAAAAAATGCTTGACAAACCCGGAGCTATCGTGTATAATAGGAGTATATTTCAAAGGCTGTGAAGAAAAGGAGTACGCACATCTGCCGATTTACAGAGAGCCGCCGTTCGGTGCAAGGCGGTATGAGGAATGTGCGGAAGTAGTTTCGGAGCTCTTCGGGTGAAATAACAGTAACCCGCGGCGTGTCCTCACGTTACAGAGGGAGCAGTTAACGCGACTGCGCAGAGTGCGGATAGAAAATATCCGAATTCAGGTGGTAACACGGACTTTTGTTCGCCCTGGACCTTAAACGGTTCAGGGCGATTTTTTATTGCACGGACCGGAAATCTTAAACATAAAGGAGAACTACCAATGGCAAAGGAACTTGCAAAAGCTTACGATCCCAAGGATTTTGAGGACCGTATCTATCAGGCTTGGAACGACAAGGGCTGCTTCAGAGCAGAGGCTGATCCCAAGAAAACTCCCTATACTATCGTTATCCCCCCTCCGAACATAACCGGACAGCTCCATATGGGACACGCTCTCGATGAGACTCTTCAGGATATCCTTATCCGCTGGAAGAGAATGAGCGGTTACAGCGCACTCTGGCTCCCCGGAACCGACCACGCTGCTATCGCTACCGAGGCGAAGATAGTTGAGGCTATGCGCAAGGAAGGCATAACCAAGGAGGATCTCGGACGCGAGGGCTTTATGAAGCGCGCGTGGGAGTGGAAGAAGCAGTACGGCGGACGTATCGTTGAACAGCTCAAGAAGCTCGGTTCTTCCTGTGACTGGTCAAGAGAGCGCTTTACTATGGACGAGGGCTGCTCGAAGGCTGTCAAGGAAGTATTCATCAAGTATTACGAAAAAGGCCTCATCTACCGCGGTGAGCGTATCATAAACTGGTGTCCGAAATGTAAGACCTCACTCTCTGACGCTGAGGTTACTTACGAGGATCAGGCAGGTCATTTCTGGCACCTCCGCTACAAGATCAAGGACTCCGACGGCTATCTTGAGCTCGCTACCACACGTCCGGAAACTCTCCTCGGTGATACAGCCGTTGCTGTAAACCCCAAGGACGAGCGCTATACAGACCTCGTTGGCAAGACAGTTATACTTCCTCTCGTTCACAGAGAGATACCGATCGTTGCCGATGACTATGTTGAAATGGACTTCGGTACAGGCGTAGTTAAGATCACCCCTGCACACGATCCTAACGACTTCGAGGTAGGTCTCCGCCATAACCTTCCCGTTATCAACGTAATGAACGACGACGCTACTATCGTTGACGATTATCCGGCTTATGCAGGTATGGACAGATATGCCGCAAGAGAGAAGATCGTCGAGGATCTCGAAAAGGAAGGCGCTCTCGTAAAGATAGAGGAATACAGCCACAATGTCGGAACCTGCTACCGCTGCGGAACTACCGTAGAGCCCAAGGTATCCACACAGTGGTTCGTTAAGATGAAGCCCCTTGCAGAGCCTGCTATCAAGGCTGTCAAGAACGGCGATACAAAGTTCGTTCCGGAGCGCTTCGACAAGATATACTTCCACTGGCTCGAGAATATCAAGGACTGGTGCATTTCCCGTCAGATCTGGTGGGGACATCAGATACCTGCGTTCTACTGTGACGCCTGCGGTGAAATGGTCGTAACAAAGGAGAGCAGTGCAGTTTGTCCTAAGTGCGGCAAGCCCATGAGACAGGATCCCGACACTCTTGATACATGGTTCAGCTCGGCACTGTGGCCGTTCTCAACACTCGGCTGGCCTGAGAATACTGAGGACCTCAAGTATTTCTACCCGACAAACACTCTCGTAACAGGCTACGACATCATCTTCTTCTGGGTAATCAGAATGATGTTCAGCGGTCTTGAGAATATGGGCAAGGTGCCTTTCGATACAGTTCTTATCCACGGACTCGTCCGCGACTCTCAGGGACGCAAGATGTCCAAGTCGCTCGGCAACGGCATTGATCCTCTTGAGGTAATCAACGAGTACGGCGCTGACGCTCTCCGCTTTATGCTCGCTACCGGCAACTCACCCGGAAACGATATGCGCTATATTGACGACAAGGTTAAGGCTGCCCGTAACTTCGCAAACAAGCTCTGGAACGCTTCACGTTTCATTATGATGAACCTCCCCGAGGACTTCGAGTTCAGGGGACTTCCTGCTGAGCTTGAGATAGAGGACAAGTGGCTCGTGAACAAGTTCAACCGCCTTGCAAAGGAGGTCGGCGAGAACCTCGACAAGTACGAGCTCGGCGTTGCTTCACAGAAGATATATGACTTCATCTGGGACGTTTACTGCGACTGGTACATCGAGCTCACAAAGCCGAGAATTCAGGCAGGCGGCGAGACAAAGGCAAAGGCTCAGGCAGTTCTCGTATGGGCAATGCAGGGAATGCTCAAGCTCCTGCACCCGTTTATGCCGTTCATCACAGAGGAGATATGGCAGGTTCTCACAAACGAGAAGTCTATGATAATCCTCGAGAAGTACCCGACTTACGACAGCTCTATCGCCTACACAGCCGAGGAGGAGTCCTTCGAGAAGGTCATTTCCGCTATCAAGGCAGTCCGCAACGTTCGTACAGAGATGAACGTTCCGCCGTCGGTAAAGGCAAAGCTCCTCATCGAGACAGCAGAGCCGCAGGTATACTCAAGCTGCACCGTATTCTTCGAGAAGCTCGCTTCCGCTTCATCAGTTGAGATAGGCGAGAGCCTTTCACACGAGAACTGTGCAAACGCTGTTACCGACTCTGCCCGTATCTTCATTCCTATGGACGAGCTCGTTGACAAGGAGAAGGAGACAGCACGTCTCGAAAAGGAGAAGGCAAAGGTCCAGAAGGACATCGACTTCCTCAGCGGAAAGCTCAATAATCAGGGCTTTATCGCAAAGGCTCCGGCACAGCTCATCGAGGCTGAAAAGGCAAAGCTGGCAAAGGCTCAGGAGAAGATGGCTAAGATAGAGCAGTCTATCGCAGCTTTCAAATAATAGCGCAGGGACGGCGTCCCGAAGACACATAAAGCTATGAGAAACAGGATATTTTCATACGTCGCGGAGCAGTACGGCACAGAGCCGGAGTACCTCTGGGCCAAAACGCCCGATGCTGCCGTTATCAGGCACAAGGGAAACCGGAAATGGTACGGCATAATTATGAACGTGCCGCGCCGGACTCTCGGGCTTTTCGGAGAGGGCAGCACAGATATACTCAACGTCAAGTGTACACCGGCAGTCAGGGAGATTATCCTCGCTGAGAGAAGAGCTCTTCCGGCTTATCATATGAATAAGCAGCACTGGATAAGTCTGCCGCTGGACGGCTCGCTTGAATTTGAAACGATATTTTCGCTTATTGATGAGAGCTACGAGCTTACGAAATAAGGAGGGCTTATGAGCGTATTCAAAGTACCCGTTATCGAAACTGAACGCCTGATACTGCGCCCACACACCGTTGAGGACGCGGAAGCTGTCTTTGAATGGACAAGCGATGAGCGCGTTGCTGAATTTATGAATTATAACAGGCACGAGAGCGTGAATACTTCCCTTGAATGGCTGAAAAGCCTTGATGCTCTTGAAAATGAGTACACATGGGGAATAGTCCGCAGACAGGACGGAAAGCTCATAGGTTCATGCAGCATCAGACGCAGACCCGACGGCGTTTTCTGGAGCTTCGGCTATAATCTGCGTTTTGACTGCTGGAATATGGGCTATGCTACGGAAGCGGCTAAGCGTATGATAGAGTTCATCATCAGTCAGGGAGCAAAGCATATCATCGGTGAATGCGCCGTTGAGAACATCGCTTCTGCAAGGGTAATGGAAAAATGCGGACTTGCTTTCACGGGATACAGCGAATACTCACGCTTTGACGGCAGTAAGACCTATAAATCAAAAGTATATGAATTGAATGAAGGTGAATGATATGATAAAGCACATCGTAATGTTCAAGCTGAAAGAGGCTGACGGACGTTCCGAATACGAGAACGCTCTTGAGGCAAAGAGACGCTTCGACAACGTTATCGCAAACGTTAAGGAGCTTAAAAAGGGCGAGGTAGTCATCAACTCACAGGAGGCTCCGGAGAGCAACTACACTATCTCGCTTCTCTGTGATTTTGAGACTATCGCAGACCTGAACGCCTATCAGGTACACCCGGCTCATCTTGAGTTCGGAAAGTTCATCGGCACAGTCAAGACAGACCGTGCCTGCATAGATTACGAATACTGATCGGGAGCAGGATATCTCTCCTGACATCAGATAAAAGGAGGTAAGTGATATGACAGACATCAAGGGCAAATGGGCGCTCCTCACGGGCGCGAGCAGAGGTATCGGCAGACTATCTGCGGTATTTATGGCAAAGCAGGGCGTGAACCTCGTGCTCCACAGCAGAAGCAGGGAGCATTGTCAGGATATTCTCAATGAGGTAAAGGCACTCGGAGTCGAGGCTTACTGCGTTGAGGCGGAGCTTTCAGAACCGGAACAGATCGAGGCGATGTGCGCTGAGATCGACGCAAAGGGGACTCCTGTCGATATCATTCTCAACAACGCAGGGCTCCAGATAGCTTACAGGACTGAGTATCTCAAGACTCCGGCTTCTGATTATGATATCAGCTTCCGGATAAACACGACCGCTCCTATGATGATATGCTATCATTTCCTTCCGGCAATGGAGAAAAGGGGCTTCGGACGCATCGTCAACACCACGAGCGGTATCGACCTTGAACCCGAACAGGCTGGCTATTCGGGAGCAAAGGCAGCTCTCAACAAGGTCACGAGGGATCTCGGTCTGAAATATCAGGGAACTGATATCACGCTCAATCTTACCGATCCGGGCTGGTGCAGGACGGATCTCGGCGGACCTAAGGCGCCTAATGCACCGGAGAGCGCTCTTCCGGGCGTACTTGTGGGAGCTTTTGTGAGCGATAAGAAGTCCGGACGTATCTTCTCGGCACAGGAATTCGCAGGAATGACGCTTGAAGAAGCCGTTGCAAAGGCTGAGTCTCAGGAAAGCCCCTATTAAAGATGATATGAGGGACGGTGAAGCTCATCGTCCCTTTTGCGCATAAGGAGAAAAAATGGATATTAAAGAATGTATGGACTTTGTGGACAGCTATACGAAGTCCGGCGGCAGGATAACCGATCTCTCCCGCGCGAGAGACCTGGCTGAGAGGATAGGAAGTCCGGAGAAGCGCCTTAAATTCGTTCATATCGCCGGCACTAACGGCAAGGGCTCAACGCTTGAGTATATTTCAAATGCACTGATAGACGCAGGTTACAGGACGGGACAGTTCACGTCGCCCTACGTCCTCAGGTACAGCGACCGCATAAGGATAAACGGTCAGGAGATAGACGAAAAGTCGCTCTGTGAAATGGCTGAAAGAGTGAAGTCCGCTGTCGGTGACAAGCCCTACTCGCAGTTTGAGATAACAATGGCGATAGCACTGCTGTGGTTCGAGAGGGAAAAGTGCGACGTTGTCGTATTCGAGACCGGCATAGGCGGTCTGCTCGACTCCACCAACATCATACCGCCGCCGCTCGTTTCGGTGATAACGTCAATATCGCTCGACCACACGGCAATTCTCGGCAAGACCGTCGAGGAGATAGCTGAGCAGAAAGCAGGCATCATTAAGGGCGGTTCAGCGGTCGTGCTTGCGGAGGACAATCCGGACAGCGTCAAGGAGCTTGTCAGGAAAAAGGCTGAGAGCGTCGGTGCGGAATTCGTTGAACCCGAGCCGTGCAGACCTTACGGCGACGGAGGAATGTTCTCGTCCTTCTACTACCGCGGTGTAAGGCTCAGACCTTCGATGCCGGGAGTTCACCAGCTCTACAACGCCCAGACCGCCATAACCGTCTGCCTTTACCTGAGAAGCAAGGGCTTTGAGATCAGCGACGGCAGTATAATCAGGGCAGTCGAGAACACGCAGGTGCGCGCGCGTTTGCAGTACATTGACGGTGAACCGCCTGTGCTCGTTGACGGCGGTCATAACCCGGCAGGAGTCGCGGCGCTGACTATGATGCTGATGTACCTGAGCAGCCGCGGAAAGAAGATATTTGCGGTAATGGGAATGGTGGACTCCAAGGACTATGCTGAGTGCGTTAAGTCTGTTGCCGGCTGTGCAGACGCAGTCTATGCGGTGGAGGGATTTGCACCGAACAGCGTTCCGGCTGAGACTATCGCGGACATAGCATCGTTCTACACGGAGACCGGTACGGGCAGCCTTGCGGAGTGCGCTGGAAAGGCTAAGGAACGTGCCCTTGCCGAAAACGGCGTTGCGGTGATATGCGGTTCACTGTATCTCGCGAGCGAGTACCTCAATTCAGAGCTCAGAGATTAGAAAATATAAATCAGTAGGGGACGTTCTCACCTGTCGGTTCGTTCGGTGCTTCTGTCTCCGGCAGAGGTGTCCCCCGGACACCCGCACCGCCCTCGGCGTTCCGGGATCGGTCATTATTATGCGGGCGGCGGAATGCTCACGGTTCTTAACGGAGAAACATCTAATCAAACTGAATAGGATAACTGATCCCGATACAATAAGTATCGGGATTTTTCATT
>CACXEJ010000037.1 GCA_902766595.1 Ruminococcus flavefaciens | reverse complement strand
TTTATATATTTCCGCTCTTGACGTAGTTTATCTTCATCGAATTGATGGTGTATGTACCGTCATCGTGACCGGTGAGCTTGAACTCAACGGACTTCGACACGCTCTTCTCCATCCACGACGGAAGCTCGTCAATATAATCAACGCTTACCGTGTACTCGCTGCCGCTCTTAACGACCGACTTTATATCAGGCGAGTAGGTGAACGTTACCGGCTTGAGCTTGACGTTGTAAGCCCCTTCGGAATAGAAGAACCTCGAATCGACCGGTCCGACTGTGCAGTGCTGGAAATCAGGGTGATCTGTACCGAACATCTCAACGGCTCTCGCCTCAACGTCCATATATGGTATTGAGATCGTGTCCGTACCGGGGTTTACTTCGTACTTTGAAACTCTGTCCTCGTCCATAATGATAGACCAGATAGAAGCTGTGATTATCTGCTCGGAATTGAGCTCAGACGGCGAATTGAAGGACTCGATGTCCATAATCACTGCCGGGTAAACGACCTCTGCAAAGCCGTCCTTCTTGACCTCTCCCGTCGCAAAGCGCTTTACTGCGCCGATGCACTTTCCGGCAACTACGATAACGCCGATTATCGCAAATACGGCAAATACTGCGCCGAGAACGGTGTAGAGCTTCTTCTTGAAGCCCTTCTTGTCAGCTGCAATAGCGTCATCAGCTTCCGGCTTCTCCTTGCTTTCGCTGAGAAGCTCATCGGGATCTTCATCAAGTATGCGCTCAAGAACGTTCTTCTTTTTAGGCTCCTGCTCAGGCTCGGACTGTTCAGCGGACTGCTCTTCGGCAGTCTCTGTATTTTCCTCAGCTTCGTCAGCCTTTTCATCTGCGGATTTTTCAAGGTCAGCGATAGTGCTTGCAGCGTCCTCGCGCATTTCCTCGATCATACTGTTCACAGGATCGCTCTCGTTATCGTCCTCCGGAGCTTCTGCCGGCTCGGACTCTTCTTCGGTGACTTCTTCCTCAGCGGCAGTCTCAGCTGACTCGCTTATTTCTGCGTTGTGTATCGCAGCAAGTGCAGCGTCGAGGAGCTCGTCTGCGGTAGGCTCCTCAGAAGCAGGAGCTTCCTCTATCTCAGCATCTTCCGCCATAGCTTCGCCTTCAAGCGGAACGTACGCTTCCTCCTCGGACTCCTTCTCGGCAGCTTCGATAGCCTCGTCAAGCTCGTCCTTTACCTCGGGCTCGGGAGCTTTCTTCTCAGACGGCGGAACAGGCTTTCCTGCACCCATATAATCGTCGTCGTCATCTTCGTAAATATCGTTTGCGAGTATCTTATCCTTCAGCTTTGCGAAGAAGCCTTTCTTCGGCATCTGAGGGCTGAGGTCGATAGGTCTGAACTGCGGCTTTTTAGCTGCGGCAGCCTCACGGGCTTCCTGCTCTTCCCTTTCCCTCTCGGCAGCTATGCGAGCCTCTCGCTCTGCGCGTTCTCTCTCAGCAGCTTCACGGGCTTCTCGCTCTGCGCGTTCTCTTTCGGCTGCTTCACGGGCTTCTCGCTCTGCACGTTCTCTTTCGGCTGCTTCACGGGCTTCTCGCTCTGCACGTTCTCTTTCGGCTGCTTCACGGACTTCACGCTCTGCGCGTTCTCTTTCGGCGGCTTCACGGGCTTCACGCTCTGCACGTTCTCTCTCGGCAGCTTCGCGTGCCTCGCGCTCTGCGCGTTCTCTTTCGGCAGCCTCACGGGCTAAACGCTCTGCCTCTGCCTTTTCATCAACGTTCGATACAAAGACCTCTTCGATCACGATAGGTCCGGAAGGCTTGTTCGCTTCTGCTTCCTTTCTTTCGCGTTCGATGCGATCCTTTTCGAGCTCGCGCTGACGAATAGCCTCGTAGTCGGGAAGCTCTCCCGTTATGACTATCTTCTTGTGCTTGCGCGCAGGAGCTTTTGCCGGCTCCTCAGCCTTTACAGGCTCGGGAGCTTTAACGGGCTCAGGTATCTTCTCCGGCTCGGGAACAAACTCCTCCGCGACCTCTTCAGCTATCACTTCTGTTTCAGCTGTTTTCTTGTCATCGGCAAGTGCAGTGAGTATGTCGTCCACCGACATATCATCGTAAATGCTCTTTCTCGGATGAACGCTTTCGGCGCTCTCCTTGGTTTTTCCGGTATCCGAAGTGCTCTTTTTGCCGCCTTTAAGGCTGTTGAGCATATCGTCCAGATCTTTTCTAATAGCCATTCAGACCTCCAAAAATTATCTTATCTGACCGTTTCCGTTTATCAGGTACTTAACGGTAGTAAGCTCTCTGAGTCCCATAGGTCCTCTTGCGTGGAGCTTCTGAGTCGATATGCCGATCTCAGCGCCGAAGCCGAATTCTCCGCCGTCAGTGAACCTTGTTGAAGCGTTGACGTAGACTGCTGCCGCGTCAACCTCTCTCTGAAATCTCTCGGCACTCTCGAGCGAGCTTGTAACGATACACTCGGAATGTCTTGTGCTGTACTTTCTTATATGTGCGATAGCTTCGTCGAGCGACTCCACTACCTTTATTGCTATGATATAATCATTAAACTCAGTTGCATACTCTGTCTCGCCAGCTTTTTCTATGCCGCTGCCGAGTATGGCGATTGTCTTATCGCAGCCGTATATCTTAACATCGTGCTTCTTGAAGCGTTCCGCTATCATAGGCAGGAACTTCTCTGCGCAGTCCTTGTGGACAAGCAGGCTCTCTATCGCATTGCAGACAGAGGGACGCTGAGTCTTTGCGTTGTCGGTTATCTCAACAGCCATATCGAGGTCTGCGGAAGCGTCAACGTAAACGTGGCAGTTTCCGGCACCTGTCTCGATAACAGGAACAGTAGAGTTCTGAACGACTGCCTGAATGAGTCCTGCACTTCCTCGGGGGATAATTACGTCAACATAGCCGTTAAGACGCATAAGCTCCTTTGTGGTCTCGCGTGAGGTGTCCTCGACTACCTGTATAACATCAGCAGGGAGTCCGACAGAGGCAACAGCCTCCCTCATAATAGCTCCGAGGCATACATTTGAGTGGATAGCCTCCTTGCCGCCCTTGAGGATAACGACGTTTCCGGCTTTGAGACAGAGTGCAGCCGCATCAACTGTAACGTTTGGGCGAGACTCGTATATGATGCCGATAACGCCGAGCGAAGTTCTTGTCTTGATTATCCTGAGACCGTTGGGGCGTGTAAATCCGTCGATGACCTCACCGATAGGATCACCGAGCATTATTATCTCGTCAACGCCCTTTGCCATACCTGCAATGCGGTCAGCGTCAAGACGGAGTCTGTCCTGCTTAGCCTCGGACATACCGTTAGCCTTAGCAGCCTCAAGATCCTTAGCGTTCTCAGCGATTATCCTGTCCTGATTTGCAAGGAGCGCCTTTGAAATAGCTGCAAGAGCGTTATTTTTCTCGCGTGTGCCTGCGGAAGCGATGAGAGCTTCGGCAGCCTTTGCGTTTTTACCAAGTTCTAATGTATAGCTCATATTATTCACCTCAGATCATTTTTTGCCAAGAAATATCGTACCTATATCCTTATCCTCGAAAAGATCGTAGAGCTTTTCGGGATCACGTCCGTTCATTATTACCATATCTATGCCAGCCTCTGTGGCTATCTTAGCGGCATTTATCTTCGTGGACATTCCGCCTGTTCCGAGACTTGTTCCTGCACCGCCTGCGGCCTTCTCTATCTCCGGAGTTATCTCCTCGACAACGTGTATCGGCTTTGCGTCCGGATTTGTACGCGGGTCGTCGTCGTAGAGACCGTCGATGTCGGAGAGTATAAGCAGGAGATCAGCTCCCGAAAGCTCGGCAACAAGTGCTGAAAGGGAGTCATTCTCGCCTATCTCGAGCTCCAGCTCATCAATAGCGATAGTGTCGTTCTCGTTAACTATCGGGATAACTCCCATCTGAACGAGCGACTCTACTGTATTCTTGAAGTTTTCGCAGTGGCTCGGGTTATTGATTATCGTCTTTGTGAGAAGTATCTGTCCCACTGTAACGCTGTACTTTGCGAACATATCGTCATAGACGTGCATCAGCTCGCACTGTCCGATAGCCGCAACAGCCTGCTTCATCTTGGTATCCTTCGGCTTCTCCGGGAGTCCGAGCTTTCCTGCGCCCAGTCCGACTGCTCCGGAAGAGACCATAATTATCTCCCTGCCGGAATTGTGCAGATCGGATATGACCCTCACGAGATTGGTCATTCTCCTGATGTTGAGCTTGCCGGTCTTGTGCGCGAGAGTCGAAGTACCCAGCTTTATGACTATCCTTTTCTTATCGGAAATATTTCTCATTTCATAAACTTCTTTCAGTTAACTTTATTGGTCGGAGCACCGTTCAGCCACGCCCTGATGTTATCGCATACGATACGGACAAGGCGTTCCCTCGTCTCCTTTGGAGCCCACGCTGTATGCGGTGTGATAACGCAGTTTTCAGCGGTATTGAGAGGAGTGTCCGGCGACATTGGTTCCTTTTCAAGAACATCGAGGTAAGCTCCGGCGATCCTGCCGCTGTTGAGCGCTTCCGCAAGATCCTTCTCATTTACGACTCCGCCGCGGGAGGTATTCACGAGTATAGCAGAGCTCTTCATTCTGCCGAGGAGCTCGGAATTCACGATACCGGCTGTCTGCTCGGTAAGCGGACAGTGGAACGTTATGACATCAGCCTTTTCAGCCGCTGTAAGCCTGTCAGTGACCTCATAGGGGCAGTTGTCAGGCTTTGTTCTTGTGCTGACAACGATATTCATACCGAATGCTTCACCGATACGCGCGACCGTGCGTCCGATAGAGCCGAAGCCGACGATCGACAGAGTCTTTCCGGCAAGCTCGAAGGTAGGTATCGGGAAGCACGAGAAAACCGGCGAGCGTTCCCACATACCGTCCTTAACGGCATCATCGTAGTCGCGTGTACGGCTGAAATGATCGAGTATATAAGCAAAGGTCTGCTGTGCGACCGCATTCGTCGAATACGAACCGGCGTTGCAGACAACTATCCCCTTCTCTGCGGCACAGGCAATATCAACGTTGTTGTAGCCTGTTGCAAAGAGCCCGATATAGCGAAGCGATGGGCACTTGTCCATTACCTCACGGGTTATGAGCACCTTGTTGCAGAGAACTACGTCAGCATCGCCTATATTAGCGGCAGTTTCCTCGGGAGCAGTCAGGCGGCAGACCTTGATCTCGCCAAGCTCCTCGAGCTGTGTAGTCGGAATATCACCGCAATTGCTGACAGTATCCCAGTCAAGAACAGCAATTTTCAAGGCTCAGTCCTCCTGTGTAAGGCTTTCGAGTATCTGATCGACAGTGAGCTCACTTGTCTCAGCAGGTGCATTATCGCTGACGGGAGCCTCATCCTCAGCAGGAGCATCGTTTTCGCTCTTAGTCTGAGCAGCGCCCCATACAGGAGCGGCTTCATCGTCTAAAACTACATTGTCAGTGGACTTGGTGCTGCTGCTGTCATCGCTGTCGCTCTCCTCTTCCTCCGGTGCCTTGAATACGATAGCTGTAACAAGAGCTGCAAGGATAAGTATAACGTCGATAAGTCCGACACCGTAGTATACCTTTCTGTTGTCAGAGAGCCACACGCCCATAGAGGCAAGAATTGCAGCTGCCATTATTATCTGATATGGGCGCTTCTGCATAATAAACCTATATGAGAAAAAAGCAATGCTTATGAGTATAAATACGAGATGCATCGAAAAAGGGAACGGGAAAAGCGACGGCTTTTCGGCGTCTGCCTGCTGTGTAAGTGTGACAAAAGTGTTAGTAAGATCCATAGAAACTCCAAACCGCATCTGCGGTGACTGGTATCATTACGGCTGCCAGCCAAAGCCGATATATACGATCGCCTGCGAACAGGCAAAAATACGCTATTTACAGTATAACACAAAGCCCTTAGGAATTCAACCTTTTTGCGAAAAATACAGCTTTTTTAATAAAAAAGAGCCCCTTTAAAGCAGGAGCCTTATATTATATATAAAAATCGAATAAATAAAAAAGTCTACCCAAATGGATAGACTTGATAGTGCCGGCATTGAAATAGTTTCCCGGGCCGTCGCCAGCCAAGTATCGTCTTCGC
>CACXEJ010000036.1 GCA_902766595.1 Ruminococcus flavefaciens | reverse complement strand
GGACGTTCTTCTCAACCCTGAGACAATGGAGGTCTATACACCTAACACCGGTCAGAGCAAGAACCTTCTTACCGGAGAAGAAAGAGCTGAGTTAAGAGGGAAAAGGCAGTATATTCAAGGCCCTGACGGGAAGATGAAAGGCAGTAAAAGTGTCAGCGGAGGCGGCTCTGCGAAAGGTGTTGACAAATCTGAAAAAGATGCTATAATTGAACATAAGGAAGAGATTATAGCTGATTTCAAGTCTACTAATTTCAATGGCGAAATTCATATACCACCTAAAAGTATTGATACCAGTAAACTAACAATAGACTCTGAACATATTGAGAAACGTGGGCATAACGTTTCAGAGAAGCAGGCTAAACAGTATATTAAAGATGCTGTGGTTTCGTATTCAAAAACGGTTGAAGGTCAGAACTTTGAGAATTATATAGGATTTGAGGGTACAGCATATGTTAATGTTGATATGAATGTTATTCGCACAGCTTATCCTAAGTCTCAGTTTACTGCTGGAACAAAGCGGCTTTTAAAAACTTTGAATAAGCATACAAAAAAGGAGTGATAATATGAGCTTTAAATGCCCGTTAACAGATAATACTATTGATCCCATTGATTGTATTGAAAATATTGATATAATAGACGGCTTTATTTCAGATGATTCACACATTCCTGACGAATTCAAAGTAAAACCTGATTACAAGGAAATCTGTAAAAAATGCAAGTACCATGAAAGCACATGGGGAGAATCGAAAAACGATTAAACCGTTCTCAGCCGAGAGCGGTTTTCTTATACCTATTTGTGCAGTCAACTGCACACCTGAATACAGCAAAAAGCGTTTGCTAAGGACATAAATGTCCTCAGCAGGCGCTATTTTTATACCCTGACGCAGAAAGGAGTTGAAAAAATGCGTATTGAAGTAAGAGGCGACGGAGTGCGTATAAATGGCTACGTAAACGTCACAGGAAAGCATTCACGCCCGGTAATCACGCCAAGAGGAAAGGTGATTGAGACAATCGAGGAAAGAGCATTTGCGGAAGCAATCAAGAAGAACGGGGATATTACTGTTCAGCTCGACCATGATTCCGGTCGCGCTTATGCAAGGACCTCAGACGGCACGCTCACACTCAAGGAGGACGCTATCGGCCTTCACGCCGATGTCCTTATCACTGACGAGACAGTCGTTGAGATGGCGAGAAAAGGCAAGCTGAGAGGCTGGAGCTTCGGAATGTACAATGTTCAGGACGAAATGGAGAGCAGAGGAGAAGATGAACTGCCGGTAAGGCACGTCAATCATTTAGATCTCGACCATATCTCGCTTATCAAAGATAAGGTTCCTTGCTATGCTGCGACATCAGTTGAGTGCCGTGCAGGCGAAGATACTTACATCGAGCAGCGTGCGCTTGATGTTGAGCCGGAGCTGGTAGTAGTCAATAAGCCCGATTATACCGAGTACGAGAACAGGCTGAAAGCGCTCTAAGAGCCGAGTGCAGTCAACTGCACAGAATCACGTTGCAAAGCATTTGAAACCGAAAGGGACAAATGCTTTTATATTTTAATTCACGTTAATGAAATGGAGGATCTATCATGAAAAAACTTTTTGAAAAGAGAGCACAGAAAAAGGCAGAGCTTGAGGCTCTGCTCAACAAGGTCAAGACAGAAGAGAGAGCGTTCTCGGAGGACGAGCAGAAGCAGTTCGATGCTATCGAGAACGAGATCAAGTCCCTTGATGCCACTATCCAGGCAGAGGAGAGAGCGAAGGGCATTTCCGAGCTTCACGCACCTCAGGCAACACCTAAGAAGGAGGAGCTCACAAAGGAGCAGCTCGAAGAGAGAGCGTTCACTGACTTCATCAACGGCAAGATCACCGAAATGAGAGCCGGTGAGCAGAATATTGACTGGACGAATGGCGCGTCTACTGTGCCGACATCAATTGCAAAGCGTATCATCGACGCTGCTGTTGATATGTGTCCTATCCTCGCAGGAGCTGAGGTATATCACGAGAAAGGCACGCTCAAGATTCCTAAGTGGACCAAGGCGAACAGCACTCACGATGTAACAGTTAGCTATGCAACAGAGTTCACGCCTCTGACAGCTGACAGCGGTAAGTTCACGTCAGTAGATCTCGGCGGCTACCTCGCAGGTGCTCTTGTACTTATCGGCAAGAGCGTAATCAACAGCTCTGCAATCAATGTAACACAGTTTATTATCAATAAGATAGCTGAGAAGGTTGCACAGTTCCTCGAACAGGAGCTTCTCAAGGGTTCGGGTTCAAGCGCAGCTCAGGGTGCTACAAAGACATCGAACGTCGTAACAACAGGAACAGCGCTGACTATTGATCTTGATGATCTTATCGCAGTGCAGGCAGCTGTAAAGCAGAAGTATCAGAAAAACAGCTGCTGGACAATGAACTCGACAACATGGACTACGATCAAGCAGCTCAAGGACGATAACGGCAGACCGCTCATTGAGCCTGATTCGTCTGCTGAATTCCCGTTCAGACTTCTCGGAAAGCCTGTAAATCTCTCTGATAACATGGACAGCATCGCTGCTAACAAGCTCGCGATTCTCTACGGAGATTATAGCGGTCTTTCTGTTAACTTCCGTGAGGATATCGGCATTGAGGTTCTCCGTGAGGCATATCACGCTCAGCACGCTATTGGAATCGATGCGTGGTTTGAGTTTGATTCCCAGGTTACAGACGAGCAGAAGCTCGCTGTGCTGAAGATCAAGGCATCATAAGCGGTTTAGCGGGCAGGGCTAACCTGTCCGCTTGATCGCAGAAAGGCGGCGTTAGTATGAAGATAAGCGAATTAACAGCTCAAATCATTAAGGATTTTACAGGTATCTCGGACGATGACAGCGACAATATTGTCGAAAACCTTCTGATGCCGGCAGCGAAAGCATATATCAAGGGATATACCGGTCTTACTGATGAAGGGCTTGACGAGCATGAAGACCTCGCAACAGCAATGTGTGTTCTCGTGAACGATATGTTCACGAACCGGGACTATACTATCAGCTCACACAGGCAGCTTTCGCCGACCGTGAAAACGATACTCAGTATGTATGCGGTTAATCATGTAGGGTGATAGTATGGCGTATACGAAGAAAATAGAGTTACAGTCCTTAACGGAAACACAGGACGCTATCGGCAACGATAAGGAGACCTGGACAACTCTTTTCAATCCGTGGACTGAAATAACCACGGCTAAGAGTCAGGAATACTACGCGGCCGCACAGGTGAACTCCGAACAGGACTATGTTTTCAAGATGCGTTATTCGCGTACAATAGCCGATAAGCTGACATCAGAAATGAGGATACTGTATAACGGGCGGCACTACGACATCAAGAGTATTGATGATGTCAACGAACAGCACCGGCAGATAGTTATGCGTGCCGTACTGAAAAATAAGGGTGTGAGATAATGAGCAGCAATCATAATCAGATCATCGCAACTCCTGAGGCATTAGTGACCGCGCTCGTTTCCGCCTGCGAAGAGTTCACAGAAGAGACGAAGCGGGAGCTTGAAGCCGGCCTGAAGAAGATCGGCGAGGAATCAGTCGCAGAAATAAAGAAGATCGCGCCGGTATACAAGGGAAAGAAACAAAATCGGCGAGTCACTCGGAAGGGAGAAAGCAAAAACAGAACCAAAGGAACTTATAAACGTAACTGGACTTATCGAGTCTATAAGGAGCGTGGTGCTATTCGAGTTACTGTTCATGTGAAGGGTGCAGACTATCGATTAACTCATCTACTTGAAAACGGGCACGCGTCCAAAGGTGGAGGCAGAGCGAAAGCAATACCACATATCAGCATTGTCAACGAACAGGCTGAAAAGAAGGTGGACAAGCTGCTGGAGGAAATAGCCAATGGAACTAACTGAAATTAAAGCAAAGCTCGATACACTCAAGATACCGGTTGCATATATGTGCTTCAAGGCACCTCAGGATCTGCCGTTCGTGGTCTATTATGAGGCTGGTACAGAAATCAAAGGCTCGGATCACTACAACCTATATCGAGATGTGACAATCAACATCGAGCTCTACACCGAAGAGAAGCAACCGTCACTTGAACGACAGATTGAAAGTCTCTTCCGAGATCGTGAGATCGAGAAAACAACGGATACATATATCAGCGAAGAGAAGATGTTCATGACAACATTTTCATTCGATACAACTCAATTCATAGAGGAGGAATAACAATGAGACAGGAAAAGAACAGAATTGCTATGGGTTCGGTCGATATCTTTATGACCGAGTTCACCGGCACAGCCGTATCGGATATTCCTGCCGATAGCGCAATCGAGACAGAAGCTAACTTCATCGGTAGAACTAAGGACGGCGGCGAGGTCACATATACTACGACCTACTACAACGCCAAGTCTGATGACGGTAAGGCCGCTCGTAACGAAATGACCGAGGATGCTGCATCAATCAGCTTCGGTCTTATCACTTGGAACGGTGACACAATCGTGAAGCTTGTTCCTACTGCCGAGGCAACTATCACAGGTACAAGAAGGCGCACGGTTATCGGCGGTGCTGCTAACATGGACAACAAGGTTTATCTTGTTCGTGCTGTACATAAGGATAAGGTCAAGGGTGATGTGCGCTATACCTTCATCGGTAAGAACGTGAACGGCTTCGCTGCCGCTTACAAGCCCGGCCAGGAGACAACGATCACTCCTAATATCGCGGCAGAGCCTTTTGATGATGGCAGACTTATCGTTCTTGACGAGGATGATGTAGTCGGCATTTCTATCAGCTCGCACAAGGCTACTGTTGCAGTCGGCTCAACGATCGACCTTACAGCGACAACAGCTCCGGCCGGTCAGACTGTGACATGGGCTTCCGACAATGCAGATGAAGCTACTGTAAGCAACGGTACCGTAACAGGCGTAGCAGCCGGTACAGTTGCTATCACAGCATCTATGACATCAGGCGGCGTGACCTATACTGACACCTGCGTAGTGACAGTCACAGGAGCTGGTGCCTAATGTATAAGGTTATAGTTTACTTCGAGGACTTGCAGGATAAGAACTATCCTTACAAGGTGGGTGACGCATATCCTCGCAAGGGACTCAAGCCGACAAGAGACCGTATAGAGGAACTCGCAACTGATAAGAATATCCGCGGCATTCCTCTTATCAAAGCTGAAAATAAATCAAAGAAATGATATCAGCGGGCGTTTGCCCGCCTTTCTTTGCAAAGGAGCACGTATGAGAAGATTCAAATTCACACTTGATAATGGAGTTACATTGAACATCATGCCGCCTACACTCCGTATGTACTACAAGGAACTCAGGACGGCTGAAAACGATGCACAGTTATTCGGAGCAGTAGCTCACATCTGTGACAGGAACGATGAAAACATCAAAACCACAGAAGAATATATAATAGACAACTTCACGACAGACGATTTAAAGCGCTTTATGCGTGATATGCCGAAGTGGGTTGAAAATGAAAGAGCATTGAACCCAAACTCGTAACGCCTTATTGTCCGGAGGAAAGCGATAATAAGGCTTATGAATATGAGAATGCTTCAAGCGATCTGAAAGTAGTTGCCGATTATACCGGTCTAAACTTCGGCGAAGTGTGGGCATTGGATATATTTGAGTATTGGAGCTACTTGCACGATGCGGTCATATGGAACTGTGAAAGGACCGAATCAGGAAGGGAATACCTTACAAGCGCCTATAATCATAGCCGGTCTGAACCGGATAGAGCGGTGCTGAGAAGTCAAATAAAATGAGGAGGTGAAGCATGGCCAACAAAATAAAGGGCTTGCAGATCAAAGTCGGAGCCGATTATCAGGGACTTGACACGGCGCTGAAGAACGTTGAAAGCAACAGTAAGAAAGCTGCCGGAGAGATAAAGGAAATAGACCGTGCTATCAAAATTGCCGGTGATTCTGCCGAGTTATGGTCTCAGAAGCAGAAAGTCCTCAACGATGCGCTTACCGGCAGTAAGGAAAAGCTCAAGCTCCTTGAAGATGCACAGGAGCAGGTAAGCAAAGCATTTGAAGATCACAAGATAGATGAAGAGCAGTATCGCTCATTCAAGCGCGAAGTCGAATATGCTCGTTCTGCCGTTGAAAAGTACGAAAACGACCTTAAAACAGCAAACGCCAAGGTCGAGGAATTCGGGAAAGAGTCGAGTGATTCTGCTGTTGAGGTCAAAGATCTCGGAGACAAGACCGAAGAAGCAGGAGAACAGGCTGACGGAGCTGCCAAGGGTGGATTCACAGTATTAAAGGGCGCTCTTGCTGATCTCGTAGCCGACGGTGTTCGGTATGCAGCCGGTGAGATCAAAGACTTTACAGCCGACATCATTAAGACAGGAGCCGAATTTGAGGGGAGTATGTCACAGGTCGGAGCAGTATCCGGAGCGACCGGTGACGAACTCGAAAAGCTGACAAAAAAAGCCGAGGAAATGGGCTCAACAACAAAGTTCACGGCAACAGAAGCAGCAGAGGCATTCAACTATATGGCAATGGCAGGCTGGAAAACAGAAGATATGCTCAGCGGTATAGACGGTATCCTCGACCTTGCAGCAGCCTCAGGAACTGACCTCGCAACGACATCGGACATCGTAACGGATGCTCTCACAGCTATGGGGTATTCTTCCGCTGATGCCGGAAAACTCGCGGACGTAATGGCGGCAGCGAGCAGCAACGCCAATACCAACGTTCAGATGATGGGCGAGACATTCAAATATGTTGCACCTATCGCAGGTGCTCTCGGCTTCGATATGAAAGATACAGCTGTTGCTATCAGTTTGATGGCTAATAGCGGCATCAAGGGGAGCCAGGCAGGAACGGCGCTCAGATCGTCACTGTCGCGCCTTTCAAAGCCGACTAAGGAAATGACTGCTGCAATGGAGCAGTATGGTCTAAGTGTTGTCGAAACTACGAAAGCAGTTGACAGCAAAAAGCTAAAAAAGGCACAGGACGATGTTAGAGCTAAGACAATATCTCTCCAGGAAGCTCAGGAGAATTATAACAAGACAGTTTCCAAAGAGGGAGAATCATCAGAAAAGGCTCAGATTGCCGCTGCTAAGCTCGAAGAAGCAAGGCGAAAGCTGAGTGATGCAACAGAAAACCTGCACAAAGAAGAAGCAGGAACAGCCGAAACTAAGAAAACTATCAGTACACTCCTGACAGATGAAACCGGGAAAACGAGGTCTCTGAACGAGGTAATGCAGCTCCTGAGGGAGAAGCTCGGAAACCTCGACGAAGCCCAGCAGACACAGGCGGCGTCTGCAATATTTGGGCAGGAAGCTATGAGCGGTATGCTCGCAATTATCAATTCATCGGACGAGGACTTCAACAAGCTCACTAAGGCGATGGAAGAGTCAGACGGTGCGGCAAAGAATATGTCCCG
Source organism: Ruminococcus flavefaciens (assembly GCA_902766595.1). Lineage (GTDB taxonomy): Bacteria > Bacillota > Clostridia > Oscillospirales > Ruminococcaceae > Ruminococcus > Ruminococcus flavefaciens_U. The sequence goes on along the minus strand of CACXEJ010000036.1, from coordinate 3,314 downwards.
CACTATGCTCGACAATCTCCAGGGCGATATGATACTCCTCGACAGCGCAGTTGACGGCTTGAAAATATCTCTTGCGAAAGAACTTAACCCGGAGATAAGAAAAGGCGTACAGTACCTGACAGAACATATGCCAAGCATCGAAAAAGGCTTAAGCAAGGTGTTCGGCACAGCAATAGACGGCTTGAAGTTAGTAGGCAAGTACGGTCCGGACGTTATCGACGTAGTGAAGACAATGAAACCGCTAATACTCGGAACGCTGTCAGCGATAGCGACATATAAGGTCTACAAGAAGATAGACGATATTACCAAAGGTATCAAGGCGATGAATTTAGCTATGTCTTCTACACCGTATGTAGCTGTCGGAACAGCGCTCGTTGTTCTTACCGCATATATGGCAGAATATATCAACTCAGCAAAAGACGTCAAGTCATACACAGAGGAAGCAGCAGAAAAGTTTTCCGCTGAAAGAGAAGCTATCAAGAGCGTGCGCGAAAGTCTCGGAGATCTGAACGAGCGATACTATGAGTCGGCAGAAGCGACAAACAATGAAATGAAGCGCACAGAGGACCTGTGGAAGGAACTCGACAATCTTACCGACTCAACAGGAAAAGTCAAAGAAGCTGACAAGAAACGTGCAGAGTATATTCTCGGTGAGCTGAATACAGCTCTCGGCACAGAGTATACAATGACCGGAAATCAGATAGATCAGTATAAGAAGATGGGCGACGAGATTGAGAACCTTATAGCCAAGAAAAAGGCGTCCGCTTACCTTGACAGCTATATTGCACAGTCCGCAGAGTATGCGAAAAATCAGGCGGAAGCGAGGACAAGCTATGAGACAGCTTATGCTAACTATAACTCAGCTGATGAAGCAGTTAAGAACGCGGCAAAGAAGATAATACAGCAGTACGGAGACAAGCTCAACATTACGGAGGCAGATCTTCTTAATCCTAAGAGCGAGAATATCGCCGGTATGGTCGCTCAGGGTATGGATAAGGACGATAATCGGAAGCAGCTTTACAGAGAATGGCAGACAGCTCTTGCAGAACGCAGCGAGCATAAGCTCCAGATGAATACCAGTCAGAACAATTACAAGAAAGCTGTTGAATATCAATCGCGTCTCAGCGAAGCGGAGAAAGCCTTTGAGAGCGGCGATTATAAAAAGGTCAGCAGTATCCTTTATGATCCTGTGGATGCAGATAAGTATATTCTGAAAAATGAGACTGATATCGATAAGAGGACAGAAGCATTCAAGAGGCTTGTTGAGAAAACTAAGGGCGACTTTGAACTTGCTATAAACAGTGATAGTCAGTATGCAGTAGATGAAGCTCTTAGCGCTCTTCAAGAGACGTTTGAAGCCGGATCACTTACAGGAGAAGATCTCGGAAAAACTTTCGCAGAGAATTTTGCAGATAAAGTGCAGAAAATGATCGACAAAGGATATGACACATCAAGTCTCTCTAAGTGGGCGCATCAGGCCGGCATCAAGGTCGGAGACGTATTTAAGAAGGACTTCGGGAATGTGGTGCAGACTCAGCTCAACAAGGGGTATGACATATCTGCGCTTACAACGTGGGCGAGGGACTCAGGTATCAAGATAACAGATGTTTTCGGGAAAAATATGGATTTTAAGTCCATCATTCGCGAGCAGATCAAAGGCGGACACGACATCAAGGGACTGCTGACGTGGGCAGAAGAGTCAGGATATAAAGTCGGTGCAAAGTATGATGCAGAGTTTGCTAAGGAAGTACAGAAAGGACTAAATGAAATGAACCCGAACGATGCAAAAATGGCAGAGTGGGCTCAGAAAAAAGGTATGTCTCTCGGTGAACTCTTCGGTAAGAATTTCAGCGCATATGCTACCCAGTATCTTTATGAAAACAATGATCTTATCCCCCATAATATCAACAGCCAGTATGATGCAATGCTCCACAGTCAGGGAAAGTATGGCCCTGGAGTAAGTAAAAATGCTACCGGAAACTTTCTCGGAATAGGAAAAACAGGTGTGATCGCTGAAGCAGGTCCGGAACTCCTTCAGGTAATGAACGGCGGTGTAAAGGTTACGCCGCTAAGCCGCACGGCAACGAACAGAGCAGCTGAAGGCGGAAATGTTGAGAACTACTATCAAACTTTCAATGTATCGGCAACGATCAGAGATGACTACGATGTGAGAAAACTGTCTGAGAAACTCGGTCAGCTTTCCAAGAGTAACAATTTCGGAAAGGGGCTGGTGAAATGAGCTACTTTACATTCAACGGCATAGACAGCCGAGATTTAGGTCTGATAATTACTAAGACTCCTTTCCGTCCCTCATGGGCGGAGAAGGTCGAGGAGATAAACATTCCCGGAAGACCGGAAATCATTAAGAACCCTAACGGTACATATCTCAATGAGAGTCTGACGATAAATGCGGTTATTTCCGACTGTTCAAAGATACCGCTGATATACAGTTCCTTGACTGGTGAGGGAAAACTGATACTCTCCACAGCACCGGATGAGTACATCAACTGCCGTGTCGAAACGCTTATTCCTCAAGGAGTGGCACTTGCTACGGCGGAACTGCCTATAACGTTCGACTGCTATCCATTTGCATACGCGGTCGAACCGACAGAAGTTGAAATATCTGCTGGTACCGGATACACGGAAGTTGAGAACACATCGAGCATATATTCTGCACCTATTATAGCAATAGAAATATCTCCCGCATCTGCAACGATATTAAAAGGCGATGTTAATTTTGACGGTAAGATAACAGCAGATGATGCATCTCTCGTAATGGCTGAGTATACTCGAATATCCGGCGGTTTACCCGGAACTTTTACTCCTGAGCAATTTGAAGCGGCTGATATGGATAATGACGGTGTGCTAAGTGCTTCGGACGCTTCGGAGATCCTTAGACTATACACGGAGCTTTCGTCAAGGGATCCAACATCACCGGCGCAGAATGTGATTATCAATACAAACGGCGCAGATCTGATAATAGGTGTACCGGATGCAGTTATTACGAATGGCTTCACGATATATGTTGATTGTAGCTTATATCTTATATACTACCTTGATATGGAAGAGAAAATGGTGAACATTATGAATTACAGCAGCCTCGACCTGCCGCTGCTGCACGATGGTATGAACTATATGAGATACTCAGGTGACAACATCGCCAAAGTTACAGTTACGATTAATGAGAGGTGGTTATGATGACAGGTACAGGAACACAGGCGGATCCGTATAAGCCGACAACGTGGGCAGAGTTCCTCAGCTGTACAACGGCAGATAGTGTTTATACAGAGTTACCGGTTGGCGGTGGCGTGTTT
>CACXEJ010000035.1 GCA_902766595.1 Ruminococcus flavefaciens | reverse complement strand
TTTTTTGGCAGGGGCAGAAGGACTTGAACCCTCGGCACGCGGTTTTGGAGACCGCTGCTCTACCAACTGAGCTATACCCCTATGCGTTTCACAACAATGAATATTATAACAGAAACCGTTTGCTTTGTCAACACTTATGAGAAAAATTTATCATTTAACCATTAATAGTGGTTTATTTCTTTAAATTACCGAAAAAAACGGACTCAGTATTGACAATATCTCAGAAATATATTATAATAATATGTAATGCTTTAAAAATCAAATATAAGGAGTGCATAACAATGGCTTTAAAGAAAATGTCCAGAGAGAGCTACGACAAGCTCGTTGCCGAACTTGATGACCTCAAGATCAATAAACGTAAAGAAGTTGCTGAAAGACTGAAAGTTGCACGTTCCTACGGAGACCTCTCCGAGAACGCTGAGTACGATGAAGCTAAAAACGAACAGGCTATCCTTGAGGCACAGATCAAGGAGCTCCAGTTCACGATAGACAATGCTGAGATCGTTGAGGACTCAAACATCTCCGTTGACGAAGTAGGTATGAGTTCAAAGATCACTATCAAGCGCGTTGATACCGGCAAGATTGAGACTTTCACAATTGTCGGAACAAACCACGCAAATGTACGCGAGGGCAAGATCTCTGACGAGTCCCCTATCGGCAAGGCTGCAATGAAGAAGAAGGTCGGCGACATTTTCATCGTTGAAGCACCCGCAGGCGAGCTTCGTTTTGAGGTAGTAGAAATATCAAAGTAAATTCCGAAAGGACGTAAAATAATGAGCGAAAATCTTACAAACGCCCCTGTTCAGGCAGAAGAGCCGGTTCAGGATATAAATATACTCAAGAAGGACCGTCTCGACAAGCTGGCAGCTCTCCGTGAGGGCGGATACGATCCTTATCAGGTCACAAAGTTCGACGTTACAGGCAGAGCTGCACAGCTCAAGGCTAAGTACGAAGAAGACGAGGCAAAGATCATCTCCGAGTGCGGCGGTGACGAAGAAAAGCAGAACGCTGCTCTTGAAGCACTCCACGAGAATACGATCCGTATCGCAGGCCGTATTATGAGCTGGCGCGATATGGGCAAGGCAAACTTCATTGACCTCCGCGATGCTACTGACCGTATACAGGTATATATCCGTTCAAACGACGTTGGAGCCGATGTTTTCAAGGAGTTCAAGAAGAAGTGGGACATCGGTGACATCATCGGTGTTGAAGGCTTTGTTTTCAGAACAAGAAAGGGCGAGATCTCCGTTCACGCTCACAAGATACAGCTTCTTTCAAAGTCACTCCTTCCCCTTCCGGAAAAGTGGCACGGTCTCAAGGATCAGGATATGAGATACCGTCAGCGCTACGTTGACCTTATCGTTAATCCCGAGGTCAAGGACACTTTCGTCAAGAGAAGCCGCATAATCAGCGAGGTAAGAAACTACCTCGACAACCTCGGCTACATCGAAGTTGACACACCTGTGCTCCATACACTGGAGATCGGTGCTTCTGCACGTCCGTTCGTAACTCACCACAACACTCTTGATATGGAAATGTACCTCCGTATCGAAACAGAGCTCTATCTCAAGCGCCTTATCGTAGGCGGTTTTGAGAAAGTCTACGAGGTAGGACGTATATTCAGAAACGAGGGTATGGATACCTCACACAACCCCGAATTCACCTCTGTTGAGATGTATCAGGCTTACACCGACTACATCGGTATGATGGATCTCATCGAGAATATGTACAGAACTATCGCAGAAAAGGTCTGCGGCACTTCAAAGATCACTTATCAGGGCGTTGAGATCGACCTCGGCAAGCCGTGGGAGCGTCTCACAATGATAGAGTCAGTAAAGAAGTACGCCGGCGTTGACTACAACGACTGGGCTGACGACGCTGCTGCAAGAGCCTGCGCTAAGGAAAAGGGCGTAGAAGTTGATGAGGGCGATAACGCTACAAAGGGACACGTTCTTATCGCATTCTTTGACGCATTCGTTGAGGAAAAGCTCATTCAGCCTACTATCATCTATGATTACCCCGTTGAAAACTCCCCTCTCGCTAAGAGAAAGCCCTCTGATCCCGCTTTCACTGAGAGATTTGAGTACTTCATCTACTGCCGCGAAATGGGTAACGCTTTCTCAGAGCTCAACGATCCTATCGATCAGAGGGAGCGTTTCGTAAAGCAGGTAAATGCCAAGCGTGCTCAGGGCGCTAACGCTGAGGTCGATGAGGACTTCGTAACAGCGCTTGAATACGGTCTGCCTCCTACGGGTGGTCTCGGATTTGGTCTCGACAGACTCGTTATGCTCCTGACAGACAGCGCTTCTATCCGCGATGTACTCCTCTTCCCCACTATGAAGCCTATCCCGGCAAACAGCGGTCGTCCCGCCAAGGAAGAAACAGAAGAATGATAAAAAGGGCGGATTTATTTCCGCCCTATACATTTGCATACCGGAGGTCCTATGAAAAAACACCAGAACGTTCCCGAACAGGCTGATGAGAACAGCAGGAACGCTTCCGCACCTGAACAGGATACAGCTGAAGAAAAGCTCGACATCAAACAGAGCGTTTTCCAGACAAATAAAGAGCTGCGCCGACAGAGAGAGCTTGAATATCAACAGCAGCAGCAAAAGATACAGCACGAACTCGAACTCCGTGAAAAGCGTAAGCGTGAGGCTTATGAGAAGAAGATACGCGAGGAAAAGATCGAGCTTATGCGCCTGAAGCAAGGTCTCATCGAGGAGAGCGAGACAATTCAGGAGGAACACGAAGAGCCCGTTAAACTCACATTCTGGAGTAAGATCGTCAACTTCTTCTACCACAATAAATGGTGGTTCGGTATCGGAGCTATCTCCGCTTGTATTGTCGGTTTTCTCGTGTACAGCCTTGTGACAAAGCCGCGTCCGGACATAGTCGTGCTCGTCATCGCTGACAACGAGGAGCTCGGTGAGATGAGCGAGCTGCAAAGCTACGTCGAGAGCTTCTCCGACGATTTCAACGGCAACGGCAAGACGCTCGCTTCGATTTACTATATCCCCTACTCCGATAACCAGTACAAGAATTACGCTCAGGGGGCTGATGATAAGCTCACTTCACAGCTTCAGTCTGCTGACTCTGTCATCGTCATAGGAGGAACAAAGCTCGATCAGATAATGGCTCCCGATCCCGAGTCCTACTTTGTTGATCTCAAGTCCGTATACCCCGACAATCCTCACGTCAAGGGCTACAAGTTCCTGCTCAAGAACACACCTTTCGCTGATCGCATCAAGCTCGATCCGCAGTTCATTACCGACGATCTCTATATCGCCGTCCGTGTACCGACAAAGCTCCTGTACACTTCCAAAAAGGATATGGAAAAAACCTTCGAGAAAGATTGGGACGTTTTCGATAAAATAGTGAAAGATCTCTCAGAATAAAGCAAAACCGCTGCGTTTTACCGCAGCGGCTTTATTTTTGTTGTCCATTCAAATTAAGTCACATCGCTGAGAAATTCAACGATAGTCTTTTTGTAATCCGGTGCTGAGGCAAGCGAATAAAATCTGAGCACAAGCGAAGCATCGTCCGCAGTAATAAAACCGTCTCCGTTCACATCGCAGCTGAGCATTTCAGCTTCTGTGGGCTTTGTAGCTCCGTCTGCAGCAAGAGAATACAGTCTCAGGATATATGAAGCGTCATCAGATGTTATAAACGAGTCATTCGCTGTGAACTTTGTGGGATTTCCCAGCTCATATTCCGGCTTCTCGCCAAGCGACTTGAACTGGAGACCGTGGTCAGCAGCGTACTTCTCCATTGTTGAGCCGTCATAGCCGTATAATACGCCGGTGAAGTTTACAGGCAGATAGAAAGAATCGCCGTCCTCACCCTCAAGACTTCCGATAAACGCAGTGCCCTTATAATCGGTGAATTCACAATCCGCTGACAGGCACTTGAAATCCGTCAGTGCCTTGGTGAAGTAGAAGGCATTCCTCTCGATCTTCTTGACTGTAGTCGGAATTCTCACTGATTTAAGTGCGACACAGCCATAGAATGCTTCTTCGCCTATTGTCTCTGTGAATGTACCGAGCTTGACGGTCTGGAGGTTTGTGCAGGATCTGAAAGTTTTTGCACCTATCGTCTTAATGCTTGCAGGTATGCTGATGTTTCTGATGGAAGTGTTCTTGAACGCTCCTTCGCCGAGCGTTGTGAGACCGTACGGAAGGTTGACGCTTGTCAGCTGCTTGGCATTGGCAAATGCTTCCGAACCGATAGTTTTCAAGCCGTTAGGGAGCTTTACCGTCTTAATGGTTTTATTGTCGGCAAATGCTGACTCAGCGATCTCCTTTACAGGTGTGTCAAGGACTGTCTCCGGAACAGCTGCTGTTTCACCCTCTCCCCTGTACTTCATCACTATTGTCTTTTCAAAGCCGACCTTGAATTCAAAGTCGCCTCTTGCAGCGTAATAAGTTGCTGTGCCGACATAATCACCGCCGATATTTACGAAGTTGCAGCCGTTGAGCTTTGCTGCAGCCCACTGGTCGCTTCCGTTATATCCGCGTATGGTAGTTGTTTTTTCGATCTCATTTACAAGAGTCTCAGGCGAGCTGAACTCTATCGTTTCAAGCGGCACTGCCTCGAAAGCCCTGCCGATGTTGCGGACATTCTCAGGCACCTTTATCGTTTTCAGCTGAGGGCAGGCAGCTGCGATCGACTTGCCGAAAGATGCCTTGCTGTTCGGAAGTGTAAGTGATGAGAGCGCATCGCAGTTACTGAAAGCGTAGTCTCCGATAACTGTGACAGTATCAGGTATGGTCACACTCTTTATCAGCTTGCAGGTGCTGAACGCTGACTCCCCTATGCTTTCAAGCTGCGGCGGAAGTTCGATGCTTTCGAGCGCTGAGCAGTAGCAGAACGCCTCCTTGCCGATAGTTTTGAGACCGGCAGGCAGAGTCACCTTTGTAAGAGCTGTACAGCCCGAAAATGCGCCGTCTCCGATGTCTGTAACAGTATCGGGGATAACTGCCGTTTTGAGCAGCTTCTGGTTCTTGAAGCACTCACCTATCTTTGTGACAGGAAGTCCCTCGATCTCAGCAGGGATATTGACAGACCTCAGCTGTGTGTCAAGGCTCACGAGCTCGATATGATCGTCGAATTTCTCATATTTCAGGTGATCGAGAAGTCCCTCACCGGCATAATCTCCGAGCGTTTCAAATGTCCGGCTGTACTTTTCAGCGTAGGCACTGATAGTTGAGTCATTATAGCCGCTGAGAGTAAGTGCTGAATTAAAGGTAGCTGCGTCGTCAACTATCTCAGCAAGAGGATCGCAGACAACTATCTTTTTAATAGAAGTCGGCTCGCTCTTGTAATTGATAACAGCTGCGTAATGATCCGGGAACACAAGTGTCTTGATGTTCTTTGCTGCACCAAAGGTCTTATCGGCATCGAGATAGAGTGAAGTGCCCTCGGGTATCTTGTAGGTCTCGTCCTTCTTGCATGGAGGATAGCAGAGCAGGAGCTTCTTTCCGCCAGCCTCGTTTGCGCTGAAAAGAACGCCGTCATCGGATACGAACGATTTGCTCTCGGAGTCGATCTTTATCTCCTCGACATTCGACTTCTCAAACGCTGCCATATTGAGCTTTTCGAGCTTCTTCGGAAGAGTCACGCTCGTTACTGATGTGTTTTCAAGGAAATACTGTCCGATGTAGGTGACGGACGAGGGTATTACGATCGTCTTCATATCCTTGTTGCCGCCGCAGGTTATGATGTGCGTTACCGGAACGCCCTTGACCTCTGCCGGTATCTCATATTTCTCCCCAAGTGAAGCCTTTGATCCGGCAAACTCAGCGTGATCCTCAAAGACCTTGAAATATGCGTTGCCTACCCAAACTGCCTCGAAGTTCTCCTCAGTTCCGGACTCCCAGTAAGCCGCTGCCTGCTGTACCGGATATGCATTCGGAAGTGCTCCTCCGATCAGACAAATCGATGTTACTGCTGCAATAAATCTCCTGAAATTCATTTCAATTCCCTCCGCTTTTATTTTGATCTTCTTTTTGAAGTAACCTTGTGCTTGAATATAACTGCTGCTGAAAGCAGAGCCGCCTTTCCCACATTTTTAGCGATCTGCGTTTTGTCATATTTTGTCCTGACGTTATCAGGCGCGTCCTGCGCTCTGTCAAGACTTCCGGAACCGGCAACCTTTTCTGTTCCGAAGCCGAATGAAAATTTCTCAGATTTTTTTTCTATTTCCATAGCATTACTCCATAATAGGTTCCGCTATCAGGAACTTGATCTTCTTGCCCTCTTCCGTGAACATATTCTCGTGCTCAGTTACGAAGTTTTCATACGGGCTCTCGGCGTGAAGGTCGTGAGTCTGATAAACTATCCTGTAACCGGCTTCCGCGAAATACTCGAAGGACTCCTCAAAGAGCTCGTCGTCATCGGTCTTGAACCATAGCTGTCCGCGCAGGAACTTCTTGTAGTTCACAAGCTGCCTTGTGTGAGTCAGGCGGCGCTTCTTATGCTTTTTCTTGGACCACGGATTGCAGAAGTTGATGTATATGCGGTCTGCACGGTCATTTTCGTCCCACGCAAGCTCAAGCCGCTCGATGTTCTGTATCGCTATGCGGACGTTGTCCATAGGGGACATTTTCTTCTCCTCGTAAGCAGCTTCGAGCTTTCGCTTTGCAAGGACGAGCATCTCGTTCTTTATGTCCATTGCAATGAAATTCACCTCGGGGTGCGCCGGAGCTGCCTGTGATATAAAGCCGCCCTTGCCGCAGCCGAGCTCGACGTAGAGGGGCTTGTCCGGTTCGGAGAAAAGCTCTGTCCATCTGCCCTTCTGAGCCTGCGGCTCCTGGATATAGAACGGACACGCCTCAAGCTCGGGCTTTGCCCACGGTTTATGTCTTATTCTCATTGTTCTACCTCCAAAAAATATTCCAAGTTACATTATAGCACAAATCTACCAGTTTTGCAACAGTATACTTAAATTTTTTAGTATATCTATTGTGCTGCCGGCGTTGACAAACTCTTCCGGAAGTGTTATTATATGAGTATAAACCTGACAGGAGTGATCGGATTGTTAATTGATGATATTGGCTACAACCACAGACACGAAAAGGATTTCGTCATCGACCGCCCCGACGGTACTGCTGACTGGCTGCTCCTTATTATCAAGTCACCTGCTGTCTACCGATATGACAGCAAAGAGGTCCGTATGCCTGCAAACGTCCTCATCATCTACACACCCGGTGCTCCGCAGTATTACCGCGCTGACTGCCTCGAATACTTCGATGACTGGATGCACTTCCGTCCCACGGACGAGGACGTTGCCCTCATCGAACAGCTCGGCATCACGCTGAACGTTCCGCTCCAGCTCACAGAGTCCGAAAATATCTCCTCTATCGTCAGAAATATGTGCTACGAGCACTACTCCTCAAATATCGGCAGGACAGAGGTCTCAGACCTCTATTTCCGGATACTCCTCTACAAGATCCGTGAAAAGCTCAACCCCGACCGCGATCCGTCACGGATACCCGAAAACGCCTACTCAGAACGTCTTATGTGGATACGCGACTCAATTTACCGCTGGCCGAGCCGCGACTATACTGTCGATGATATGGCTAAGGACCTGTCGCTCAGCCGCTCGCGTTTCCAGCATCTATACAGCGAGACCTTTGGTACGAGCGTCACCAAGGACATCATAAGCAGCCGTCTGAACAAGGCTTCCGAGCTGCTAATAACCACTGATATGCCGGTCAAGGACATCGCCCTGATGATAGGCTACGGTCATAACACCTCCTACTTCGTCAAGCTCTTCGGAAGTGTCTACGGAATCTCTCCCGGTCAGTACCGCAAAAATCATTCCGGTGAGTCAGCCGGCTGAGCTATTGACATTTACGCTGTATAGTGGTATAATTATTTTAAATTTAATATTTGCCGTCTGAAGCTGAGGGAAGTGCGGTGAGAAACCGCCGCAGCAGTCACTGCCGTGTGGAATTATTTCCGAGCCGGATCGCTCGTCAGACAATGGCTTGTATCAGGTTTTTGGACAACGAAAGACATAAGATACATTTGCGGCTGTGCCGTGATATGCTATGTATGCGCCTGCGTTCTTCCGGAACTCCGGCGCTTTTTGTTGCCATATTATTATGTAAGGAGAATGTAAAATGAAAAAAACTCTCGCTTTTCTTGCAGGACTTGTACTCTCCTGCTCAGCAGTCGGAATGAACGCTTTTGCTGCCGATGAGCCCTCTTCGGAAAGTGCTCCGCTCAAGGCTAATGTACTTGTTACTGTTTCTGACGGAACTAAGCTCGCTCTTTCTCAGGCTGACGTACTCGTTACTGACCTCAACGGCGACGAAAAGCTCTCGATCGACGAAACTCTTGTTGCTGCTCACGATCAGTTCTTTGAGGGCGGTGCAGCAGCCGGCTATAAGTCATCAGAGAAGGAAGGCTACGACGGAAAGAGCCTCGATAAGCTCTGGGGCATCGAAAACGGCGGCAGCTACGGCTACTATGTAAACTCCAACTCAGCTTGGAGCCTTAATGATGAGGTCAAGGAAGGCGATCATTTAGACGCTTTCGTTTACTCGGACGCAAAAAAATTCAGCGATGTTTACTGCTTCTTTGATATCAGAGAAAACCTCGACAGCAAGGAGGGCGACAGCCTTACTCTGAAGCTCAGCAAGATACAGTATGATCCCGTAACATATGCTCCCTCAAACGTTCCGGTCGTCGGTGCTGAGATCACTATCGACGGCAAGGGCACAGGCGTTCTCACTGATGAAAGCGGCAGTGCTACTATCATACTCACAAAGGACTCTTCTGAAAGCATAAAGGCTGTTATCAGCGCTGTTTCCACAAAAGAAACTCTCGTTCCTCCTGTATGTCTCGCTGACATCAACAACAACGAAGAGGAAACAGAGTCCGACACAACCACCACAATCGAGACAAGCAATACCGTTGATCCCGGTTCGAGCGACGAAGAAGAAGCTACCGATACCGAGACAACTACCGAAGCTGAGGAGACAACAGAAGCTGAGACAAGCTCTTCTGAAACTACTTCCTCTACATCTTCCGGTGCAGTAAACAACACAAACAGCGACTCTCCCAAGACAGGTGACGCCGGCACAGGTGCAGTTGCAGCAGTTCTCGGCTGCACAGTTCTCGCAGCTTTCGCATTAAAGCGCAAGGATGTATAAAAGGCTCGCATCAGGTCTCCTGAGCTGCCTGTTGATATGTATCATCGCAGTGGGCTTTGTTCCGTTTAAGGCTCACTGCGGAAGCTATACCGTTGGTGAGACAGAAGCTCTCGCCGACGGTATAATTGATTATAAGCTCAGTTCTGCCGGAAACTCCGGTATTCAGGAATGGATAGACGGCTATCTTACCAGCAGCGCCGGAAACGGTTCCGAGTGGTACATAGTCGGTCTCGCACAGAGCGGCAAGTGGAATTTCTCACGATACGAAAAGGCTCTGCTCGCCTATCTGGACGGCGGTCAGGTCATATCAGCGACCTCTATGGAAAAGTACGCGCTGGCTCTCTCTGCGGTCGGCAGCTCAGACAAGTATATCACTTACGCCCTTGAAAATGCGGTCGGAGAACAGGGCATAATGAGCCTGATATATGGTCTGCATATTCTCAATAACGGTCACACCTGCGGAAAGTGCTCCGTCAGCTCGGTTACAAAGGAGCTTATTGAACTTCAATACGATGACGGCGGCTGGGCACTCTTCGGCGGCACCGGCGATATTGACGTTACTGCTATGACTGTACAGTCTCTCGCGCCGCAGTATAAGTCCGACAGCAGTGTAAAAGCGTCCGTTGACAGGGCACTTGCATTTCTCTCAAAAAGGCAGGAGAGCGACGGCAATTACAGGAGCTTCGGTGACGTTAATCCCGAAAGTGCTTCTCAGGTGCTTGTAGCCCTCTCGGCTCTTGGCATCGACTGCCAGACCGACTCCCGCTTCATCAAAAACGGCAGGTCCATTATTGATGCTATCACGAATTTCAGGCTCTCTGACGGCAGCTTCTGCCACACGAGCGGCGGTGCTTCCAACAGCACGGCAACCGTTCAGGCATATTACTCGCTCGTCGCATACAACAGAATGAAGCACGGGCAGTCTCCCCTGCTCGTCCTTGACAACTGCAAACCGCTCCGTCCGACAGTTCCACCCGAGCAGCCTACGCAGAGCGTTACACAGCCCACAACTGATCATTCGCAGCAGCAACAGCAGAACCCGACATCTGCGGCTCAGCCCGGCACTTCATCTGCTCCTGAACAGCATTACACACAGTCTCCTTCTGAACGTTCCACCGAAGCTGTTTATCAGCAGGACACTCACTCACCTGAAACGCCAACATACACCGAAACAGCTTCACAAGCGGTAACTTCACCTGCCTCAGCTGCTCCGGGCGCAGGACTTTCCGAAAGCACTTCGTCTTCACAGACCACCTCTGTACATCAGACAACAACTTCATCAGCGTCCTCAGCTTCGGCTTCTTCGTTAACTGTCACAACTATTTCAGTCTCATCTGAAGAAACAGATACTGCTGTGACAGTCACGGTCATTTCTCCTGCCAATAATGAAGGCTCAGGCAGTTCAAAGGGCAGCTACAAGCCTGTTGTGATACTCATTATTTCCGGCACGGCTCTTCTGCTCTGCGGTATCATTTTCATTATCGGCAAGCGCAGCTACAAGAATTTCATCGCAGTCGGAATTGCTGCCGCTGTGGGTATCGTTTTCGTACTCGCAACGAATTTCAGCTCTACCGATGATTACTATAACGGCAAGCACAAGCAAAAGGATAACCCTGTCGGTACGGTCACGCTCTCGATACGCTGTGACACTATCGCCGGAAAGGGTGATCCTGAATATGTTCCGGCTGACGGTACTATCCTCGACACGACTGAGTTTGATATCGAAGAGGGCGAGACAGTTTACGACATTCTCACCGAAGCCGCAAGAGCTTACCGCATACAGGTCGAAAACAAGGGCAGCTCCGGCTCCGCACACGGTATGGTCTACATATCAGGCATCAACTACATCTACGAAATGGACTACGGCGATCTCTCTGGCTGGGTTTATCACGTCAACGGCATTACGCCATCACGGAGCTGCGGCGAATACGTCCTCAGTGACGGTGACTCGATAGAGTGGCTCTACACCTGCGAGCTCGGTCACGACCTCAATGAGGTGTACGAAAAATGAGACGCTTTTCAGAACTCAACCCATTAGCGGCAACTGTTTACTTCTTCTGCGTAACGGGAATTGCGATGTTCTCGTCATATCCGCCGCTGATGATCGTCGCACTTCTCGGAGGAGTGCTCTTCTTCATTGTCAGGAACGGCAGCTCCCATATGCGCTCGCACCTGTTTTTTCTGCTGCTTTTCATCATACTTGCAGCCGCAAATCCGCTTATGTCCCACAACGGCATTACCGTACTGTTTGTTATGAACGACAACCCGATAACGCTTGAAGCTACACTATACGGTCTGAACTCCGCAGCGATGATAATCGGCGTACTCTACTGGTTCCGGTCATTCACTCAGATAATGACAAGCGAGAAACTGCTCTACATCACCGGCGCGCTCTCGCCGAAGCTCTCGCTCGTGCTCTCAATGGCACTGCGCTACGTTCCGCTTTTCAGCAAGCAGTCGAAGAAGATAAAGGACTCACAGACCGCTATGGGGCTTTTCAGCGACGACAACATAATCGACGATATACGCGGCAGAATGAGAATATTCTCGATACTTATAACGTGGGCGCTTGAGAACGGCATTACGACCGCAGACAGTATGACTGCAAGGGGATACGGAGTTTGCAGGCGCACTCAGCTGAAACGCTTCACGTTCCGCAGAGGAGACATTCTTCTGCTTGTCACATCATTGCTGCTTACAGCCATTACTGCGGCAGCACTTAGTCTCGGCAAGCTCGATTTCAGCTTCTATCCAGCCGTGAGATACTCAGCTCCCGATGCGCTCGGAATATGCGGTATCGCGGCATATTCGGCACTTGTTCTGCTGCCTGTCATCATTGAAACGGAGGTCAGTCTCAAATGGAAATACTTGCTGTCAAGGATCTGAGCTTTTCTTACCCGACGTGCAGCGAAGCAGCTCTTACAGATGTGAGTTTTTCTCTTGAACAAGGAGAGTTTGCAGTGCTCTGCGGCGCTACTGGAAGCGGCAAGTCCACACTCCTTCGTATGCTCAAGCGTGAGCTGTCTCCGCTCGGCAAAATGATCGGTGATGTTACTTTCAGCGGCACTCCTCTTGACAAGCTCAATGATAAGGTATCAGCGTCCGCGATAGGCTTCGTTATGCAGGATCCAGAGCAGCAGATAGTTACGGACAAAGTCTGGCATGAGCTTGCTTTCGGGCTCGAAAACCTCGCTGTCCCACCGGCTGATATCGCACGAAGAGTTGCTGAAATGGCAAGCTATTTCGGCATCGGCAGCTGGTACGACAAGGACGTTTCTCAGCTTTCGGGCGGTCAGAAGCAGCTCCTGAACCTCGCTGCGGTACTCGTTATGCAGCCTGAGCTCCTCATACTTGATGAACCGACTGCACAGCTTGATCCGATAGCAGCTTCGGACTTCATCGCAACTATCAAACGTCTAAATCAAGAGCTCGGCATCACGATAATTATTGCAGAGCATCGCCTCGAGGACGTTATCCCGATCTGCGACAGGCTGCTCGTTATGGAAAAGGGCACACTTATCGCTGACGGCAGACCGGAACACGTTATCTCAGAAATACGCGGCAGAGATGATATTATGTGCGGTATGCCGGCGGCTGCAAGACTCTATACCGCGCTGAACAGCGGTGATAGCTGTCCGCTGACAGTCCGTGACGGACGCAGCTTCGTAACGGAGAATTACAGAAATGATGTCCGCGCACTTGAAAGAGAAAACGCTGCGCCCAAAACTTCGCCGGCACTCAGCTTCAGGGACGTTTACTTCCGCTACGAGAGGAATTCTCCCGACATTCTCAGCGCTCTGACTTTCGACATAAACGAGGGCGAAATATTCTGTATCCTCGGCGGAAACGGCTCCGGAAAGACAACCTCTGTTTCAGCCGCAGCCGGTATAAACAAGCCTTACAGCGGTACTATCCGCGTATTCGGCAAAAAGCTCAAGGACTACAAGAACCGCTCACTTTACAGGGAATGTCTTGCGCTGCTGCCGCAGGACGTCACGACTGTCTTTCTCAGAAATACCGTCCGCGAGGAGCTTCAGGACGCAGGAGCTTCTTCGGAGGAGCTGCCATATGACATTTCGCACCTCCTCGACAAGCACCCCTATGATCTTTCGGGCGGCGAAAAACAGCTTGTGGCGCTCGCAAAGGTGCTTGCTTCAAAACCGAAGCTCCTGCTGCTCGACGAACCTACAAAGGGTATGGACGCCGCTGTCAAGCAGAATATCATAGCAGTGCTCCGCGAACTGCGCAGCCAAGGAATAACGCTCGCAGTTGTGACGCACGATGTGGAATTTGCTGCTCTGTGCGCCGACAGGTGCGCAATGTTCTTCGGCGGAAGGATAGTTTCCATCGGTACGCCGGACAGATTTTTCTCCGAAAATAACTTCTACACGACCGCAGTCAGCCGTATGACACGCGGCTTTTACGACAACGCTGTGACACTTCCTGATGCAGTAGAGCTCTGCCGCCTCAACGGTAAAAGGGAGGCGTGAGATGTTAGTGATAAAAGACAAACGGCTCAGAAACGCCATTCGGATAGCAGTGCCATTTGTTATCATACCGGCTGTAACTATACTCGGCTCGATCGCTTTTGACCGCAAAAAACACATTATCATCTCCCTTGCAGTCGCAGCACTTTCGCTCCTACTCTTCACAGCCGGCTTTGAGAAAAAGAGCACCGGTACGCGCAGAATGGTCATCATAGCCGTTATGACCGCACTCTGTTTCGCCGGACGATTTATCCCGTTCCTGAAGCCTATCAGCGCTCTCACGATCATCTCGGGTATGTACCTCGGCGGCGAAGCTGGTTTTCTTGTAGGTTCACTTTCAGCGCTGCTCTCAAACTTCTACTTTGGTCAGGGACCGTGGACGGCTTTTCAAATGCTCGCGTGGGGCTTGATAGGCTTCTTCGCCGGACTTCTCTCTGAACCGCTCCGCAAACACCGCGCCCTCCTCATTATTTACGGAGCTGTTGCCGGTGTTGCCTACTCAATGATAATGGACATCTGGACCGTCCTCTGGTACGCCGAGGGATTTCGCACCGATCTGTACATCGCAGCTCTCGGAACTGCTCTCCCCTATACCGCTTCATATGTCGTGTCGAATGTTCTCTTCCTTTCACTGCTCGCAAGACCTTTCAGCGAAAAACTCGGCCGTATCAAAATAAAATACGGCGTATAAAAAAGCACCTCATACGAGGTGCTTTTAGTTATTTGAGTACAGATTCCTGCAGTGTAAAGTGCTTTGGCAGACCGAGCTCCATAACGAGGTCGGGTTCGCCCTGAATGAGCGGCATAAAGTAGCCGATCGCTGCATCTGTGATATTGTCCTCGGTCGCATTGATGAACTTCTTCGGCAGGAACTTTTCGCGGTTAGCGATCTCAGAAGCATCAGCTGTCTCGATAACAGTGGTATAAGGCATCTCACAGACTCTCCTGAACACCATGACCTTGCCGGTCTCGCCGCTGAGCGCACATTTTACGCCGGCAGCTCCGATATTCTCCGACTCGATGATATCAGTTCTCGAACAGATGTGAGACGAGCAGCGCTGCATAACATTAAGCTCTATCGAACGGACTTTGCAGCCTATCTCCTTGCGTATCATTTCCTCAAGGTACTTGCCTATGCCGGAGAGGTACTTGTGTCCGAAATTGTCCACAACACCTGACTGAACGCCCTCCGGAACTTCAACTCCCTCGGAAACAGCTACGATAACAGCCTTATGCTTAGCCATTTCTCTGCGGACGTCCTTGAAGAACTTCTCCAGGGTGAACTTTACTTCCGGAACATATATCAGATGAGGAGCAGTTTCACCGAGGGCGTGCAGCACACAGCTCGAAGCCGTAAGCCAGCCGGCGTGACGTCCCATTACCTCAACGACGGTAACGGACGGTATGCTGTAAACCGTGCTGTCGCGGGTTATCTCGCGCATAGTAACAGCAACGTACTTGGCTGCCGAACCGAAGCCGGGAGTGTGGTCGGTGATACAAAGATCGTTGTCGATAGTTTTAGGTATGCCGATGACCTTGATATCAAGACCGTTCTCGGCAAAGTATTCGGAGAGCTTGTTGACTGTATCCATGGAATCGTTGCCGCCTATGTAGAAGAAAGCCCCTATCTGACGCTGTTTGAGCGTATTTACGATCTGCTTGTATACCGTGTCGTCTTCCTTCCAGTCAGGGAGCTTGTATCTGCACGAACCGAGAACAGTAGACGGAGTCTGACGCAGAAGATCCATATCATTATTTGTCAGTATCATCGACTTCATATCTATAAGGTGATTGGAGATGATACCCTCGATACCGTTTATCGAACCGAATATCGCGTCGATCGACGCTTCCTTGAGCGCTTCCTTGAACACTCCGACGAGTGAAGCATTTATAGCGCAGGTAGGTCCGCCCGACTGAGCAACAGCAATGTTCATCATAATTTTACCTCTCTCATATCCGGATCACCGGACATTATGTCAGTTACAGAATTCAGTGCGGTAACCGCCATAAGACGGCTGCCGCACACACAAATATTATAACTCAATTCTGACCTAAAGTCAATAGCGATCAGTAGTTTTCAGCGTGAACTTCAAAATAAGACTGCGGATGTGCGCACACAGGACAGACCTCCGGAGCTTCCATACCCACAACGATATGACCGCAGTTGCGGCACTCCCATACCTTGACCTCGCTCTTCTTGAACACTTCCTGCATCTGAACGTTTTTCAAAAGAGCACGGTAGCGTTCCTCGTGGTGCTTTTCGATCTCGCCGACCATTCTGAATTTTGCAGCGAGCTCCGGGAAGCCTTCCTCCTCAGCAGTTTTTGCAAAGCCCTCGTACATATCAGTCCACTCGTAGTTCTCACCGTCTGCTGCGGACTCGAGGTTTTCAGCTGTGCTGCCGATACCGTTGAGCTCCTTGAACCACATCTTAGCATGTTCCTTTTCATTTTCGGCAGTTTTCAGGAAGAGAGCCGAGATCTGTTCAAAGCCCTCCTTCTTTGCCTTTGAAGCAAAATAGGTGTACTTGTTTCTTGCCTCAGACTCACCTGAAAAAGCTGCCATAAGGTTCTTTTCGGTCTGAGTTCCGGAATAGGGATTGTTCTTTACTGCCATAGTATTGTCCTCCTTGGAAAAACAGTTATTGATTTGGTAGTGTATAAGTATTATAATTTATTTTATCATATTTATGCGTTCAGGTCAATGAAAACGGACATTTTTCTCTGTTTCAACAGATTTGAGAGACTCATTCCTGTCAGAACGCACAAAAAGGTCCGCAGCTATGCGGACCTTGAATGTCAATAGATTATGTTCCTGATATTCTGCATACGCTTGTCCCACTGCGCGCTCTGGTCTGCACAGACCTTCATCTCACCCGAGAGAAATCTCTGCTGGGCTGCCGATAGATCCTTCTTGTAACGCAGCTTATGCTCGAGACTTGCCCAGAAGTCCATAGCGATCGTCCGGAGCTGAACCTCTACCTTGATAGGTCTCTTTTCGTGCTCGAGGAAAATCGGCACTTCAACTATAAGGTGGAGACTGCGGTAGCCGTTCGGTTTGGGTTCTCTGATATAGTCCTTCTGCGCAACAAGACGTATGTCGTCCTGAGCGAGGAAGCAGTCTGCAAGGTGGTATATGTCCTGAATGAATGAGCATACCACGCGGACTCCCGCGATGTCATTAACGTGCTCCTCCATTGCTTCAAGAGTCTTCGGGAGCTTTTTCGCCTCCATTTTCTTGTAGAGACTGCCATAGCTCTTTATTCTCGACTGTATGAACTCTATCGGGTTGCTGTCGCCCTTGAGCGAAAACTGCTCGTTCAGCACCTTGAACTTAGTTTCGACCTCCATTATAGCACATTTGTAGTACATAAAGAACTGCTTGACGTGATCCATATTCTTATCGAGAACCGCAAGGAACTGCGCTTCGGTCATATCCGGCACGAAGCTGTCGCCCTTGTTATCCAGTATCGGAACAGTATTAAGTATATCTGCACTGCTCATTTATATCAATTCCTCTTTCTTAACTTGCTGATGTGCGGCATAAAACGCTATTACATTGTAGCATATAGCTGATGACAATTCTATAGGATTTTTTGTATTGATTTGAGAGTTAAACTATTAGTAGACATTTTTTTGTCAATGGCAGGAAGAGAAATGATCCGGGACAAGTCAGCATACTGACCCGGATCGTGTATCCGTTATTGTGGTGTTAGTTCTTGATCTGCTTTGCAACAACGCTCTCTCCGCAGTAGATCTCGCGGAGCTTGGGCTTTTCGATCTTACCGGTAGGATTACGCGGTACATCGGCAAATATCAGCTTGTGAGGTCTCTTGTAGCGAGGGAGCTTCTGACAGAAATCGTTGATGTCCTGCTCGGTACACTCCACACCTTCCTTGACTGAAATAATAGCAGCTGCGATCTCACCGAGTCTCTTGTCGGGAAGTCCGATAACTGCAACGTCCTTAATAGCCGGGTGCGCACGGAGGAAGTCCTCGATCTGAACCGGATAGAGGTTCTCACCGCCGCTTATGATAACGTCCTTCTTACGGTCAACGAGATAGATAAAGCCGTCCTCGTCCTCCTGAGCCATATCGCCCGTGAGCAGCCAGCCGTCCTTGAGAGTTTCGGCAGTCGCCTTTTCGTC
Source organism: Ruminococcus flavefaciens (assembly GCA_902766595.1). GTDB lineage: Bacteria > Bacillota > Clostridia > Oscillospirales > Ruminococcaceae > Ruminococcus > Ruminococcus flavefaciens_U. The sequence goes on along the minus strand of CACXEJ010000035.1, from coordinate 43,892 downwards.
GCGGTAGTAGCAGGTCATAACGCCCGGTCCCTTGACGTAGAGCTCTCCGACCTCGCCGCGCTTGACAGTATTGCCGTTTTCGTCAGCTATCTTGACCTCCCAGCCATAGCCAGCCTTGCCGATAGCTCCTACCTTGTGTATATTCTCGACTCCGAGATGAACGCAGCCGGGACCGATAGACTCACTGAGTCCGTAGTTTGTATCGTACTGATGATTGGGGAATACCTTCTTCCAGCGTGCAATGAGCGACGGAGGAACAGGCTGAGCACCGATGTGCATAAGTCTCCACTGTGAGAGCTCGTAATTGCTGAGGTCGATGTCACCTCTGTCGATAGCGTCAAGAATATCCTGAGCCCACGGAACGAGCAGCCATACGATAGTGCAGCCCTCGTTGGAAACAGTTTCGAGGATAGCCTTGGGCTTGATGCCCTTGAGGAGAACAGCCTTGCTTCCGGAGTAGAGGCTGCCGAACCAGTGCATCTTTGCGCCTGTGTGGTAAAGGGGTGGGATACAGAGGAAGATGTCCTTGCGAGTCTGACCGTGGTGGTTCTGCTCGACCTTAGCCGAGTGCATAAGGCTCTCATGATTGTGGAGGATAGCCTTAGGGAAACCTGTCGTTCCGGACGAGAAATAGATAGCCGCGTTGTCCTGATCGCTGATGACTATCTGCGGCTCGGAGCTCGCACAGTTTGCGACGAGACTGTCATAGTGCTCTGCGAATGACGGGCAGCCCTCTCCGACATAGAAAAGGAGACGATTGCGGCTGATCTCGTCAGCTATTTCCTCAACTCTGCCGATGAACTCAGGTCCGAACATAAGTATATCGACCTCTGCAAGATCAAGACAATACTTTATCTCGTCAGATGTATAGCGGTAATTGAGCGGTACAGCGAGCGCACCGGTCTTGAGAATTCCGAAATAAATGGGCAGCCACTCGAGGCAGTTCATAAGAAGGATACCGACCTTGTCGCCCTTCTTTACTCCCCTGTCGATGAGGAGATTTGCAAAACGGTTAGCCTTTTCGTCAAAGACCTTCCAAGTTATCTCACGTCTGTAATTGCAGGTCGGATCTGGCTCGATGAGCTCATAGTCCTTCCATGTCACACGTCTGACTTCGGTTATTTCAGGGTTTACCTCCACGAGTGCAACATCGTTGCCGTAGAGTTCCGCGTTTCTCTTTAATAATTCTGTAATAGGCATATTATGCTTCCTTTCGTCCGCCGCACTGTTCAAAAGTGCAAAGCGCTAAACTACTACTATTTTACCACAAAAAAGTGAAAAAGTAAAGCAATTTTCCAGAGCATTTTTAACAAATAACTGTCCTTCTTTTCAGCACATTGCATAATAAAAGGGGGGCACAGCCCTGCGGCTATGCCCTTACTTGCATATTATGTGTTATTCAACCTTGGTTCCGCACTTTTCGCAGAAGTTTGAGCCCTCCGGAACTGCCACACCGCACTGTGTACAGAAGCGCTGAGCCGGTGCAGCTGCCTGTTCCTGAGAAACCTCCTCACCAACGACCTCTACCTCTTCGGCAGCAGGTTCGGGCTGGACGTCGTTATATCCTTCAATGATCGGGATCTCGATCTCTTCGATCTTAGCTCCGCACTTGTCACAGAACTTCTGTCCTCTTGCGACCTCAGCTCCGCAGCCAGTACAGGTCTGCTTCTCGTCCATAGCAGCAAGTATTATCTTGAACTTCTCTGCGCGGTCGGTCTTGGACTTGATGAGCTCAACAGTCTCAGCGTACTCCTCGCCCGGATTTTCGCCGTGGAGCTCCATATACTTCTTGCCGATCGCATAATAAGCGTTATTGATGTCGTTTTCAAGAACTGCGATCTCGCGCTTTACTCTGTTCTTTTCAGCTATCTTCTTGGAGCTGTCAGAAACGCTCTTCGCTCCTCTTTCAACAGTATCGCCTACCTTCTCGGCAAAACCTTTAACAGAATCCATAAATCCCATTTCAAAAAACCTCCTTTACGCGCATATAACAGCGCATTTGATAATCATATTTTACCACTTTTGCTCTGTACAGTCAAGCATTTCCGGAAATTTAACGGTCTCCGGAAGAACTTCTGCCGGTTCTGCGCAGCTCAAGAGCGTTGAGCGCACGGAGAGCGGCTTCGGAAAAATCGCTGCAAACAGACGAATACAGCGTCATTATCGGATCTCCGGCGGAGAGCCTGTCACCCGGACGGCAGCTCATCACGATACCGGCAGACATATCTATACTGTCGTCACGCGCAAGTCTGCCTGCACCGAGAAGCAGCGATACCATACCGATCTCCTCGCAGTTTACCGAAAGCACCTCAACATCATTGGCAGCCTTGATAACATAGCTGCACCTTGGCTGCGGAAGAAGTGACAGATCGTCACAGACAGCAGGATCACCGCCCTGAAGAGCGATAGTCCGCCTGAAAACGTCGAGAGCTCGTCCGGAAACCACGGCTTCAACAGCCATCGCGCGGCACTCCTCAAAAGTACCCTTGCCTGCTATCTCGAGCATATCAGCTGTCAGATCCATACACATCTCGTAGAGAGCACCCTTGTCATCACCGCGGAGAACTTCAACAGCCTCCATAACTTCAAGAGCGTTGCCTATATTATTGCCAAGCGGAACGTTCATATCCGTGACGTCAGCACGGCAGCGTTTTCCGGCAGCATTTCCGATCTTTTCCATAAGATCAGCGAGCTTCTGCGCGTCCTCGCGCGTTTTCATAAACGCTCCGGAGCCGTACTTTACGTCAAGCAGCAGACAATCCGCATCGGTAGCGAGCTTCTTGCTCATAATACTTGCACAGATAAGCGGAATACTGTCCACTGTACCCGAAGCGCTTCTCAGCGAATACATCTTCTTATCAGCCGGGCAAAGCTCCTCGCTCTGTGCGATGACCGAAAAACCGGTCTCCTTGACGATGCTCTCAAACTCCTTGAGGCTCAGGTCAGTCCTGAAGCCGGGAATGCTCTCGAGCTTGTCGATAGTTCCGCCGGTATGGCCAAGCCCTCTGCCGGACATCTTTGCCACACTTACTCCGCAGGCAGCCGCAGCCGGTCCGATTATCATACTCGTCTTGTCACCGACGCCGCCTGTGCTGTGCTTATCAACGGTCAGCGGCAGGTCGAGATGCACCATATCACCGCTGTCGCGCATTGCATATGTAAGGGCGAGAGTTTCCTCCTCAGTGAGCCCGTTCAGACACACTGCCATCAGCCACGCAGACATCTGATAGTCCGGTATATAGCCGTTTGTATAGCTTGAGACCAGCCACGAGATCTCTTCGTGAGTGAGTATCTGCGAGTGTTTTGTTTTATTAATTATATCAATAGCGTTCATATTCCACCTCCTGTAATTTGATTTTAACACATTAGACTTAAAATTTCAAGTATTTTTGTGAAAATTTTACTGAATATTCACAATGTTTCCAACAGGACCAGTATTATCACGAACGGAACACCCAGTACAGCACTCCCTGCAACGTTGAAAACGTTCAGAGGAAGCTGTGTGCTGAACATTCCGCCGTACTCGTTCAGTATCAGGAGAGCCGCAATGCCGGTCAGCGAACCGAACAGCAGCGTCCGGACTCTGTGCTCACGCCGGAGGTAGTAGAAAGCCATTATCAGCACTGCCGCTCCGCAGACAACTGCAAAAATCATATCACCGTCCATTTTCTCACCTCAGAGCAATATGTATCCGAGGGCGAGTATCAGCCGCATATCCCTGCCCTCTTTCAGCATCAGAAGCAGCAGCGCTCCGATGAGGAGACGATCGCCGTCAAGACTGCCGGTTATCTCGCTAAGCAGTCCTCCCGAGGACTGCGGCGGCGGCGGTATTTCAGGCTGGACCGGTTTATCTGCCCTGTCACCGCCCTGCGTATAATGAGCAGCCCGGCTGTGCATTTCCTGCGAACGCCTTATCGCTTCCTGTCTCATTCTCTTCATCTGACAGTCGTCATATACCGCCATAGGGCTGCCTCCTTCCGCTATATTATGTTGTCGAGCAGCCCGTTCTCCTTAGCGATGTTCCAGACAGCTATCAGTTTGAGCAGCTTTATGGCTTTATCGACCTTCTTCTGCCTTTCTGCACTCAGATGAGGCTTCAGGGCGAGGAGCAGCTCGGAATTGCTGTCATTTTGTGAAAATGCTCCCACGAGCCCGCTCAGCTTCATCACCGACTCCATATCCGGCATACCGTTTCCTTCACTGCCTCCGCTCTCCCCTATGAACATCTGCGCCAGCTCCGCAAGCTGCTTCACACTCTCTTCGTCCGACAGCAGCCCCTCGAGCTTTCCCATTATATCGTCCAATTATTCTCACCTTTTCTCAAAGCACTATTTTTCCCCGGACAGCTTCTTGTAGAGAGCCTTCGCCTGAGGTGTGCTCATCATCTTCTCAACCAGTCCCGGATTGCTCACTGCCTGCCGGAACTTCGCTGCGTCCCGGCTGTTCATAGCTGCAAGAGCGCTGTCGAACTTGCCGGCTTCAAGCTCGCTCCGGAGCTGCTCCGGCGGTACGCCTATCTTCCTGCTGACCACTCCGAGCAGTCCGTTGAGCTTCTTCGGATCAATATTATTATTATTCATACCTGCCTCCATTAATTCACAATATGTTCCGCTCAGCTATTGATTTTTTTTTTGATCTGTGTTATAATATACATAACAAAATTTTCAGGAGCATACCTATGCGTATTATTGTTATTTCTGACACCCACGGTGATTATGCTCACCTTGAAAGCGTAATTATGCGCAATACCGACGCCGACTGGATCTTCCACCTCGGTGACGGTGAAACAGAGCTCGACCGCTTCGTAACTTCTCATCCTGCGCTCGCGCCTAAGATAATACACGTTGCCGGAAACTGCGACTACGACAGTCTCAGTCCCGACTTCTTCATTCTCGAGGCAGGCGATCACAAGATCTTCGCAACTCACGGTCATAAGTACGGCGTAAGAAGCTCCCTCCAGCATCTCAAATATATCGCCCGCGAAAACGGCTGCGATATCGTCCTCTTCGGTCATACTCACGAAAGACTTGACGCTTATGAGGACGGTATGTGGCTCTTCAATCCCGGAAGCGCCGCCTGTCCGCGTGACGGTCTCAAGCCCTCTTTCGGCAATATCGACATATCTGACTACGGTGTCCTCGTCAATATAGCCGATGTATGATCCGCATGGTATCATTATATTCATTCCGCAGCAAAATGTGAACTTACATATGAAATAACAAGAGCCGGACTGTTTGTCCGGCTTTTTTGATGCCCGATTGTAATTGTCAGAAAACATATATAAAATGAAATCACCGCCAATATTATGGATAATGTGACAAAATTCGCAAATCCACTTGAAATCGGCTTTTTTCAGTAGTATAATTGTAATCGCGCGTTCACGCACAATAACAACTATAATGTATATGTAAAAGAGGGTATTGAAATGGAGTCGAAAGCTGTAAAGCCGACCGAAGAAAAACTTAAACCGAAACTTATCTCGGTAATGAAGAATTACTCAAAGGAACAGTTCCTGAAGGACGTTGTTGCCGGTGTAATCGTTGCTATCATCGCCCTGCCTCTCTCGATAGCACTCGCTCTTGCATCAGGAGTTGGTCCGGAACAGGGACTCTATACCGCTATCGTTGCCGGATTTTTAGTTTCCCTCCTCGGAGGAAGCCGCGTTCAGATAGCAGGTCCGACCGCAGCTTTCGCAACGATAGTCGCCGGAATAGTTGCCTCAGAGGGTATGGACGGTCTCGTTATATCAACGATAATCGCCGGTATCCTTATGATAATTATGGGACTCTGCCGCTTCGGTGCTCTCATCAAGTATATTCCGGGCACTATAACCTCCGGATTTACGTTCGGTATCGCCGTTACGATACTCGTAGGTCAGATCAAGGACTTTTTCGGTCTCACCTACGACAGCGAGGTTTTGCAGGATAAGCTCGATGTGACCTCTCCTGTCGAAACAGTTGATAAGATAAGGGCTATCGGTCTCTTCATCGACACTACCAACGGCTGGGCAGTCCTCGTAGGCTGCATTTCCCTTGCAATACTCATTCTCTGGCCCAAAAAGCTCGAAAAGATACCTGCTTCACTCATAGCCGTACTCGCCTGCTCGGCACTCGTAAAGCTCGCTGATATGAACGTAAACACCATTGGCGACCTCTACTCTATCTCCTCAGCACCGCCCAAGTTCTCAGCTCCCGGTGTATCCTTTGCAAAGGTAAAGGCTCTTATGCCCAACGCCGTTACTATCGCTGTGCTCGCAGCAGTTGAGTCGCTCCTCTCCTGCGTTGTATCCGACGGAATGATCGGTTCAAAGCACCGCTCGAATATGGAGCTCATCGCACAGGGTACTGCAAATATAGGTTCAGCCTTCTTCGGAGGCATACCGGCTACCGGTGCTATCGCCCGTACTGCCGCTAACGTCAAGAACGGCGGACGTACTCCTATCGCAGGTATAGTTCACTCTATCGTAGTTCTTCTCATTCTCGTTTCACTTATGCCCTATGCAAAGAATATCCCTATGCCGACTATCGCTGCTATCCTCTTCGTAGTTGCGTACAATATGTGCGGCTGGAAGAATATCCGCAACACTATCAAGACTGCTCCCAAGAGCGACGTTCTCGTTCTATTCGTAACACTGATATTCACTGTTGTATTTGATCTCGTGGTAGCGATAGGCGTAGGTCTCGTGCTCGCTTCACTCCTCTTTATGAAGCGTATGGCTGACGTAACTGAGGCTCACAACTGGATCGACATCACCGACGATGAGGACACCGATCCCGATAACATCTCCCTCAAGAAGATACCGGAAAACACAAGAGTCTACGAGATCAACGGACCGATGTTCTTCGCAGCTTCCGACAAGTTCGGCTATGTGCTCGATGACAGGAAGTTCGACATTCTCTGTATCCGTATGCGTAACGTTCCCGCGATAGACGCGACCGGTGTTGAGGAGCTCAAAAACATCGTCAAGCGCTGTGAAAAACGCGGCATCAAGGTGATCTTCTCGCACGTCAACGAGCAGCCTATGAAGGCTATGTCAAAGGCTGGATTTATCGACCGCGTCGGCAAGGAGAATTTCTGCGACCACATCGACACTGCTCTTCTCAGAGCCGAAAAGCTCGAAAAAGAGATCGCTGCAAAGCGTTCCCGTAAATAAACAAAAAAGCAGACGCGATCGCGTCTGCTTTTTCAGTTTCAGTATAATTACCTTTTTCTCAGGTACTCGACTGCTGTATCAACGAGCATTTCAATTTCCCTTGCACCCTCTGCAAAATTGTCCGAGGGCAGCACCTCGCCCTTTATCAGCTTCTTTGTAAGCTCCATAAGGGCGTGACCGTATGACAGGTAAAACAGCTTGAGGTCGATGTCGTCACGGATAGTACCGTCGGCAATACCGATCTTGCAGGCAGCGTCATAGGTATCGAAGAAGTTCATAATAGACTGCTCGTAGTCTGCAAGCTGATCGCGCGGAATGTCCTCCTTGATTATCATAAGGTCAAACTCGCCGAGAAGGCGCATAAAGTCCTTGTGTGCCTCAAAGAGAACGATATACATACGCATAAGATCCTTGACCTGCTTCAGACCGGTCTGCGATACAAAGACAGACGACTCAAAAACTCCGCTGAACATATCATTCAGTTTGTTCCAGAGATGAGTCATAGCAGCTATGACTATACCTGTTTTTGTTCCGAAATAACGGTAAAGAGTTGCTACTCCGACTCCGCTCTCGTCAGCGATGTCGGACATCTTCACGTTGTCGAATCCCTGCTTCAGGAACATATCCGCAGAGACCTCGACAGCACGGCGCAGTCTGCGCATCTTCATGCTTTCGTGTACAATAGTATTATTCATTTTTCCATCCTCCGTAAAATTGCTTAGGTCAGTCGGTTGAGTGAACAGCACTTTACTTGAACGCATTATAACATATTTTGAACATTTTGTCAAGTGAAATACCGAAATATTAAAAATAAACATTTTACTCTTGATTTAACTCGAAATATGTGTTATAATGTATACATTAATTTTAAAGTTTTAAAGGAGCGATCTAATGAACACCATTTTCATCATCGGAGCAATGCCGTCAGAGCTTAAAGATATCCGTGCCGCACTCGGAGAAGCTGAGATCAAACACTTTTCCGGCTTTGACTTTCACATAAATCAGTACAAGGGCAAGACTATCATCAATGCCTGCTGCGGTATTGCCAAGGTAAATGCTGCCGTATGCGTTCAGACTGCAATTGACAATTTCAAGCCTGACTGCGTTATCAACGCCGGTATTGCAGGCGGTATGAACACTGCCGTAAAGGTCTGCGACATAGTTATCTCTACTGAGGTACTTCCCCACGATCTCGACCTCCACTTCCTCAATGACTACCCGCCGTACTGCGGTATCTACAAGGCTGACTCAACTCTTATCGACACTGCCGAGAATGTCTGCGCAGAGCAGTCTGTGAAGTCATTCCGCGGAAGAATAGTTTCCGGCGAAGCTTTCATTTCCAGCAATGAGGTCAAGGAATCAATTCAGAACGCCTTCTCCCCCTACGCTGTCGATATGGAGAGCTCGGCTGTCGGACACTGCTGCTTCCTCAATAAGATGCCTTTCGTAAGCGTTCGCTGCATTTCCGACAATGCTGACGATGAGGGTGCTATGTCCTTTGATGAATTTGAAAAGATCGCTGCTAAACGAGTAGCTGACGTTGTTCTCAGAATGACTGAACTGCTCTGAGATCTGCGTTCTTACACGCAATTAATGATATGAGGTGATTATCCATGAAAAAAATCCTTTCATTAGCAGTATCGGCTGTGTCGGCTGTCACGCTTCTGACGTCTTTCAGTTCAAGCGCTGCCGAAACTTCTTCATACTGCCCGAAGCTCTATTTCAAGGCTTCAAAGACTGACGGTATACACCCGCAGTCCAACAAGAGAGTGTACATCAACAGCAACGACATAAAAAGCAAGGGCGGCAATATCACTTTTGACATTGCTTCCTATGTCGGTGACAGCAGAAAACAGCTCTGTATGATGATCGCACTCTGGGACTCCACTGATAAATACATAAAACTCACTGACCTCGCTGATCCACAGACCGGCGACAATAAGCGCGCTTACACAGTTTCTCCCGGTCTTATCTCCTACGACGGCGATAACACTATGTCTGCTACATATTCCTCAGGCTTGTCGGGAAATCCCTTCACTCTCAACGGCAAGGACTCAGACTCTTACCCGTTTGCAGTGTTCAAGGCAACTATTCCAACCGATATACCGATAGGATTACATCCCATTAAGTTCTACACTACCGATGCTCCTCTCGTAACCGAGTCAAAAACTATGAAAACAGATTTTGCCTTCTACGACAATATCGGCAACAAGCCTACTCAGAAGGACGCCGAAGCTCTGAACATCGCCGTTTCAGACCGTGCCCTCGGTGACATTGATAACGACAACCGTTACAGTGCCGATGATGCTTCGATGATACTGAGAGAATTCACTATGCTCTCCTCAAATAAGCCCTCGAGCTTCAGTGAGGCACAGATGATAGCTGCCGATGTTGACGGTGACGGTTATCTGTCAGCAAGCGACGCATCTTACGTTCTCTGCTACTTCGCATATCTTGCAGGCTACAGCACTAAGAACATTTACGAATTCTACGGATATTAATAATGACAAAGAGCAGTCCTACGACTGCTCTTTTTATGTTATGTCTTCTCGAAATCCTCTGCGCCCACTCCGCATATCGGACAGGTATACCCCTCCGGAAGCTCATCGCCCTCGTACTCGTAACCGCATACTGTACAGCGCCACACCGTCTTTCTGTCAGATGCCGGAGCGCTTTTAGCTTCAGGCGCTGCTCCCGGAACGATCTTCTCAAAATCAGACGCAGGGTGCTTGCAGAGCGGACAGACAAAATCTTCCGGCAGCTCGTCACCGACATACTCATAGCCGCATATCACACAGCGCCAGATAGTCTGTCCCTCGGAAGTTTTTCCGACTTCCTGCGGTTTTGTTTTAATGTCGCTGAGGTAGTATTCATAGGTGCAGGACGGCGTCTTATCAAGGACTTCCATATCCGTCACATCAGCAATGAACATCGTGTGTGTACCGAGGTCAACGCTCTTTTCGACCTTTGCAGCTATCCACGCATTAGTGCCCTTGGTAACTATCATTCTGCCGTTGGAAGCTCTTTCGCAGTCCGAAAATCCGTCAAATTTATCGACCTCGCGTCCGGTCTGGAAGCCGAAATGCCTGAACAGAGCAAAATCCACAGCCCTGCTTATGACGGAAACTGTGAATTTTCCGGTATTCTGTATCATTTCGTGAGTGAAGTTGCCCTTGTTCACTGTGACGCTTATGCGGTTAGGTTTTGAAGTGACCTGCGCAACAGTGTTGGTTATGCAGCCGTTGTCTTGGCCGTCCATAAAAGCTGTCACAACATAGAGTCCGTAGCTTATTCTGTGCATTGCTTTATTGTCCATATGAATACCTCTTTTCTGTATAAAATATTCTGTTGATATTATAACTTAAATATGCATATTTGTCAAGAAACATTTGTTTGAGCCGGACTGAAGTTCAGGCTTGACGTTTTGCTCAGTTTGTGGTATCATAGTATTATTAACGTAATTTTGAAAGGACAAATAATGCATTTTAATGAATTGAACCTGTCTCAGGAAATACTTCAGGCTGTCGAGGAGCTCGGCTTCACTGAAATGACCGAGATACAGGAAAAAAGTATCCCTGTACTTCTTCAGGGACGCGATGTTGTCGGACGTTCAAACACCGGCACCGGCAAGACTGCCGCTTTCGGACTCCCGGCAGTTGAGAGCATAACCAATGCAGATAAACGAACAGTGGCAGTCCTCATACTCTGCCCGACTCGTGAGCTCGCACTTCAGGCTTATGAGGAGATACGCAAATTTGCCAAATACAAGCGTTCGGTAAAAGCCTGCGCGGTCTACGGCGGTGCAAGTATGGAGAAGCAGATATTCGAGCTGAAACGCGGTGCGAACATCGTCATCGGCACTCCCGGCAGAGTTATGGACCATATGCGCAGACGCACGCTCAAGCTCGACGGACTCCGCTGCGCTATCCTCGACGAAGCTGACGAAATGCTCAATATGGGCTTCCGAGAGGACATCGAAACGATCCTCGCAGCCGCTCCGGCTGACAGACAGACCGTCCTCTTCTCGGCAACTATGCCGCCGGAGATACTCGCAATAACCGAAAAATTCCAGCACGATCCCGTGCATATCAAGATAAAGGCTCCGCAGCGCACTGTCTCCCTGATCGAGCAGCACTACTTTGAAGTTGCAATGGGAAGAAAGACCGACGCTCTCCGCCTCCTGCTTACTGCGTACTCCCCCTCTTCCGCAATGGTATTCTGCAACACAAGAGCAATGGTCGATCAGCTCACCGAGGAGCTCCAGAAAAACGGCTTCCGCGCCGCAGGGCTCCACGGCGATATGAAACAGGCACAGCGTACTCAGGTGATGAACAGCTTCAAGAATAAAGCTACAGATATTCTCGTTGCGACAGATGTTGCCGCAAGAGGCATAGACGTAAGCGGAATCGACGCTGTTTTCAATTATGATCTCCCTCAGGACAACGAATACTACATACATCGTATCGGACGTACCGGCAGAGCCGGAAGAACAGGTGCCGCTTACACTCTTATCAGCGGCAGAAGGCAGTTCTACGAGCTCCAGCAGATCTCGCGCTATATCAAAGCCGACATAACGCAGCTCCCTCTCCCGGACAAGGAGGGCATCATTGCTATGAAGACGGAGGCTTCCGTCAGGGAGGTTTCCGAAGCGGAGGCTATACACAGCGCATATGAGGTAATCGACCGCCTTGCTTCAATGGGCATTGACTACCGTGAAGCCGCTGCACGTCTGCTCACAAAAACTCTCAGTGCCGACCTCGACTCTATCCCCGAATTCGACCGTCCGAAGCCGCTTCGCAGCAGAAACGGAGCAAAGACCGTCAAGGTGGACATCAACATCGGCAGAAGCCGCAGGATAGCTCCTAACTTCATTCTCGGAGCTCTCGTTGACGCAACAGGTATGTCCGGCAAGGACTTCGGAAAGATCGACATTTTCGATGATCATACAACAGTAGAGATACCGGCTGCCGAGACTGACTATATCCTCGAAAGCACCAACCCGATGAAGATAAACGGACAGCAGGTCACGGTAAAGCTCTGGGACGGAAAAACTTCAAAGTCGCATTACAGCCGTCCGCGTCCCGATGACAAGCCCAGATTTGACAGAAAAAAAGCCGCCTACGGTTCACGCAGGCAAGGCGACAAATTCAAGGATTATATTCCCAACCGCAAAAAACGCGCTAAAAACAAGCACTAAGGAGGTGCAGCTATGGCTGACAAGAAGCCCGTAAAGGACACAAGAAAGACCGCAATGAGAGTTATTATGCTCATTATGGCAATAATTATGGCGATCGGCGCAACGATCCCGTTCTTTTTAAAGTAATAAGCTGTATGAGCAGAGCTTCGGCTCTGCTTTTTTTGTCTCCCGACACATTCCGGCATATTCCGCAGGACTTTCGCATTATAATATTACCAGTAAGCTCTAAGGAGGCAAGCTGTGCAGACGATCTATATCGACATTCTCATCGTACTGAATATCTATGTGAATTTCTTTCTGCTCCGGACAGCTGCCGGTCTGACTCACTCGCCGCTGAAAAACCTGAGATGCGCTGCCGCTTCGTTCTACGGAAGCCTTTACTCGCTACTGATCCTCGCGCCCGAGTTGCCCCCGGTCATCGCTGTTATCATAAGACTGTTCGCAGCATTTACCATAACAGCTGCGGCTTTCGGCTTTCACGGACGACAGCGGCTCATCATAAACACCGGCGCTTTCTTCGCGGCAAACTTCATTCTCGCCGGTCTGATGTACGCGGTCTACCCGACTCTTTTAGCCGGAAGAGTTCACTTCAACAACTCTTATTTCTACATAGATTTTTCGCTTATGATACTCGTTGTCACGACCGTCGCACTCTACGCTGTCGTTTACGCCGCAAGGTACTTCCTTGACCGCTTCTCGCCGCAGACAGGCTCCTACCGCGTCCTGATACACTATAAGAACAGAGTCGTTGACCTCGCCGGACTCGCAGACACCGGAAATTCCCTCGTTGATTTCTTTTCCGGAGCACCGGTCATAGTCTGCGACAGTGAGAACTTTCCAGAAATGGCAGACCTCGTTCCGGATAAGCTGCCGCGCGGCGTCAGGGTGATACCGTGCAGGACTGTTTCCGGTGCCGGACTGATGCCTGTGTTCAAGCCGGACGAGGTTCTGATAATCAACGGCGTAAGCGGTCAGCGGAAGCCGGTCGATGCTGTGATAGGACTCGGAAGCAGCTCCGGAAAGGCTGTATTCAACCCGGTTTTGCTGAAATATTAGAGCTTGAAATCAAAAATAAGGAGACCATTATGAACATCATCAGAAAACTTCTCAGAGAGATCAGCAAAAAACTCGCCGCCAGAATTGACTACATAAACGGCTCGGATACCCTTCCGCCGCCGCTCACAAAGCAGGAGGAAGAGGAGGTCTTTGTCCGACTGAGCGCGAACGATCAGGACGCAAGGAACTGTCTCATCGTTCACAATCTGCGGCTCGTGGTATATATCGCGAAGAAGTTCGAGACCACGGGTATCGGTATCGAGGATCTCGTTTCTATCGGCACGATAGGTCTTATCAAAGCCGTGAACACCTTCTGTCCCACCAAGAACATCAAGCTCGCTACCTACGCTTCTCGCTGCATTGAAAACGAGATACTGATGTTTCTGCGGAAATCCTCTCAGTACCGCAACGACCTCTCTATCGACGAGCCGCTGAACGTTGACTACGACGGAAATGAGCTCCTCCTCTCCGACATTCTCGGTACGGACGACGATATCGTTAACAAGGGTATTGAGACAGAAGCCGAACGCGAAATGATAAGAGGAGCTGTTTCCGAGCTCTGCGACCGTGAACGCGAGATAATGGAAATGCGCTTCGGACTCATCGACGGCAAAGAAAAAACTCAGAAGGAAGTTGCCGAACAGATAGGAATATCGCAGTCCTACATATCCCGACTCGAAAAAAAGATAATCAAAAAGCTCCGCGTAAAGCTCGAAAGCATCTGCTGAGCTCCGTAAAAAGCCCGTGAATGTGTATTTCACGGGCTTTTTCACACAGGACCGACAAAATGTTACAAAAAGATCAAAATTTAATGCTTGCTATTGAAAAATCAAGCAAATTCTGTTATAATAGTAGTATATATCTTAAATTAGGAGCTGCTATATGAAAAAGTGGACTGTCGGTGTTCCTGACAGAAAGGTCATATCAAAGCTGATGCTTAATTGCGGCGTTACCTCGCTGGCTGCCGCTTCTCTTGCGCAGAAAGGCTATTCCTCGCCGCAAGCCGTTGCGGAAAGCCTTGATGCCGGCGAGCTCTCCGATCCTTTTCTCATAAAGGATATGCAGAAAGCCGCTGATACCATAAATAACGCTATCGACTCCGGCGAACGCATCTGCGTTTACGGCGATTACGACTGCGACGGCATTATGTCAACAGTCATTCTCTACTCCTATCTCCTCGAGACCGGCGCAGATGTCACATACTATATCCCGGAACGCTCCGAGGGCTACGGACTCAATAAAGAAGCTGTCAGCAGTATCGCTGACGACGGAGTAAACCTTATCATTACAGTTGACAACGGTATTTCCGCTGTTCCGGAGGCTGACTTCATCTATGAGCTCGGTATGAAGCTGGTCGTCACAGACCACCATCAGCAGGGCGAAACTCTCCCCCATGCGGAAGCTGTTGTCGATCCTCACAGACACGACTGCTTCTCGCCTTTCAAGTTTATGTGCGGCGCCGGTATAGCCCTCAAGCTGATAGCAGCTCTTGACGGCGGCGACTACACTATGGCTCTTGAGCAGTTCGGTGACCTTGCCGCTATCGCTACCGTTGCCGATATTGTAAGTCTCACCGGTGAAAACCGCTTCCTCGTTTCCTACGGTATGGAGCTCATTAACAACTCCGACCGCCCGGCACTGATCGCACTCAAGGAGGTCTGCGGTCTTACTGATAAGACCGTCGATTCGCAGGCTATCGGCTTTGGCATAGCTCCGCGCATAAACGCAGCCGGACGCTTCGGCTCTCCGAAGCAAGCCGCCGAGCTCTTCCTCTGTGACGACTATGACGAGGCACTTGCTGCTGCAAATCAGCTCAACGAGCTGAACAACAAGCGCAAGTCCGCCGAAAATGATATAATTTCCGAGATCTATTCAATGATCGACAATGATCCGAATCTCATTCGCGGCCGAACTATCTTCCTCTGCGGAAATAACTGGCACCTCGGCGTTATCGGCATAGTTGCCTCACGCATAATGGAGCAGTTCGGCAAGCCCTGCTTCATCGCCTCCGAACAGGACGAAGAAATAAGGGGCTCGGCACGTTCCTTCGGTGAATTTTCGGTCTTTGAAGCTCTCACCTACGCTTCTGATGCGCTTGAAAAGTTCGGAGGTCACCCCGGTGCAGGCGGCTTCACTATCAAGCGCGGCAGCGAAGAGAGTTTCAGGCAGCTTATTGAAAAATTCGCAGCCGAAAACCACAGGATAATGCCTGTTATGACTATATCCGCGGACGCAGCCGTGACTCCGCAGGAGCTCACCGTCGAAAACATCAGAGGTCTCTCAGCGCTCGAACCGTTCGGCGCTGACAACGAACGGCCCCTATTCTACATAGGCGGCGCACAGGTGCTCGAGATCATTCCGCTCTCGAACGGCGTCCACACAAAGCTCCGTCTGAAGCTCGGTTACAGCACCTTTGACGCGCTTATGTTCAGAACACCGCCGCAGTCAGTCATAGTCGGCAAGGGTGACAGCTGCGACCTCATAGTAACTCTCGGTATCAACGAATTCCGCGGAAATACCAGCATAAGCGTTGTGGTGCGCGATATGCGCCCGAGCACTTTCGAGCAGAGCAGATACTTTGCAGCGATGTCGGCTTTTGAGTCGTTCATACGCAGCGAACAGCTCCCCGCCAACTACTACCCGAGTATGCTTCCCGAACGGAATGACGTAGTTCAGATCTACAAGGGCATACCCGACGGCGGTATCTGCACTGATACGCTCTATCTGCGGCTCGGTGATCCTCGCATAAATTACTGTAAATTCAATGCCGCTATTGAGGCTCTCAGGCAGCTCGGTCTGGTCAGCTGCTCGTCCGCGGACTCTACTGTTTCAAGAGTAAAGGTCAGCCAAAAGGCTGAGCTTAACAGCGCTCCCATTCTCGTTTCGCTGAGGGAGCATATAAAATGACGTATATTCGTTTCAAGGGGGATATTTATGTCTGATGATATGAAAATGCTTAACGGCGGAAAAAATGAAGTGGAGATAGTGATACCGGATACTGCTGTTCCTAACGATCCGGAGAAGTATCTCAGTGAGATACCGGACTATAATGACGATTTTACCATCGAAATGATAATCCAGAAAATTCTCAAGGACGACAAGCAGTACGACCTGAGCAAGATAATCTCGGCATATGAATTTGCTGCAAAGGCTCACGAGGGACAGAAGCGTTCCTCAGGTCAGGATTATATCATTCACCCGCTCGCAGTTGCCTATATACTGCTCGAGCTCGGTATGGATACCGATACGATATGCGCGGCACTCCTCCACGATGTTGTCGAGGACACTCCTGCAACTCTTGATGACCTCAAGAAGCGTTTCGGTCAGGACGTTGCCATGCTCGTTGACGGCGTCACAAAACTGAGCAAGATCCCGATATTCAGCCGTGAGGAACAGCAGGCTGAGAATATCAGAAAGATACTCCTCGCAATGTCGCAGGACATCAGAGTTATGATTATCAAGCTCTGCGACCGTCTGCACAATATGCGCACACTGAAATACCGTCCTCTTGACAAACAGCGTAATACCGCCCTTGAAACTATGAATATCTACGCTCCTATCGCTCACCGCCTCGGTATCATGGCGATAAAGGAGGAGCTTCAGGATCTCGCCTTCCACTACCTCGATCCGTACGCATACTCTGAGATCGAGCATATCCTCGAAAACAAAAAGGAAGAGCGTGAAGCCTTCATCGAGACTATCAAAAAACGTATCGCTCAGCGTTTCAGCTCTGAGGAATTCGCTCAGCCGCCTCAGATAGACGGCAGAGTAAAGAGCGTTTACAGCATCTACCGCAAGATATTCATCAACCACAAGAACATCGACGAAATCTACGACAAGTATGCTGTCAGGATAATCGTTTCGACTATCGCTGAGTGCTACAACGTTCTCGGTCTGATACACGATATGTTCCGTCCCCTGCCAAACCGCTTCAAGGACTACATCTCCACTCCGAAATCGAATATGTACCAGTCGCTCCACACCACGGTCCTCGGCAAGGAGGGCATACCGTTCGAGGTGCAGATACGCACTTGGGATATGCACGAGACCGCCGAATACGGTATCGCTGCGCACTGGAAGTACAAGGAGGGCATACAGGGCAGAGACAAAATGGAACAGCGTCTCGCGTGGGTTCGTCAGGTCATCGAAGCCCAGCAGACCTCCGACGACGTTGAGGAGATCGTCCGTATCATCAAGACCGATCTCGATCCTGAGGACATCGTCGTTATGACTCCCAAGGGTATGTCGATAAGTCTCCCTATAAACTCGACCGTCATCGACTTCGCTTACCGTATCCACACGGAGATCGGTCACAAGACCACCGGCGCAAAGGTCGACGGCAGGATAGTTCCGCTCGACTACAAGCTCCAGACTGGTCAGATATGCGAGATCATCACAAGCAAAGATCCGGAAAAAGGTCCGAACAGAGCGTGGCTCAACATCGTACAGACCAACGAAGCACGTTCCAAGATACGTTCGTGGTTCAAGAAAGAACGCCGTGAGGAGAACATCGTTGAGGGTAAAGCTGAGCTTGAGCGCGAGTTCAAGCGCCACCGCATAAACCTCCCCGAGTCTGAGTACACTGCCTTCCTCGAGGACGACTTCAAGCGCCACAACTGCGAGACGCTCGAGGACTTCTACGCTTCTATCGGCTACGGAGGCGTTCTGCTCTCCAAGATAATCCCCCGTCTCAAGGACAAGTACGAAAAGCAGTACGTCCACGACGACGAGCCGTCCATTATCCCGCTGATACAGCCAAAATCCAACAGCAGCAGAAGCTCTATCATTCTCGACCAGATCGACGATATTGCCGTTAAGTTCGCACAGTGCTGCAATCCGCTCCCCGGTGACGACATCGTAGGCTTTATCACCCGCGGACACGGTATCTCAGTCCACACAACAAGCTGTACCAACTACAAGGCTGTCCTCCAGCGCGGCGATCCCGAGGAGCTCAACCGCTGGTGCGATATCCAGTGGTCTGAGAACAGCACATCTCAGCTCCAGACCAGCTTTGAGGTCATCGCACAGGATCGTATGGGACTTTTCTACGATATTTCCGCAGCTCTCGTCGAAGCGAGAGTTCCTATCATACACTCATCATCCCGTATCCTCAAAAACGGCAACGCCCTCTTTGAGAGCACTATCGTTATCTCAAGCACGGAACAGCTCCGCAATCTCTTTGACAAGCTCAGAAAGATCAAGGGCGTTATTTCCGTTGACAGAGCCGCTATCTGACGGAGGTAAGCTATGAATATGCACGTTTTAAATCTCGGTCCCTACGGTGTGAACTGCTATATCGTCGAGACCGCTCCCGGCCGCTGTATCGCTGTTGACATCGGCGGTCACAGCAAACGTTTCCTCAACTTCATAAACGATAAAGGGCTCCAGCTCAAGAAAATACTCCTCACCCACGGTCACTTTGACCATATCGGCGGAGTTGAGGAGGTTCGCAAGGCTACCGGAGCAGAGGTCTATATCCACACTGATGACTCCTTTATGCTCGAAAGTGAGGAATACTCGCTGCACAGGGGTATGATACCCGATCCGTTCATTCCTGTGACGGACTACACTGCGGTATTCGGTGACTGCTGGATAAACGACGGCGACCTCGCTTTCCGAGTGCTGCACACTCCCGGTCACTCCCGCGGAAGTGTCTGCTACCTCTGCGGCGATACGATGTTTTCGGGTGACACCATTTTCCGCTGTTCTATTGGCAGAACTGACTTCGAGAGCAGCGATCCCATCGCTATGGCAGGCTCGCTAAAGCTCATCAACGACCTTGAGGGCGACTTAAATATCTACCCCGGACACGGCGAGTCCACAACACTGAGCTACGAAAAGAAATATAATCCCTATCTGCTCAGTGCAAGAAGGTGAAATATGGACCAGATAAATGATAAAATGCCGGTGATACTCATCGGCAACTCTTTTAAATACGAGATAGAAGCTACGCTGAAACTGTTCTTCAATGCTGAACGTTTCAGCTTTTCTGACGATATATCAGCTGCTTCCGGAAGCCGCTACGTCATTGCAAAAGCTGACGGGAAGCGCATTTCCGCGGAGGTAATGCTCGGCGGAAAGTCCGACAGAGCTGAAAAGATGCTTGAAGCAGATGTTGAAGATGACCGCGATACAGCCGAGCACGAGCTCTGCCGCCTTATCTACCACATACTCAGCGACCGTCTCGGTGTGAGACCGCCGTGGGGTCTTATGACCGGTATCCGTCCGTTGAAAAAAGTCATCGACTGTATGCGTGAGGGTCTCGGCAAGGAGGAAATATTCAGCCGCCTTACCGAAAAATATGAGATCACGCCCAAGAAACTCCAACTCGCTTATGATACGGCTGTAAATCAACTTCCGATACTCGATAGGATAGACAGCAGCGCAGTAAGTCTGTATGTCTCTATCCCCTTCTGCCCGACGCGATGCAGCTACTGCTCTTTCGTTTCGCACTCTATGGCTTCTGCTGTAAAGCTGATGCCGGAGTACGTTGACGCTCTATGCAGGGAGCTTGCCGTTATCGGAAACATTGTCCGCGAGACCGGCGTCAAGGTCGATACTATCTACTTCGGCGGCGGTACTCCAACATCTATCTCAGCCGGTGACCTCCGCACCATTATGCAGGCAGTCGCTGACAACTTCGACATCGCAAGTGTGCGCGAATACAGCGTTGAAGCCGGACGTCCAGATACGATAACCGAGGATAAGCTCCGCGTCATCAAGGAGCTCGGCGCTCAGCGCATCTCCGTGAACCCTCAGACGCTCAACAATGATGTGCTCCGGGTTATCGGCAGAAAGCACTCCGGTGAGGACGCGATAAGAGCCTTTGAAGCTGCGCGGAAGATAGGCTTCACGAACATAAATACAGACCTCATCGCAGGTCTGCCGACCGAGTCCTTCGAGAGCTTCTGCCATACCCTCGAACGTATGACGGAGCTTGATCCGGAGAGCATCACCGTTCACACTCTCACTATCAAACGCGCCGCCGATCTCTTTGAAAACGGCGTTTCGGATACCGGCGGAGCTGTCGGACAAATGGTCGATCACAGCATCGAACACCTTATGTCAGCCGGCTATCTGCCCTATTATATGTACCGCCAGAAGAATACCCTCGACAACCTCGAAAACGTCGGCTACGCGAAAAAGGGCTTCGAGAGCTATTACAACATCTTCATTATGGACGAGACTCAGACCATTCTCGGCGCAGGCTGTGCCGCTTCGACAAAGCTCGTCTATCCCGGCGGCAAGATCACAAGGATACACAATTACAAATTCCCATATGAGTACATAAAGCGCTTCGATCAGCTTATGGAAAAGAAATCCGAGGTTACAGAATGCTTGAAAAAAATCAGATCTGCTCCGCAGAAATAACCGGTATCACCTCCGAGGGCAGCGGAGTCTGCCGCATAAACGGAATGGCGGTTTTTGTACCGGAGACCGCTGTTGGTGACAAACTTGAAATCCGTATCGTCAAGGTGCTGAAGAACTACGCTTACGGTATTATCGAGCACATCTCAGAGCCCTCTCCTGACCGTACCGATTTTCTCTGTCCGCAGTACAAGAAGTGCGGCGGCTGTGTTTTCCGTCACCTTACCTATGAGGCAGAATGTAAGGTCAAGGATAATATCGTCAGCGACGCTTTCAGACGCATCGGCGGCCTTGACATCGAGACAGACACTTTCATAAGTGCCGACACGACCGAGAGATACCGCAACAAGGCTCAGTATCCGCTTGCTGTTCAGGACGGGCAAGCCGTTTGCGGTTTCTACGCGCCAAGAAGTCACAGAGTCATACCTATCGAGGACTGTCTGCTCCAGCCGGAGGTCTTCTCCGAAATAATCCGCGTCTGTCTCGAGTTCATCAACCAAAACAGACTGTCAGTCTACGACGAGAACACCCACTCCGGCATACTTCGGCACATTTATATCCGTCAGGGCGCACATTCCGGTCAGATAATGGTCTGCTTTGTAGTACGCAAGGACTATTCGCGCCAGCTTGACAAGCTCGCTCATATCCTGCACCATATGTTCGGGGAGATAGAAAGCATCGTTATGAACATCAATCCCGACAATACAAATGTGATACTCGGCAATAAGTGGCTTAGCCTTTACGGCTCTGACACGATAACCGATACTATGTGCGGCAATAAGATACTTATTTCGCCGCCGTCATTCTATCAGGTTAATACCGTTCAGGCTGAAAAGCTCTACGCTAAGGCTCTTGAATACGCAGCTCCTGCCCCGACCGATATTCTCGCTGACCTCTACTGCGGAATGGGTACGATCGGACTTTCTATGGCTGACAATGTTCAGTCCGTGATAGGAGTTGAGATAGTCCCCGAGGCAGTCGAGGACGCGAAGCGCAATGCCGATATAAATAAGATACACAACGCTGAATTCCATTGCGGCGACGCCGGAGAGGTATTTGAAAAGCTGCGCAAAAATGGCTGTTCACCGGACATTATCGTTGTTGATCCTCCGAGAAAGGGCTGCTCGGAACAGACTCTCAGAAACATCGTCTCGGCAGCTCCGCGAAAAGTCGTTATGATCTCCTGCAACCCTTCGACCGCTGCTCGCGATGTCAAATGGCTGACCGAAAACGGCTACACCGCACAGAAGGTCTGCGGTGCCGATCTTTTCCCGAGAACAAGGCACGTTGAGTGCGTGGTATTGATGTCAAAGAGTGGATAACATAAACGATAATCTGGTATATATTAGTCAAAATGTATAAAGGAGGTAAAACAATGCCTATCAGAAAAAAAGATAAAGACAATTCATATGATAATGAGATTCGTTATTATCTTGAGGCTTATGGCATTCATAGCTTGTGTGAAGATACCATTATATCTCATGGAGATATGGCTGAGTCTGGATATAAAGAGCTTCCAAATTCTCACTTAGGACAGATTGGAATGATGTTCCAGCAGCTTCCGGGACTTGCAACTCACGCCAAAAGTTATCAGGGAACATATCGTGTCTACTTTGATAAAAGCCTCGGCGTACTTCAGCAGGCTAAGCAAGGAGATGGATTCCTTAGAGCAAATGTTGTACAAGCTGGAACAAATAACAAAATTACTGGTGAAGCTCTACTCAAAGCTGCGTCTGCTGGACCTTTAGTTGCAAATGCTGTTTTTTCAGCACTTTCAATGGTTACAGGACAATACTTCCTTTCTGAAATAAATAGCAAATTATCTTCTATAGATAAAAAAATTGACGGAATACGTCAGTTCCTTGAAATGGAAAAAATCAGTGGACTCTGGGCTAATGAAGAGTATCTACAGCAAGTTATTCGTGATTTCAAGTCTATTCAAGATAATGAGTATCTTAAACAAGCCACTATTATTCAACTACAGCAGATTCGAAAAGACAGTTTAGCCAACACTAATTTCTACGCCACTTCTTTCCAACTAAAAAAAGAGGAATTGAAACAGCTTAAGAAGAACGGAAAGAAAAAAGAGATTGTAATAACTGTAAGTGAACTTGGAAATCTTTTCCTTTGCTATAAATATGTTCTCCATACATATTGTATGACATACTATTTAGAAACTGTTTTATCAGGAAATATGAACGAAAATTATTTATCTGCAGTTCAAGATGATATTAAATCACGAATCACCGAATATAAGAATGGCGTGAAATCTTTTGAAACTGAATTCAATGCTTTCTTTGCTGACGCAAAGGCTTACAAGCCAAATGAAGTAGTTGAACTTATTACGAAAACAGTAGCTGGCGGTGTTAGTAAAGCTTTTTTCGGAAGCTATTTTTTAGGGTATTCAATTGCAAATACAGTTAATGAAAAAACAGATGACTCTAAAGCAAAAGCAAAAGAAGAAGTACTTTCACAAGCAAAATCGTTGGTTCAGCAATGCAAAGATTACCAGCCTTTAGATAAAATAAGCAAAAGCATTAGTCAGTACAATCATATTGTGAATAAAAGTCAAATTGAATTAGTCTACACTGAAGACAAAACATACATAAAGTTTTCAGATATTGACGAAGAAAAGTCTTCGAAAGGCTTGCAGTAAAGCAATGAAAAAACACGTTGCAAACCTGATAACGAGTCTGCGGATATCGTTCAGCATTGTTCTGCTGTTTCTCACGCCGCTCTCGCCGGCTTTTTTCACTGTCTACATCGCCGCCGGAATTACAGATATGACCGACGGAACGATCGCACGGCTGACGGACAGCGTTAGCGAAGCAGGCTCCAGACTCGATACCCTCGCGGATATAGTTTTCACGGCAGCCTGTATGATAAAGCTGCTGCCCGTGCTTGACGTTCCTATATGGACTTACTGGTGGGCAGCCGCGATAGCCCTCACAAAGGCAGTCACCTTCGCCGTAGGTTTTATCAGATTCAGAGAGTTCACGGCGGTACACTCGATACTGAATAAGATCACGGGAGCTATGCTTTTTGCACTTCCGCTTACGCTTTCATTCATAGATCTGAAATACAGTGCAGCAGCAGTCTGTGCTGTTGCAACGTGTGCGGCTGTACAAGAGGGACATTACATCGGATGCAGAAAATGAGCATAGGACTTCAACGCGGTACGGTCGCACTTGAACCGCACAGAACCGAATGGGAAACGGCTGCAAAACAGACTATTGAGCTGCTGAAGGAACTGCTCCCGTCTGCTGTCGATATACAGCATATTGGCAGCACAGCTGTAAAAACTATCAGTGCCAAACCCATAATTGATATAGTTGTGGGAGTTCCGGAACTTGATGATATCCTGAAAATGAATGATATCCTCGCGGAGAACGGCTTCATCTTCCGCGGGCAGGACGTACAGGGACAGTACCTCTATGTATGCGGAGAGAACGACTTCCGGACGCACCATATCCACGCCGTGAAATATGGCTCTGAGGCGTGGAACAATTATGTGGATATGCGTGATTATCTGAACACCCACGAAGCCGACGCGCAGGCATATTCAGCATTAAAGGAGTCACTTGCACAGCATTACCCGAATGACAGAATGACCTACACTCAGATGAAGAGCGAGTTCATAAACGAGCTGCTGCGCAGGGCAAAGAATTCACGAAAATGAAATTAAAGGAGAACGATGTGATGAGTCATTCTGAAACTGCCATAGAAAGTAACAGTATACGACTTCAAAAAAGCCTAAAACGAAGAACTACTGACAACCGCATCGACACACGCTGTCTGAACGCTCTGAAATTTTTTGCTGCGTGTATGATAGCATTCGTGTGGCACTATCAGCATTTCAAACCGCAGAACGGTTCGCCTTTTGCAAGCATCTTCAAATTCGGATACAAGGAAGGCTGGCTTATGGTGGAGCTATTCTTCACGCTTTCGGGCTTCGGAATGTTCCTCGGCTACGCTGAGAAGATACGCAAACGCCAGATATCTTTCGGTGAATATATACTGAAAAGGCTAAAAAAGCTCTATCCCATCTTCTTCCTGACACTTCTCCTCGTGACGGGACTTGAGCTTTGGCACAGACACCTTACAGGCAAGAACTTCGTCTACGGAAATTTTGACTGCTGGCACTTCTTCCTCAACCTGATATTCTGTCAGGACGGCGTTTTCGGCAAGGACTGGTCCTTCAATGCGCCGTCGTGGTGCATAAGCATATGCTTTATACTCTACATTATCCACTTTGCGGTTATGTACTTCACGCAAAAGAAGAACTATGCGCTTTACGTCTACATACTGCTTATGTTTATCGGACTAACTGTTGTCAAGACTAAGATAGAGTACCCTTTTCTGCTGAACAGTCTCTTCGGACGCGGTCTGAGCTGTTTCTCCGTGGGAGTGATACTTGCCAATATCTATCAGTACAGCGACAAGCTCAATACAGTCCTGATCGGTCACCTCAGCCTGATACTTCTCGCGCTGCTGTACGCTGCATATGTTTCCGATCACAAGGCTTGGCTCGGCGATATGCACTTTCTCTTTATTATGCTCATTTCTCCGCTGATGATACTGAGTTTACTTTATGTGCCGTGGCTGAACAGGCTCTTCTCGATAAGACCGCTGCTGTATCTCGGTTCACTGTCGATAAGCATATTCCTCTTCCATTTTCTTATGCAGTGTACTATCCGCAATTTTGACCTTGCGCTCAAGCTGGAGCTGAATTATTCCTCCAAAAAGGTCTGGCTGCTATATGCCGGCTCAACTATCATCGTTTCGGCTGCCTATAACAAGTTTGCTGAAAAGGGCGTGAACGCTCTTTTCACACGAACAGCCGGAGCATTTCTCAGGAAAAGAGGTAATTAGTATGAATATTGGTTTTATTGGTGCAGGAAAGGTTGGTTTTTCGCTCGGTAAGTACCTCTCCGTCAACGGTATCGGACTTTCAGGTTATTACAGCAGAAACCTCAGATCCGCCGAAGAAGCCGCTGAATTCACCGGTTCAAAAACTTTTTCCACACCCGGAGAACTTATCCGCGAGAGCACGGTCATTTTCATCACCGTTCCCGACGGAGCTATTACTGATGTATTCAATAATATCAGGGAACTCGGTATCTCCGGCAAGCTCATCTGCCATTGCAGCGGAGCACTGTCAGCAGGAGAGGCTTTTACGGATATCGCATCGACCGGTGCTTACGGTCTCTCGGTTCACCCACTATTCCCTGTCAGCAGCAAATATGAATCCTACAAGGAGCTCCGGAACGCTTTCTTCTGCCTTGAGGGCGACCGCGCTGACGAGTGGCGCGATATACTCACTTCTTTGGGCAATCCCGTCCGTATCATCGACGGAAGCGTGAAAGTCCGCTACCACGCAGCCTGCGCTATATCAAGCAACCTCGTGTGTGCGCTTGCCGCCGAAAGCGTCTCGCTGCTGAAAGAGTGCGGCTTCACCGCCGATGAAGCGCTTCAGGCGCTCCGTCCCCTCGCAATGAGCAATATGAGCAAGGTCTTTGAAGCCGGACCAGTTTCGGCACTGACCGGTCCTGTCGAGAGAAACGATGTTTCTACTGTGAGCAAGCACCTGAAATGTTTCGGCACCGATGAAGAGAGGGAGCTTTACACAGCTGTTTCACGCAAACTGACCGAAGTCGCTTCCGAAAAGCACCCGGAAACAGATTACAGCGAGCTCAGAAAGCTCCTGTCCGACAACTGAAAACGTAAAAAAGCCCGGAAATAATTCCGGGCTTATTATATTATACTTTATTCCTGTGTTTTGAGCTCACCGTGCTTTTCATAATCGGCAACTCTGATTATCTCGTTCTCATCGCCGACAAACACGACTCTCGGGCGGTATGTCTTAGCTTCCTCAGGAGTCACATCGGCATAAGCCATTATTATGACTCTGTCGCCCTTCTGACCGGAACGCGCTGCTGCACCGTTCAGGCAGATGACACCGCTTCCGCGTTCACCTGCTATGACGTAGGTCTCGATGCGGGTGCCGCTGTTAACGTTCACGATGTGGACGTGCTCATACTCATAGAGCCCTGCGGCTTCAATGAGCTCCTCGTCAATGGTGATGCTGCCGACGTAGTTGAGCTCAGCCTGAGTGATAACAGCTCTGTGTATCTTGCTTTTAAGTAAGGATATATGCATTGCACCGCCTCCTCAAACGTCTTCCGAGAAGAAGTTGTCGATAAGACGAGTTTTGCCGATGTAAACGGCTATCGCACAGAGTGCCGGACGATCGAGCTTCGTGATCTGCTGCATAGTTGCGCAGTCAACAATCTTGACGTAGTCGATACGGGCAAGCGGCTCTGCATTGATGAGCTTCTTCATCTCGGCGATTATAGCCTCACAGCTTGTCTCACCATTTCTGACCATATCCTTGCCGAGTTCAATGGAGCGTGAGAGGACGAGTGCAGCCTTTCTCTCGTCGGGATTGAGGTAAGTGTTTCTCGAGCTCTTTGCAAGGCCGTCTGCTTCACGAATGATCGGGCAGCCGATTATCTCGATGTCCATATTGAGGTCATCGACCATATGTCTGATAACCGCAAGCTGCTGCGCGTCCTTTTTGCCGAAGTAAGCGCGGTCGGGCTTAACGATATTGAACAGCTTTGAAACAACGGTGCAAACTCCTCTGAAATGCACGGGACGGCTGAGTCCGCAAAGCTCCTGCGTGAGAACAGTCATATCAACGAAGGACGAAAAGCCCTCGTGGTACATCTCTGACGGCTCGGGATTGAAGATAATATCGCCGCCGTGCTCCTCAACGATCTGAGCATCACGGTCAATATCACGGGGATAACTCTCGAGATCCTCTGTCGGTCCGAACTGCATAGGATTAACGAAGTCTGAAACGACAGTCCTGTCGTTATCTCTGTGGGAGGCTTCGATGAGGCTTGCGTGTCCCTCGTGGAGATAGCCCATAGTAGGAACGAGTCCGACTGTGAGCCCCTGAGCTCTCCATTCCTTTACCTGAGCGCGTACTTCAGCTATTGTCTTTACAACTCTCATTCTAAGCCTTCCTCCTTGATGATCTCTGCGATGACCTCATCGTCGATCTTGTATGTGTGCTCCTCAGCCGGGAAAACTCCGGACTTTGTTTCGTCGATATAGTCACCGATACCCTTGCGCATAAGCTCTCCGGCTTCCGCAAAGCGCTTTACGAACTTTGCTGTGTGACCGATAGTAAGTCCGAGCATATCCTGATACACGAGGACCTGTCCGTCACAGCCGTTACCTGCACCGATACCGATAGTCGGGATAGTGAGCTTCTTAGTGATGATGTCAGCGAGCTTTGCAGGGATACCCTCGAGAACTACCATACAAGCGCCGGCTTCCTGAATTTTAAGAGCGTCAGCGATGAGAGTGCGGGCTGCTTCGAGACTCTTGCCCTGCACCTTGAAACCGCCGAAAGCATTAACGGACTGAGGTGTGAGACCGAGGTGGGCAACTACCGGGATAGAAGCCTTAACGATAGCCTTGATCACGTCGCAGACATCTGCGCCGCCCTCGAGCTTTACAGCGTTTGCGCCGCCCTCCTTGATGAGGCGTCCGGCATTTATTACAGCCTGTTCAACACTCACCTGATAGGACATAAAAGGCATATCTGCCACAACGAATGTATTCACAGCTCCTCTCGAAACTGCTGCCGTATGGTGTATCATATCCTCCATTGTGACCGGAAGAGTGTTCTCATAGCCGAGCATAACCATTCCGAGAGAGTCACCGATGAGGATAGAATTGACTCCGCATTCATCCATAATTTTTGCTGTTGTGTAATCGTAAGCGGTAAGCATCGTGATTTTGTCGCCTGATTGCTTCTGCTTTAAGAGTGTTGAAACAGTATTTTTCATAATTAATTCTCCTTAAAATAATGTTACCCTTCTGCAGAGCAGATAAGATACAAGTATATTATATCCTATAATTGTGAACATTCTGTGAACAAATGGGATTTTTTCTGAAATTCAGCAAAAAACGATACATTTTCTTCCAAAACACAGCTGCAAACTTTATTTTATTAAACTTGCCCGTACTTATTGCTTTTTTTTATAGCATATGATATAATAATAGTTGTATGTAATATGTACGGAATGGAGTATACATAATGATCTATAACAATATTCTTGAAGCTATGGGACACACCCCTATGATACGCCTCAATAAAATGAATAAGCCCGGCAATGCTGAGATCCTCGTAAAATTTGAAGGTCTGAACGTCGGCGGCTCAATAAAAACAAGAACTGCTTATAATATGATCCTCAACGCTGAGCGTGAGGGCAAAATACACAAGGACACGATCATCGTTGAACCCACAAGCGGCAATCAGGGCATAGGTCTCGCTCTCGTCGGAGCAGTCCGCGGCTATAAGACCATTATCATTATGCCAGACTCCGTCAGCGAGGAACGCCGCAAGTTCGTCGAGCACTACGGAGCTGAGGTAATTCTTATCCACGATGACGGCGACATCGGCAAGTGTATCCAGAAATGTCTTGATACAGCTCTCGATATGGCTGCCTCAGATCCCAATGTTTTTGTGCCGCAGCAGTTCGAGAACATCAATAATATCCGCGCCCACAAGTATTTCACAGCTCTTGAGATACTCGAGCAGACTGCCGGAAGGATTGACGGTTTCTGCTCCGGTATCGGCACAGGCGGTACGATAACAGGTATCGGTGAGACTCTCAAATCCCAGAACCCCGATATGGAGATATGGGCTGTTGAACCCGAACACGCTGCCATACTCGCAGGCGGCACAGTCGGAACTCACCTCCAGATGGGCATAGGCGACGGCATTATCCCGGCTATACTCAATAAGGAGATCTACGACCATATCCACATCGTTACGGACGAGGACGCTATTAATACAGCTAAGCAGCTTGCAGCTCTCGAGGGCATTATGTGCGGAATATCCAGCGGTACGAACGTTGCTGCTGCTCTGAAAATGGCTGAAAAGCTCGGCGAGGGCAAGACTGTTGTTACAATTCTCCCCGATACTGCCGAGAGATACTTTTCCACCCCGCTTTTCAGTGAATAAAAAGTATCAGTATACTTTAATACTGTAAAAACTGACCGGTACTCCTTTGGGAGTACCGGTCTTTATATTATTACTTAGTACCGAAGATACGGTCGCCGGCATCACCGACACCGGGAATGATGTAGTTATCCTCATTGAGTCCCTTATCCATAACGCCGGTGTAGATCTCAACGTCAGGGTGAGCGGTGCGGATAGCCTCAACACCCTCGGGTGAGCAGATAATGCACATAAACTTGATGTTCTTTACACCGAGGCTCTTGAGCTCAGTAATAGCTGCAACAGCAGAATTACCGGTCGCAAGCATAGGATCAACGATAATAGCGTCACGTTCTGCGATGTCCTCGGGCATCTTGGAGTAATACTTCACCGGCACCTTAGAGTTAGGATCGCGGAAGATACCGATATGTCCTATTTTAGCAGCCGGAACGAGTGTTGTAACACCGTCTATCATACCGAGTCCTGCACGGAGTATCGGGATAAAAGCGAGCTTTCTTCCGGAGATGATCTTGGTCTTTGCAACGGCAAGAGGAGTCTCCATTTCGATCTCCTTGAGCGGAAGATCGCGTGTTGCCTCGTAGCAGATGAACATTGCTATCTCGGAAACGAGTTCTCTGAACTCCTTAGTACCTGTGTTCTTGTCTCTTAAAAGTGAAATTTTGTGCTGTACAAGCGGATGGTCGATGATATGTAACTCTCCCATACTAACAGCTCCTTTCATAATTAATCTATACTTTCCCTTTTTCTATACAGTAGCATACTTCACCCTCGGGCTCTGTACCCTCGCGGACGAAGCGCTGGACCGTCTTTGTGATGTGCATATCTGACTTTTCGAGCACACGCCCCGATTTAGTGTTCTCGGCTCTGTGATATGCTTCGAGCTTTTCGATCGGAGTGTGGCTGAACGTGTATCCGATAAGTGCGGAAAGAGCTTCTCCGGCATAGCCTCTGCCCCAGAAGCGTTTTCCGATACAGTATTCGACCTCTGCCGTCCGACAGTCCTCCCATATCTTACAGAAGGCTATCTGTCCGATATTTTCACCGCTCGCCTTTTCGATTATCGCCCAGCGGTAACGGGACTTCTCCCCCGCCGGACTGATATACTGGTCAAGCAGCTCGTTCACCTGCGCAATATCGGTGTAGACAGGCTCGCCGTACTCGGTCTGAATATCAGGATCGGCAGCCCAGTTCCTGAGCATATCCTCAGCATCGGAACGACGAAACGGTCTGCATAACAGCCTTTCCGTTTCAAAAGTCAGAGGTTCGCGGCAGCTCATCTCATTTATTCTCAAGAGCGGTTATGAGGTCAACGCGGCGCTGGTGACGACCGCCCTCAAAGCCTGTCGTGAGGAAGATCTCTGCGAGCTCGCAGGCAAGTCCGTTTCCGAGGACTCTTGCGCCCATACACATAATATTTGAGTCATTGTGAAGTCTTGTGAACTTGGTCGAGAATGAGTCTGAGCAGAGTGCAGCCCTGATGCCCTTGATCTTGTTTGCTGCAATGGACATACCGATACCTGTTCCGCAGATAAGTATGCCGCGCTCACAGCCTCCTCCGAGTACCTCATTGCAGACCTTTTCGGCAATTACCGGGTAGTCACAGGGCTCGCCGTCAGTTCCGAGATCACGAAACTCAAAGCCCTTCTCCTCAAGAGCGGCGATAACCGCTTTTTTCATTTCCACGCCAGCGTGGTCGCAGCCGATAGCTATCATATCATTAACTCCAATCAATTAGTTTTGCTTTAGTTTATCCTCAAGGTCTTTTTCTGCCTTGACCTTCTGAAGATACGACACCTCGAGCTCCTCGGGCGTTATGAGCTTCAAAGATGCTCCTGCAAGACATACTCCGCAGGCGTTCTGAAGTCTTCCCTGAGGCGGCGCTATAGTCAGCATCGGTGAGGGGTAAGATGTGAAGAAATCCTCAGCACCGTCACCGCAAAGAAGAACTTCCCTGCCGCCAAGCGCAAGCGTTTCCGCAAGCTCGTCGCGCGAGATGAGCTTTTCCTCTGTCTTCTGCTCGACCGCGTAGCCGTCACAGTCATAAAGGCAGGTGTAAACGAGGTCTCCCCTCGCCTTCATCACCGGACATATATCGCCTTTATGAGCGATATTGTTGCAGGCAAGAGCCATAAGAGTCGAAACTCCGCAGCACTTGATATCAAGCCCGAAGCTGAGTGCCTTGACCGCTGCCACCCCAATCCTGAGTCCCGTATATGAGCCCGGACCGTTCGCAGCAGCTACTGCACCTATGTCGGAAATAGTCTTTCCCGACTGCGCTATTATATCCTTCACCATAGGCATTATCACCTGTGAGTGAGTTTTCTGTGTGTAAAGGGAGGTCTGCGCCAGAAATATCTCGTTCTCTGTGTCGAAAAGCGCAGCCGAAGCGGTCTTTCCGGACGTATCAATCCCAATAAGCAGCATATCTTCCACCGCCCTCTATGATTATTTCCCTGTCATTTTCACCGGCAGTATTTATTGTAACGTATATCGTGTGCGCAGGGAGAAATTCCGTGATATTCTCAGACCACTCGATAACAGCGATATTATCGTCGAAGTCGTAGTCGAAAAAGCCGGTGGACTCAAGCCCCTCCTCACTCACGATACGGTACATATCAAAGTGATATATATTGAAGTCCTCGCCTCTGTACTCGTTCACGAGCGCAAAGGTCGGTGAACTGACCTCGGCTCTGTCAAGCCCTGCGCCGAGCACGAGTCCGGACGTAAAGGCAGTTTTTCCTGCACCGAGTCCGCCCCTGAATGCTACTATATCGCCCTTTTTCAGAGCAGCTCCGAACCTTTTCCCCTCATTTACGGTCTCTTCACGGGAATGTGTTTCAATTTTCAGCATATCAGAAGAGTCCTGTGATATTGCCGTTATTGTCGCAGTCGATATTGAAAGCGGCAGGATTTTTCGGAAGTCCCGGCATAGTGAGAATATCTCCTGTGTAGATGACTACAAAGCCTGCACCGGAAGAGAGTCTCGCATCACGCACAGTTATATTGAAATTCTTGGGCTTTCCGAGGAGAGCCGGATTGTCGGAGAGTGAATACTGAGTCTTTGCAACACAAACCGGCAGGTCGCGGAAGCCGATAGCTTCGATCTCCTTGATAGCCTTTTCAGCCTGAGCCGTGAATACAACGCCGTCTGCACGGTATATCTCCTTGGCGATAGTCTCGACCTTTTCCTTGATAGAGAGCGCAGTGCTGTAAAGCGGCTTGAACTCAGAACCGCTCTCAGAGCAGTACTTAATGGTGTCGCATACCTTTTCAGCAAGGTCCTTTCCGCCTTCGCCGCCCTTGGCAAATACCTCGCACATTGAAACTTCTACGCCCATATCCGAGCAGAAGTTCTTAACGAAGTTCACCTCGTCCTCTGTATCGGTCGAGAAACGGTTTATCGCAACAACTACCGGAACGTGGTACTTGTGCATATTTTCGATGTGAGTCTGGAGGTTCACGATGCCCTTTTCAAGAGCCCACATATTTTCCTTAGCAAGGTCGTTCTTCTGAACGCCGCCGTTATACTTGAGTGCCCTGATAGTAGCTACAAGTACAACACAGGAGGGCTTAAGACCGCCGTAACGGCACTTTATATCGAAGAACTTCTCCGCACCGAGGTCAGAACCGAAGCCGGCTTCCGTGATACAGTAGTCACCGAGCTTGAGTGCGAGCTTGGTTGCGCGTACAGAGTTGCAGCCGTGAGCGATATTCGCAAAAGGTCCGCCGTGAATAAACGCCGGGTTGTTCTCGAGAGTCTGAACGAGATTGGGCTTGAGAGCGTCCTTGAGGAGAGCTGTCATAGCGCCGCAGGCCCCTATCTGGCGGGCAAAAACGGGTTCGCCGTTCAGGTCGTAGGCAACGAGTATATTGCCGAGACGCTCCTTGAGATCAGCGATGTCCGTTGCAAGACAGAGAATAGCCATAACCTCTGAAGCAACCGTGATATTGAAGCCGTCCTCACGCGGAACGCCGTTAGCCTTGCCGCCAAGTCCAACGATAACGTTTCTGAGCGCACGGTCGTTCATATCGAGACAGCGCTTGAACATTATCCTGCGCTGGTCTATATTAAGAGCATTTCCCTGCTGGAGATGATTGTCTATCATCGCACAGAGAAGGTTGTTTGCAGCAGTGATAGCATGCATATCACCGGTAAAATGGAGGTTTATGTCCTCCATAGGAACTACCTGCGCATAACCGCCGCCGGCAGCTCCGCCCTTTATGCCGAATACCGGTCCGAGGGACGGTTCACGGAGTGCGAGAACGGCATTTTTGCCTATTCTGCCCATAGCCTCTGCGAGTCCCACGCTTACGGTAGTTTTTCCTTCACCTGCGGGAGTAGGATTGATAGCTGTGACAAGTATGAGTTTTCCGTCGTCCCTGAACGCCAGCTTGGAGTAGAGATTTTCTGAGAGCTTAGCCTTGTAGTGACCATAGGGTTCAAGGTCGTCCTCAGAAATACCGAGACCTTGTGCGATCTCGCTGATCTTTTTCATTTTCGCGCTCTGGGCGATCTCAATATCGGATAACATAGCATTACCTCCGCTCAAAAAGTTGTATATTTATATTTTATCACAAACCGAGTGAAAATGCAAGGTCTGAGAAAAATATTCCCACATTTAATAATTCAGAATTCAGATTTCAGAAGTGAGTGCTCAGAAGTCTGAGTGTAGGGAACGTTCTCACCTGTCAGTTCGGTCGGTGCTTCTGCCTATGGCAGAGGTGTCCACCGGACACCCGCACCGCCCCCGGCGTTCCGCAGGTTACGAAAATGTATGATGAAACCTGTGTAGGGGCGCCCTTTGGGCGTCCGTGCAGTTTGAAATTGTAACGCAGAACGTGACTGGCGGAACTGCACCAGGGAAACACGGGACGTCGAGGACGCCGTCCCCTACGATGATTTTTGCATACATTTTCAAAATAGCAAGGGCGCACAGTGTGCGCCCCAAAATTAATATATCAGTTTTTATGCCTTCTTTGCAGAAGTCTCAAGGCTGCTGAAAGCGTCGTCAACTACCTTCTGCTCGGGAGCCTTTGTGAATGCACTCACGATCGGTACTATTGCAATAGATACCAGCATTGCAAATGCTCCGGCGTTGATAGGCGAAAGGAGATTGAGCTTGCAGTTGAGGTCGATAACGTCCTTCTTGAGGTCATCGAATGCACTGATGTTAAGGCTGAAGAGCACCATATGTGTTACGCTGATGCCAACACCTGCGATGAAGCTCGCCCAGCAGGCAGCCTTAGAAGTGTTCTTTTTAAAGAGACCGAAGAGGTACGGTCCAAGGAATGCACCT
This sequence comes from Ruminococcus flavefaciens, assembly GCA_902766595.1. Taxonomy (GTDB): domain Bacteria; phylum Bacillota; class Clostridia; order Oscillospirales; family Ruminococcaceae; genus Ruminococcus; species Ruminococcus flavefaciens_U. Next base: position 8,781 of record CACXEJ010000035.1, on the reverse strand, counting down.
GAGAGTGCTCCCCAAGAGTAGGACATAAGAGTCGAGATAGAAGCGTTCTTATGTGAAGCAATAAGTACGGAAATGATAAGGAATACTGCTATGAACATACGCATAACGAGCATCTGTTTCTTATCGTCAAAGTTCTTGACACGGGGCTTGATAAGGTCGTTTGTGAGAGTTGAGCTCGATGTGAGAACGAGCGAAGAAAGTGTAGAAAGTGAAGCCGAGAGCACAAGGACTACGATAAGTCCGATGAGGATATTCGGCATAGCTGTTTCGAGAAGTGCCGGCACCATCTTGTCGTAAACGATCTTGCCGTTTGAACCTCTTTCGATGAACGTTCTGCCGCTGCCGTCGCCTTCCTGAGCAGTACAGTAAAGACGTACAAAGCCGCCCATAAAGTACGAACCGCCGGCAACAACGATAGCGAAGAAGGTGGAAATGATCGCGCCCTTTCTGATAGCCTGTTCGTCCTTTATAGCGTAGAACTTCTGGACCATCTGCGGAAGTCCCCATGTACCGAGAGATGTAAGGATAACAACTCCGAGGAGGTTGAGCGGATCAGGTCCGAATATCGAACCGAGAGTATCGGTATTACCCTTGTCGTCCTTGATAGCGTTGAGAGCGTCAACAGCTTCGGAGAGACCGTTCTTCTCCTTGACTGTGAGGATAACGACAGTTGATATACCTATGAGCATAATAATTCCCTGGAAGAAATCATTGAGAGCAGTTGCCTTGTAGCCGCCGAGTGTTACATAAACGGCTGAAAGTATAGCCATAGCTATGATTATGTAGATCGCGCCGTGCTCACCGAGATCGAATACCATACCGAAAAGTCTCGACAGACCGTTGTATACGGAAGCTGTGTAGGGTATCAGGAAGATGAATACGATGAGTGCGGAAGCAGTCTTGAGCGACTTGGAGTCATATCTGTGCTCAAAGAATTCCGGCATTGTCTTTGCACCGAGGTGGTTCGACATCAGACGCGAGCGTCTGCCTATCAGGAAGAACGGTATCAGACTTCCGATAATTGCGTTTCCAATACCTACCCATGTAGCAGAAACGCCGTACATCCAGCCGAACTGTCCGGCATAACCGATGAAAACTACCGCTGAAAAGTAGGTAGTACCGTATGAAAAGGCTGTCAGCCACGAACCTACGCTTCTTCCTCCGAGCATAAAGTCCTCAGTTGATCTTGTTTTTCGTGAGGTGTAGAAACCTATGCTCACCATAATTATAATGTATATGGCGAGGATCACGAATGTTGCGACTTTGGTGTCCATTATATCTCCTCATTTCTTATCAGCTTACAGCGTTGAACCTGTACAGCTTTAAATTAGTAAAGTGAATTGCATTATGATTATACTACACTTATCTGCAATTGTCAATAGTTTCCGCTTATTTTCCGCAAAAAATCTGTTGCAGTTTCTCACAGCCGCCGCTCCTGACAGTTTATTGACACTTTAGCAGTATACTGATATAATTATTGTGAACTTGAATAACTTCCGGCATTCATTTTTGTTCCGAAAAATTTTCACACTTTCTGTCACAGCCAGACTTTTTAAAGCGAATGTTATGTATGAAAGCAAAGCTCCATGGAACTCTTTCAATAATTCAGGAGGAATATATATGACCGGTACAGATTACTGCAAACTACACGATCACTCGCCGGACAAAGCATATGACGCTCTTTTCCGTGAATACTGCGATTACGTTCACGCAATTATTTTCAACAGACTGAGAAGCGTTGCTTCACGCGAGGATATTGAGGAATGTGTCAGCGACGTTTTCGCGGACGTCTTCTTCGGCTACGATGCTGAACACAGCAGCGAAAACGATATGAAAGGCTTCATCGGCACTGTCGCAAAGCGCCGCGCTATCTCAGTTTTCCGCAGCATTACCGCCAGACAGAACCACCTTTCAGGCGACGCGGACGATGAAATGGCTAATATGAGCTCGGATACCGATATTGAAGCCGAGTCCGACAAGACAGAAACGCAGCAGCTCCTTATGAGCAAGATAAAAGAGCTCGGAGAACCGGATTCAACTATTATTCTTCAGAAATATTACTACGACCGCTCTTCCGGCGAGATCGCCGAACTGCTGTCGATGAAAGCCGCAACGGTCAGAATGAGAGCCGCAAGAGCTCTCGATAAGCTCCGCGCACTGCTGACCGGCTCAGGCATCACACTATGAAGGAGATGTGAGATATGAAAGATAAACGTGATTTTGATATACTCGAAAATGCAGACGACATCGTTCTTGATGAACTTTCCGGCGTCCCTGCACTTGCCCCCGGCGCAAAGAAGCGCATTCTCTCAGAAAGCAAGCGCAAGCTCTACCGCAGACAGCGCAATGCCGGCATAAAACACTTCAAGGCAGCCGATCAGGTCAGCGGCGTTGAACGCTACTCAAGACCAAAATGGCGTATTTTCGCCGGTATCGCAGCCTGCTTCGTCCTCGCAGGAAGCGTTACAGTAACACTGCTCGCTCTCAACAGAGGAGACAAGGTACCTGTCAAGCAGTACCCGACAACTCCCGCAGCTGTTACTGAGGAAAGCACTACAACTTCCGCGGAATTCTCAACTGACACTACCAACAGCAATGAAATGTACATCTCACCTGAAATGTACGAAAACTACTCTGACACCGCAGTTGAGCTTGTCAGAAAAATGCACGAGCTTGACTCTATCTCACGCGGTGCTGTCGTAAATGTTGATATGGAAGATGTAAAGTCAGTGACCGGCACAGGAACTGACGCAGAAATTATGACATATTACAAGGTGACTGACGACCGCTTCAAAACTATGGACGATTTCAGGAACTATGTTGCAGATTTCATAGCTGAACCCTACTACACACAGGTCATTTCACACATTATTGATACTGAAGTAAGCTCCTACACCTTCAGAGAGATCGACGGACAGCTCTACGTCCGTTCGTATAAGGATTACAGCGTAAGAGCTAATGATATGGTAAATGAGATCACAGGTACTCCAGAAGTCGATATTATAGACGATACAACATTTAATTTCAAAGTCGCAACCACTCTCAACGGAGAACCACAGGAAACATCAGGTATCGCTGTTCTTGTCGACGGAAAATGGAAGCTCAAGGAAATATCGACAGGAGCTTCTGAAACCGAAACAACTGCTTCCGACGAACAGACCACAAATGATCCTGAGTCCGATCCCTATGCAGGTCACTTCTATGATGAGGTATCGCAGAGGTGCAACATAGAGATAACAAAGAGCGACAGCTTCGACACTGACTACACCTACAATGTAACTGTACGCTGGTCGAGCTCGGCGTTCGACACGACTGAGTGGACTTTCAGCGGACAGTTCAACGGCAGGGGCGTTCTCAGCTACACAAACTGCGAGTCAAAGCACTATGTAACAACAAGTGATGACTCTGAGCCTCAGGTGACAGTTGACTACTCAAACGGTACAGGTTATCTCAGCGTCTCCGAAAGAGGCGATAAGACCGGTTTCGTATGGAACGACGATAATTTCGCTGCAAGCAAGGATTGTTTCTTCGCCAAAGACTGATAATTAAAAAAACCGCCTTCGGGCGGTTTTTATGTTACAGAGATCTCAAGTTGAGTTCTCCGTTCTGTTTCATTTTGATAAGTCCCAAAACAGTCTCGTTTATCGAAATACATTCTGCTTCGACTTTACGGGTACAGTTTCTGACCAGAGCCTTGTTGTCTTTCTGATATTTTAATCCAAATCCCAAAAAAACACAGCCTGCAATAAAAATCAATATCATAGCCCCTACAAGATTCTTATAATTAAAGTAACGCTTTAAATCAAAATCATAATCAAGCACTGGTTTTCTCCCCTTCTGGATTATAAATCAAATGAATAAAGAATAATGCAGAAACGCCAGATAAAAAATATGAAAGTGCCGTTAGCGAAAGCAAAGTAAGTCTTATGTAAAAAAGAAAGCGAGCTTGCGAGCGACTTCGTGGAAGCGCCCGGCAGCTCGCCGGTGTCTGGGCATAACTAAATTGATGACATAAGAAAAAGTGGCATTTTTAGCTCATTTCAGCTATTTCAGCAGGAAGAATAAGATCTCTTATCTTCACGCCTTCAAGTTTATAATCTAAAACTTCTTCAAGAGTAAGATCGTCAGCGATAGTAACATCATCTGAACTATTTTAATAATTCAACTTGAAGCTTGATAGATGAGGAACAAATCCCTGGAGTTCTCGGAAGCCTGATGACTTCTCTCCCTTTTTCCTCACACCACTTGACAGCTTTCTGAAAACCGGAATGGGTCTGATCCTCTCCGATCACAAAAATATCAAAATCGATCGTTGGAAGTATTTTATCCACATCCTGATATATAATAACTTCGTCAACTACACGGAGAGCCTTCACAAGTTCGATCCTTTGTTCTGTTGTATAAAACACATTGGCATTAGGTTTTGTCTTTAAAATGCTATCACCGTCCTGGACAGCTACAATCAGGTAATCTCCGAGTTTTTTGGCATTTTCAAAAAGCCGCAGATGGCCAAGGTGAAAATAGTCAAAAACGCCAACTGTTATTACTTTTTTCATAATAATTACTCCTGTATCCGTTTAGAAAACTATATTTGTTTGAAGCCGGAAGTATTTGATCTCAGCATTGGTTCAATCGTTATAAACGACGGTCGCAGGAGTGGTACTGTAATCCAAAACGAGCGTACCGCGATGCCGCATATACAAATCCCTGTCGCAGCCAATACGTACAATTTTGATGTAATGAGCATTCCGGTCAAAGGAAATAACATTAAAACAGTCCATACTTTTTTCACCTGAAATACGCCTCGCATCACCGCCAATATCGTATTCGGATATATTCAGATTTTCGTAGCATAGTGCTCCTCCAACGCCTATGAAAGTCTGTTTTTTATAATCATTAGTATATGCGATGTAATCAGCGTGGCGATGACCGCACAAATAGCACACAAAATCGCCTCCGGCTTCAATGAAGTTCTGTACGATACTCTGATAATCAGTAATGCGGTTTTGAAAATGTGCTTGCATCGTTCCAGCCGGGAATCTTGTAAGTGAGCTGAAAGTGCAGTTTATTTTCTGTGCCTCATCCGGGTAATAATGTTCTGCAATTATGACAGAATAATCCTTTCCATTTGCATCAGTCAAAACATTTGAAAGCCATATGTTTTGTTCAGCAACTTTTCTTTCATCAGAGTACATGGCATTCAGGACAATCAGCCTGAATTTTTTGACCGGATAATCCTTGTAATAATAGAGGTTTGTATTGGTATGTGATACATTTGCCCCCCAGTTTTTGATATATGTAGCAATATATCTGTTATAGATTTCTATCTCCGGCGGCTGAAGAGAATACTCTGCTGCTTCGGCGAGTATAACGTCGTGGTTTCCGATACATACAAGGATCGAACCGTCAGATCCTCTATTCCAGAAATCGAAACTGCTTGACCAGTTGCGCTGAACAAGGTCACCTGTACAGATAGCATCATCTATGTGATCCTGAATCTCGTTTTTGACAATCTGGATATTTTTGAGGCATAGCTCATCACCATGAATATCAGAAAAATGGAGCAATGTTAAAGCATCGGCAGTTGCCGCCGATGCAAGATGTACCCTTGATAGCTGCATAACATCAGATATCGCATCAGCATTAAATCTGATCACTTCTGGAATTTCATCTTTGCATTTCTCCGCAAAAGTATCACAAGCATTTCTTCTGCTGCGGTAAGTATCAGCCGTTATACCTGTTTTTTCGTCCCAAACACTATTGACCAGCTCGGCATCGGGAACGTCACATAAAGTACTCTTTAACTCATAAAGACTCAACTGAAGTGGATCAAAAACTTTTTCACATGAGACACTGTCACGATACTTTTCATATAAAATGGGGAGTTCCGTGCAGCCCAAAATACACGCAGGATACCGGTTGACAAGTTCCAAAAAGCTCTCCATTACTTTATCAGAGAATCTGTTCTGCTTTACAGCCTCAATGCAGTCACGAAGACGATCATATTCATCTTTTCTTGGAGCAATACATTTTATCCCAAATTTACTTAAAGCATCTTGATATATACGAGAATCAATGGTGCCTTCAGTACCAAGAAGATATACCTCTTTAATGTTATCATTTGCAACATTCTTCACACATACATCTATGATATTGACAACTGCCCCTTTCAATTCGGGAATTTTCTGATAGATCTGCGGAAGGAAAAGATGAGCAGTATTACACGCAAGAAAGATCTTGTTGCATCCGGCTCGCAGCAATCCTTGCAAGGAATCACTCATTTCTTCAACAAGATGGCAAACTTTTTCATTATACAAAAAGGCCCTGACCCTACTTGGCATAGTGCATCTGTTGTCGATAACAATTCTTGGTCTGTCCCATTCCTTTACAGCTGGAAATACTTCTGCATATTGTTGAAAAAAATGGATAGTGGCATAAGTTCCCATTCCGCCCAACACGCCAATAGTAAGTCCGTTTTTCATAGGTTTACCACCTGTTCCTTTCCATCGAACAACACAAAATAAAAAGTCTGCTGCGAGCAGCATGTTAAGCCGCTTGCGATCCTACGTTGTATAAGTTGTGATTTTTGAATTAGTGTATCCTCATTAACTGCCGTAAGGCGGTTATTGCCATATGATTTAAGGAATCTGCTCATCATACATTTTATGTCAAGCTCATTTTGCTATGTCAGGTAATACTGGCAGCATTAAACGATCTTTAATATTCAGCCTTGTTTGCCGGGTTCAAGCTCTTTCTCTATCATATCAAGTTTTTTGGCTGTGCTCAGCAGAACACATTGCTGTGAAAACAAGCTTGTCGCGGTTCTGAAATAATTCAGAATAGCATTTATAGCCAAAATCACCGGCAAGCTCTCTAATGGCAGACCAAACTGAACAAACAAAATAGAAAAGCTTGCGGTGGAACCGCCTGTTACTGGCGGCGTTGAACTTGATAAAACAATGCACATTATCAGTAATGTGATGAGCCAGGATAATGAAATAGATATGTCAGCATTTTTTGCGACACTCATAGCTGCAAAATAATACATTACCGCATTGCTTGGTTTAAAAACGATTTGACCGAAAGGTACTGCGAAGTTTGCAAGTTTCGGGCTGATCTTAAATTTTTCCGTACAGGTTTTAAGATCGTCTGCAAGTGCGGCTGATGAAGAAGCGGTCGTAAGTCCGATCACAAAAGTTGAAAATGCCTTCTTCCAGAGATCCAGTGGCGAGTAGTTCATACGAATGCAGGTAATAACTGTGTGAAAGGCGAGAATAAAAAAGCAAGTTATAAGTGTACCAAAGAAAAATATTCCTGCGTTTCTTAGAACTGCAGTTTCACCGCTTGCTACAATGTTAAACAAACTGCCAAATATAAAAAGAGGCACCAGGTTTCCGATAAATCCCATAATGTTGTTCACAATATTGCCGAGTTGTTCTGCCAATGCTGCAACGTAAGTTACTTTTTCACTGATATTGATCATTGAAATGCCCACAACAGTGGCAATAAACAAGATCTGCAGAGTGTTTCCGCTTGAAAAAGGCGTAAACAGATTTTTTGGAACAATATCTAATATCATGTCAAACAAAACAGACAGCCCTTTAACCTGCGAATCTCCCATGTTAATTGAGATCAAGGGAAAACTCATCGCGAATGTCAGTCCAACTAACAGGCAAAGGTGAAATAAATATCGTTCCACCAATTTTTTACCAAGGACACTGAACGTAGCGGCATCTCCAATACTGTATATTCCTAATACGACGGAGAAAAAAATCATAGGAGCTGCGATCGCATTAAGAAAGCCAAGGTATGTATCCGTCAAGGGTGCAACAAAATCCTCCTGTACGGGTATTCTTACAGAATCGGGAAATTGCCGTATCAGTAAGCCGAATAGTAAAGCTGCCACAATTGAGGCAAATATCTTGATCCACTGCGGAAGTCTCTTTTTTGAAAGAGTGATCAGGACAACATTTTGCCCATGACTGTAACGCCATATAGGGAGCTTTCCCATTCTGACTAATGCTTTTCTGAGATAATCCTCATCATTATTCATCGACTCGTTATTTGCAAATGGATCTGCCATCGCTCCGGGGACATTCAAACAGATCTTAAAATTTCCAAAACGTTTACCTAATTTGAGTGAAAACTTTGTTTCAGGAGAAAGTTGCTCCTGAAAACGCAGTAAAGTCTCTTCAAGAGTGATACGGAGGCGAATGATTTCTTTTGTATTCGCTCCGTTCTTACGTAAAAAATCATCAGCCTGCTCACAAGCACTTGCAATGTTATCATTTGTAAGATACAACATTTTTTCAATTCTCCTTGTCCTCTGATGTTATTTGTGATTATTGGAGGAAATACTGTCAATTTATTTTAAAATTACACTACTCTCAAACACGGCTTTGAGTTGATAATATGTATATAATTTTTAGTTGTTGATGAGATATTAATTATAACGATGCTTGGGTATATTTTTCTCACAATCCTCATTTTCTCTAATTCCTTTTTGTTATCGTGAATTAATTATATATAATATTATATCATAACAAGACTATTTTTTCAAGTGATAGTTCGTTTTTTTATAAAACTAATTGTGTCTGTTTTCAGTGCTTTCATGAAAACTTCTATAACGGAAGAGGCTAAGACAGTCAGACTCATATACATCCGCTGCGTTTTCGGTCTGGTTACTGTCTTTCAGTAATTATTCCATAGACAGCAGGCGTGATCTGCTTTCTATGTATCTGGCGGAGAGCCTCCGCTGGCTTTTTCGCGTCATAATTGTTC
>CACXEJ010000034.1 GCA_902766595.1 Ruminococcus flavefaciens | reverse complement strand
GTAAGCATAGCTGCGAGCTGTCGGCAGCAGAATGCAAGTTCTTTGGTCTTGAACTTGTATAAGGATTTTGAATTGTCTGAATCGCTTTCCTTGTAATCAGTAACGTACAAGCCTTTTTCCTTTACTCTTTTAAGGAAATCCTGCTCGTTTTCCGCATTGATAACGCCCTTGACCTGTTTATTTTTAGCGTCCTGGGCTACATAGGCAAAACTCTTCATATAACCACCTCCATAAATTATTGCATTTCTGAGCAAATATACTACTGTCTTAATATTACAATTATAACATTTTGAACGTAATTTTTCAATCGCTTTTTTGACTTAAATAATCAACCGTTTTTTATCAATATTCACCAACTAATATACCAGGTGTAATATTATAAGTCCTGACCGCCGAAAATTCTACAAAAAACAATCTCAAGACAGCACAAATGGAGCATTGATCTCCCAATGCTTCAGATTGTTAAACTTACACAAATATTATACCACACGTTTCATCTAATTGCAACTTATAACCGTATATTTTTCTGAATTTTTTATAATATTGTGAACTACGGCAAGGTGGATATCCCGAATTTAGTCATTTTGACTGTTGAAAGTATTGATTTGTCCACCTCTTCCGCGTTATCTGCACCGTTTTGATAGCAAAACTATCAAAAATACAGTCAGATTTGTGAGATTTCTGACCATTGGTCACACTTTTTTGCCGTTTTTTCGCGTTTATCCTGACTGTAATCTCTTCCGCCTTCACATTCTGCTCCGTCTATACTATTATAATATGCACAAAGCGGCGCAGGACATTCCCACGCCGCCCGGCTCATATAAGTTTTATTCCGAAACGCTTCAGCCAGCAGTCCAGCTGAATGAAAAATGCTATCGTCTGCGGAAGGTTCATAAGCTGCCCGTACCACTGCACGCTATCCTCGTGCCGCAGCAGTTTTTCGAGCTCTTCCCGGCGGACCAGCTCCGTCAGAGGTGTGTCCTCGCTGAGTATCTTACGCAGCCGCTCCGTGACCGCCGCAAGGAACGCCGGATTGTGCGTTTTCGGGTAAGGGCTCTTCTTGCGCCACAGCACCTTATCCGGCAGCCACTCCTTCATCGCCTCGCGCAGCAAGCCCTTTTCGCGTCCCTGCCAGTCCTTGTACTCCCACTTCACATTGTACATATATTCCGCTATCCGGTAATCGCAGAACGGCACCCGGACTTCCAGTCCGCTGTACATCGACATTCTGTCCTTGCGGTCGAGAAGAGTCTGCATAAACCAGTCAAAATTCAGCTGCGTCATCTCGCGCATACGGCTGTCTACCTCGCTGTCGGACGGCAGCTTTTCCGCACTGTCAGCCGTTTTTCTGTACGCACTGTATACATATTTCTCCGCATTTATGAGTTTTGCATAATGCTCTGTCAGGAAGCGCTTCCGGTAAGCCGTGCTCTGCGCCCACGGAAAGCCGTCCGTCATACGAATATCCTTATCCCTGTACCACGGATAGCCGCCGAATATCTCGTCCGCACACTCGCCGGAGAGGGCTACCGTGCCGTAATTCTTTATCTCGCGGCAGAAAAGCAGCAGCGAAGCGTCCACATCAGCCATTCCCGGCAGTCCCCTTGCCTCGACCGCTTCATCAAGAGCCGCGACCAGCTCCGGAGTATCAATGACGGTCCAGTGGTGCTCTGTTCCGAGGTATTCCGCCATACACCGGATATATTCCGGATCGCTGTCGGGCTGAAAATGGCTCTTCTGAAAGTATTTGTCGTTGCCGCGGTAATCTACGGAAAAGGTGTGCAGCACCTCGCCGCGCTTCTTCATCTCAGCCGCCGCAACTGACGAAATAAGGCTCGAATCGAGTCCGCCCGAGAGGAAGGTACAGAGCGGCACGTCCGAAACGAGCTGCCGGCGTATTGAGTCAAGAACGAGCTCCCGGACGTGCTCGGCAGTCTGCTCAAAGGTCTCGTTCAGCTCATACGCACGGAGCCTCCAGTATTGCCGCAGACGCAGTCCGTCAGCCGAATAATAGCCGCAGTGACCGGCTTTGACCTCCTCAACACCGCGTATGACTCCGCAGCCCGGAGTACGTCCCGGAGCCATAAGCAGAAGCTCCGCTGCACCGTTTTCGTCTATCTCGTGCGGAACGTCGGGGTGCTCAAGCAGCGCCGGAAGCTCTGATGCGAATATCAGCTTGTCTTTGCAAAGCGCGTAGAACAGCGGTTTTACGCCTATCCTGTCCCGTGCAAGAAAGACTCTGTGCGCGTCCTGCTCATATATGGCAAAGGCGAATATGCCGTTCAAGCGGTCAACACACTTCTCGCCCCATTTCACATAGCTCTTCAGCACGACCTCCGTGTCCGAGCGCGTACAGAAGCCGTATTCGTCCTCAAGCTCACCGCGGAGCTCGTCTGAGTTGTAGAGCTCGCCGTTGTAAACGATGATGTAGCTGCCCTTTGCGCAGGAAAACGTCATCGGCTGTCTGCCGCCGCTTACGTCGATGACAGCGAGGCGGGTGTGTATCATCGCCGCCTCCTCGGTGAGTATTATCCCCCTCTGGTCGGGACCTCTCCGCAGCAGAGCTCTCTGCATACGCTCGTAGATCTTCATATCAGCCCGCATATCCTCGGCAAAGCTGATCGCACCTGCTATTCCGCACATAATCCACTCCGCCGCTTTCCGGCATACGGCACGCCGAATTTTTCACACTATAATATATGCGGCGAGGTGCCGGAAAGATACAAAAAAGTCATAGCCGCCTGACAAAATCAGGCAGAGCTATGACTTTTTACTACAGTATCAGCCGTTTACAGGTAGTTTCTCACCATATCGAGGAACGGGCTGCTGAATATCAGCGAAAGTGTGTAGCATATCTGGAGCAAGAATGAGAGTGCGGCAAGGGGAGTCATCATAGCAAGCGAAAAACCGCGTCTCGTCTGTGCCGGAGTGGTTGCCGGGAGCCTGTCCTTCGAGGCAAATACCAGCAGAAAGACCAGTCCGATCATCGCAAGAACTATGAATATCTCGTTAAAGATTATAAGTGCGTATCCCGTAAGATCAAGCCCTGAAGCGAGCGAGCTGTACGAATTCACACAGGCGTGAACTATCATAGCCGGTATCAGTGAACCGTGCTTGAGAGTGATATGCGCGAGGAAAATTCCCATAGAGAAAGCAAGCAGGAACTGCGGGATATTTGCGTGAGCGAGTCCGAAAAGAGCAGCCGAGAAGAATATGCCGAAGCGCTGGCTCGCCTTTGAAAACGATTTCAATATCATTCCGCGGAAGAATATCTCCTCTGTGACCGGTGCGATAATGCAAGTATACAGCAGCATTACCAGCTTTCCGATATTGGAGACAGCCATTCCATTGGTCTTTATGACATCGGTGGTGTAACCGTATTTCGTGAATATATTCTCTATCATCGCAGTAACGATCGTAGCGGTAAACAGCAGGAATAATCCGATAAAGCAGTACTGAACTGCCTTGCCGAAGCTGAAATCCCTTGTCTTTATGAGCTCTGAGGACTTTGTTCCGTTCAGCTTCATACCGATAGAAGCGAAACCGACGTTCGTAGTCATGTATACCAGCATCATCAGTCCGGCAAGTATCGACGAAGCCCTAACATATTCATTAATGAGGTTTATATCAGTGTCCGGATTTATCCTTTTTATAATGAACATTATTACGGCAAGGAGAGCAGAAGCGAGGTAGTCGCTTATTATGAAATGCGCCAGCATACAGCCTCCGCCGACAGCGTAGCAGCGTTTCAGCCGCTTGCGCTCCTCACGGTCGGGATCGAGCGGCACAACACAGCCGGGCTCTGCAACACGCGGAAGTATCTTGGTATAGTCGTCACGCGACTCGTGGTATTCGGTGGGGTTTGAAAAGGGATCCTTTCTCCGCGGCATAGCGTCGATCGCGTTCAGTTTTTCCTGCTCCTCAAGCTGCCGTGAGAGCCGGTATATCTCATGGTTGAGCTCCGCGATCTCAGCGCGGTACTGCTCCGGACTTATATTCTCGGACATAAGCCGCCTCCTTTATATCAACTGTCTGTTTTTCCATAATATATCTATTTTATCATATTTATCGCCTTTTGTAAAGTCCCGCGGAGCTTTATTGCCATACTTTTTTCTTCAAGGGTATAGACAAATTAAGGAAAATGTGTTATAATATTTGTGAACCATCACAGCCGTTAGCAGCGGCTTTTAATATGCCGAAGGGCAAGAAAGGAAATAGTATGCTTCACGAGAAATCATGCGGAGCTATCGTCTACCGCAAATTTCACGGGAATACAGAGATACTGCTGATAAAACATATCAACAGCGGTCACTGGTCTTTCCCGAAGGGACACGTTGAAGCCGGTGAAACCGAGGTCGAGACTGCTCGCCGCGAAATTATGGAGGAGACCTCTATTGATGTCATCATAGATCCCACATTCCGCGAGACAGTGACCTATTCCCCGAAAAAAGATACGATCAAGGTCGTAGTTTACTTCCTCGCCAAAGCCAAAAACGTTGATTTTGTGCCGCAGGAGGATGAGATCGCAGATATCAGGTGGGTGGATATCTCACACGCCTCAAATATCCTCTCTTACGAAAACGACAGAACTATCGTATCAAAAGCTAAAACTGCCATTAAAGAGGCTCATTGACAGATCTTTCACCGGATCGCCGCAGGATTTTTCCCTCTGCGGCTTTTCTTTTTATATGCGATTAGCACTCTCATACAGAGAGTGCTAATTTTCAAAAAGCTGTCACATATCTTTGATATTCCTGTCATATTCCGGCTGTAATATGTAGACAATGAAACGAAAGGAAGCGGTTCCGATGGAAAAAGTATAATCCGCATACAAACGCATAGAATAATCGTAGAATAACTTTTTGGAGGTATGAATTATGTATGGACTTACACCCTTTGGAAGAAACAGATATGACCTGTTCAGCATCTTCAATGACTTCGACAAGGATTTCTTCGGAGACACTATGCCGATGAACACCTGCCGCACCGATATCAGGGACGAAGGCGAAAAATACGTTATGGAGTCAGAACTCCCTGGTTTCGAGAAGGAAGACATCAAACTTGATATAAACGGCTCCTATCTCGTGATTTCAGCCGAACACAATTCAGAAAACGACCAGAAGGACGACAACGGCAAGTATATCCGCCGTGAACGCTCCTTCGGCTCATATAAGAGGAGCTTCGATATCTCGGACGTCAATGCCGATAATATCAGTGCCGAATACAAAAACGGCGTCCTCTGCATAGATCTTCCGAAAAAGAAGCCGGAAGAACCCGTTGCAAAACGGTTGGAGATCAAATAAATTCAAACAAGTCTGCCACAATGATAAAAGCGGCTGTCCTCACGGGGGCAGCCGCTCTTTTTCATATGAACGCATAAATAAAGGGCGGATATTATCCGCCTTTACATCACTATATCTTCAAATTTTCCGCGTATCGCCTTTACGAGCTCAGCCGGCGAAAGATGTATCTGCATACCTATCCTGCCGCCGCTTATATAGAACTTGTCCATAGACTCAGCCGTGCTGTGTATTACCGTCATAAACTGCTTCTTCATTCCTATCGGCGTACAGCCGCCGCGAACGTAGCCGGTCACCTTGGTGATGTCCTTGACGTGAAGCAGCTCCACTGACTTCTCCCCGACGCTCTTCGCTGCCTTTTTCAGGTCGAGCTCCAGCGCTACGGGCAGCAGGAAGCAGTAATAGTCCCCGGACTTTCCGTGTGCAACGAGAGTCTTGAAGGTCTCATCGAGCGGCTGTCCGAGCTGCTCTGCCGTATGTATGCCGTCAATGAACTCATCGCACTCATAGGTCTGAACGGTGTAGTCTATCTTGTTCTTTTCAAGAAAACGCATAGCGTTGGTCTTTGCTTCTTTAGCCATTTTCTGATCTGTCCTTCTGTGAATTTGCCTTGCTGTAAACACAGCCGCAGTAGTTCTGACGGTAGAGCCCGTACTGCCGCGAAAGCTCTATCGAGCGCTTATAGCCCTCGTGCTTCTTGAAGTCGGAAAAGAGGTAGTCCACTCCGCTCTCGTCTGCTATCCTTGCACCGCACTCGTTTATAAACTGGCAGTCCTTATGCGGACTTATTGTGAGTGTCGTGGTGAACAGCTCGCAGCCGAGCTCCTTCGCCTTAGCAGCTGCCATTCTCAGGCGCAGCTCTATGCACCGCTGACAGCGCTCGCCTCTCTCCGGCAGCTCCTCGAGCCCCTTTGCAAGCTCGAAAAACGGCTTCGGATCGTACTCCTCCTCGATGACCTCTATGTCCAGTCCCATTTCGCGCACAAGGCGTTTCAGCTCGCTCAGGCGGAAGTCGAACTCCTCCTCCGGAGCTATATTCGGATTGCAGAAATAAAGCGTTATCCGGAAATGGCTGTGCAGAAACTCGAGGGTGTGGCTGCTGCACGGAGCACAGCAGGCATGGAGCAGCAGAGTCGGCTTTTCGCCGGAAGCTTCAAGCTCTGCGAGCCTGTCGTCCAGCATTTTTCCGTAGTTTACCTTAGGCATTACTTGTCCTCGAGGTTTTTCAGCGCCTTGAGCTCCTCGCGGTTGACCTTTATCTCAACGTCCTTGAGCAGCTTTACCTCGCTCCTGTCGAGAGTTACCGGCACCTCGGACTTGTCAGTCTTTACGCGGAGCTTGCCGGTTATAAGGTTTACTTCCTCAACTCTTCCGCGGTCGCCGTCGGGAGTCACAACGATAGCGCCTACCTTCGGGGTTATCTTCAGCAGAGCCTCATAGGCGTTCTGCTCATTTTTCAAACAGCACATAAGTCTGCCGCAAGTTCCGGAGATCTTGGTGGGATTGAGGGAGAGTCCCTGTTCCTTTGCCATTTTTATCGAAACGGGCTGAAAGTCGCCCATATAGCCCTTGCAGCAGAACTCACGTCCACAGATGCCGAGTCCGCCGAGTATCTTAGCCTCGTCGCGGACGCCGATCTGTCTCAGCTCGATACGAGTCCTGAATACAGCTGCGAGGTCCTTTACGAGCTCGCGGAAGTCAACGCGGTTCTCAGCGGTGAAGTAGAAGAGCAGCTTGTTGTTGTCGAAGGTACACTCCACCTCGACGAGGTTCATCTTGAGACCTCTTGCAGCTATCTTCTCCTCGCATATGCGGAAAGCGTCCTTCTCACGGAGCTTGTTCTTCTCTACGACCTTCATATCGGCAGGAGTTGCGAGTCTTATGATAGGCTTGAGAGGCGAAGCGATCTGGTTGTCCTCTATCTGCCTGTTGGCAATGACGATCTCGCCGCACTCCACGCCCCTGACAGTCTCGACGATAGCGTGATCGCCGACGTTCGCCTTTATATCTCCGGGTGAGAAGTAATATATCTTACCTACGCTCTTGAAGCGTACTCCAACTATCTCTTTCATAGTATTCTCCATTCTGTACGGGAAACGCTCCCGCTGTATGATCGGCTTCAGCCGGTTATCTCCGTGATCTCAGCGCACAGAGCCGCTGTTACAAGAGGAATGCTCACATTTGCTTCCACCGCGCGCCACGCTTTTTCGATGCTGCGGTGTATGCGCACAGCCTGACCTGTCGTCAGGAGCCCGGACAGGCTCACAGCTCCGCTCCGGAAGCAGCCTATAAGTGCGGCATTGCTGTCCTTGCTGAGCACAGCCGCGTCTCTTATCAGCTTATCGAGCATAGATAATATCTCTCTTATGTCATTGCGTTCCTTTACGCCGCCGCTGAAAGCGACATTGAGAGCGTATTCATCTCTTTTAATTATACTATCAGCAATGGATTTTGTCAAATCCACCTGTTTCCTCAGGCTCTCATTGAAGAGGTAATCCCGGCACATACCGATATTGCCGTGAAAGCAGCCGACTGCCTTTTTGATGTCGTCAGCTCCGAAGTTCTCCTCCGCAAGGGACTCCGCCGCTTCCTCAGAGGTACACGGAGCCGTTCCGAGACAAACGCAGCGCGAGATGATAGTGGGCAGGAATTCCGCCTTTGACTCCGCTGTGAATATGAAGAATGCGTAATCCGGCGGTTCCTCGATGAGCTTGAGGAGCGTGTTCTGAGTACGCGGATCGAGATTGCGGCAGTCCGCGAAGATGTAGATCTTCCTGCCGCTGTTGTTGTTAGGCTTTATGAAGGCGTCCGCGATGACGTTTCGCGCCGTTTCGACCGAAAAGCCGCCGAGCTTTCCGCTGTGCTCAACGTATACTACGTCCGGATGAGTGCCGCGTTCGCTGTGATGGCAGGCATTGCACACCCCGCACGGACCATTCTCCGTCGGAGCTTCACACAGAAGCAGCGACGTATAATATGAAGCTATCAGCTTTTTTCCGCTGCCCTTTTCACCGTACAGAAGCAGAGAATGGGCAGTTCTTCCGCTCTTCACCATACTCCTCAGCGTTGAGAGAACATATTCGTTTCCGTATATCTTTTTCATTTTTCACCCTGTTTTTCATATATGGAGCATTGCTCCTGCTTATTCATTTTACCACATTCACGGTAAAAATACCATACCTTTTGAAAATATTTATACAGCTCCGGTCAATGATCTCGCCGCTCGCCGCTATCGGAACAGCCGGCGGACACGGTACTCTCACGGCAGCGCATATCCTGCCCTCCGCTTCATCGACCGATATGTCCTCGCTTGGAGCGAAAACTGCTTCGCGTATGCTCATAGCACGGACGGGGAGCTCCTGCCTGAAAGGAGTTCTGACCGGCTCAGTCCTGTGAGCTTCAGCAAGCGCTCTGCCGATCATCTCCCTGAGTCTGCGGAAGTCCTCCGGACGGTCTGCCGGCGACATCAGCAGTATCACTATGCTGTCGTCAGCATACTCGCACTCGCAGCCGTTTTTCCGCAGCAGAGCAGCAAGCTCCTTTCCGCTGTGACCGCTCTCCGCCGCGCATATCGTAATATGGAACGGATCGCCGTCCGCAAAGACGAGCCTGTCCGAAAACTCTCCGCGCAGGGCTTCGAGCTCCGGAAGAGCTGCGGCTATATCCTGCCTTATCTCCCCGGCAAGGTACTTCACACAACTGTCCAGCGACGCCATTATAAGATAGGACGGGCTCGTTGAACCGAAAAGTCCCATTGCAGGCTTTAGCTTTTCCGCATATTCCGGACGCGAGGTGTGCAGCATAGCCGCTCCGGTCAGTGCCGGCAGCATCTTGTGCGCTGAGTCACAGCACATATCCGCTCCGAGAGCTATCGGGTGCATATTCTCCGGCATAAACGCAAGATGTGCGCCGTGAGCGTTATCCACTATCAGTCTCGCACCATGCCTCCTGCAAACCGCAGCAAGTCCGCGTATATCCGCCATTCTGCCGGTGTAGTCCGGAGACGTAACGTAGAGACAAGCGTGTTCGCCGCAGCCGCTAAGAGCGGCTTCAGCCGCCGCCGGAGATACTTCCCCGGAAAGTATACCGCCGCGGTACTCCGGCATAAGCCAGTCAACTTCAAGTCCCAGCAGGGCGGCGGCATTCAGGAACGCTCTGTGAGCGTTCCTGACGGCGAACACGCGTCTGCCCTCGCTCTTCATTATGGCGAGCATCGCCTGTATGCACAGAGTCGAGCCGCCGGTAGAGTATGCAGTTGCAGCAGTTCCGTACAGAACGGACATATTCCGCTCACTTTCTGCAATTATACTCTCTGCATCGAAAAGGCTGTCCGCGCCTGTTATCTCTGTTATATCGTTCGCTGCTGAAACGAAGCTCATTCCCCTGCCCTTATGCCCCGGCATATGACACCGAAGCGTTCCGGATGAAGCATAGCTGTTCAGAAAATCTATAATAGGAGTATCCATACCATTACCTCACGGGTTTTATCAGATATAGTATTGCAGTATCCGGAACATTCTCAGTCTTGCGCGGGACATCGCCGCGGAAACTGCCTGCGGAGTCACACCGAGCTCGCGTCCGATAGTCACTATATCCTTGTTCTGAAAATAGTATAACATAATTATTTCCTTTTGTCTCGGTGTAAGCTCATTTTTTATCACTTTTAACAATATATTCCTAAGTCGGGAACGGCTGTCCTCGTCGGTTTTGCCCTCAAGAATGAGTCTTATCCCCTCGTCAGCCTTACCGGTAAATGTATCGGAATAGGTTCTGCGTCTCGACACTCTGCTTGTACCTCCTTAGATATGATGATAATTGCGCTGTGCGCTCATCAATGCTGTCTGCTCTGCCTGAAGCGGAAAGTCGTTTGCTCAGGGTGAAGAGCTCCTTCATATATCCGCGGACAAGTCCGGGTTCTCTGTTGTAGTCACTTATCATCTTATTCACGTTTCTTTAAACCTCCCTTACGGTTAAAATGTCGCACGAAAGCAGCTTATCGAACTAACGTTCTATTCCTTGTGATTTATATTATAGAACATATTTTCCTAAATGTCAATAGTCTGCACTTATGTTTTTGTTTTAACTCATTAAGAGGAAAAATTTTCACCGCAATTATTGCTATTTCTGAAAAAATATGCTATACTATTTATGTATACTATCATCTTGCAAACACTGATATTATACTCATTACACAACGTTCAACAAAGCAATTATATAAAGGATGTGTTGTCTATGT
Source organism: Ruminococcus flavefaciens (assembly GCA_902766595.1). Lineage (GTDB taxonomy): Bacteria > Bacillota > Clostridia > Oscillospirales > Ruminococcaceae > Ruminococcus > Ruminococcus flavefaciens_U. Next base: position 10,724 of record CACXEJ010000034.1, on the reverse strand, counting down.
CTCGTAACTATGACGTCATAATCGCAGGCTGCGGAGCCGCTGGTCTCTACGCTGCCATAAACCTCCCCTCAGAGCTCAATATACTCATAATCTGCAAAAGAGAACTCTCACTCTGCAATTCCTCCCTCGCTCAGGGCGGTATAGCCGGAGTCTACAATTCTCCCTCGGATAATATACAGTATCACCAGAACGATACCCTCATCGCCGGCAGCTTCAAGAACAATGTCGATGCTGTCCACACCCTCGTCAGCGAGGCTGCTCAGGACCTCGAACACATCATCAAGCTCGGCGTTGACTTCGATAAAAACGCGGACGGCTCCTACCACCGCACCCTCGAGGGCGGCCACAGCCACCACCGTATCTTCCACCACGCTGACTCCACCGGCAAGGAGATAGCTTCCACCCTCCTCGAAAGAGTAAAGGAACTCAAAAACGTAGAGATACGCGAAAACTGCCTTATGTGCGGCGTAAAGCAGACCTCCACCGGCTACACCGCTTTCCTCAGGAGCGAGGACGGCTCCTATGAAAACTGCAACTGCCACTTTATGATACTCGCTACCGGCGGTATCGGCAGAGTTTACCAGTTCACGACCAATTCAGCTATCGCTACCGGCGACGGCATTACATTCGCCTACGAAATGGGCGCTAAGATCAAGAACCTCAGCTATGTACAGTTTCACCCCACAGCCTTCAACAACAGGGCTACCCGTGAGTGTTTCCTCATCTCCGAGGCTGTTCGCGGCGAGGGGGCTTACCTCCTCAACTGCCACAAGGAACGCTTTATGCAGAACTACGACGAGCGTCTCGAGCTCGCTCCCAGAGACGTCGTTTCACACGCTATCGTCCTCGAGGCAAAGAAGCAGAATTCCACCGAATTCTACCTCGATATCAGCTACAAGGACAGCGAATTCCTCAAGAAGCGCTTCCCGATGATCTACAAAAATCTCCTCGAACAGGGCTACGATCTCACCAAGGAACCAGTTCCGATCTATCCCTGCCAGCACTACCTTATGGGCGGCATTGATGTTGACAACAACTCGGAGACTACTCTCCCCAACCTCTATGCCTGCGGAGAATGTTCACACACCGGCGTTCACGGCAGCAACCGTCTCGCCAGCAACTCTCTCCTCGAAGCCCTCGTATTCTCGCGTCACGCTGCGAACCATATCGCTTCAAAGCTCGGCAGCGTTCCGGCTGATTTCGAGGAAGCTCAGTTCGATCCCCACATCGGCGCTCACACTATCCCCAAGGGCATACGCACCGAGACAAGAAAAATAATGCAGAACAGCTACTTCGTTATCCCTGACAAGCCTGCTGCTGCAGAAGGTCTCAAGAGAATAAAGGCTATCCGTGAGGATCTCCTCAACGGCGGCTATTACGTTGATCCGGACTACGTTCTCGCTAAATCCATCGTTACCGTCGCTTCGATAATCCTCAGCGAAGTGACCGAATGACACCAATGAAAGGAACTGACTTATGAAGCTCTTACAATGCTATATTGATAATATAATCACCACCGCTCTTATGGAAGACATCAACTACATAGATGCGGCTGCCGATAACCTCATTCCCGAGGATCACAGAAGCTCCGCCTACTATATCGCAAAGGCTGACGGCGTTGTCTGTGGTATAGAGGTCGCGAAGAGAGTTTTCGACCTTGCCGGCGGAAACGTTGACTTCCGTATTCTTATGAAAGACGGCTCAAAGGTCAAGAAGGGCGACATCATCGCTGAAATGGAGGGAAGCACTCTCACTCTCCTCAAAGGCGAACGCACCGCTCTCAATCTCCTCCAGCATATGTCCGGCATCGCTACCGCTACCAACAGATGTGTTGAGCTCGTTGCCGGAACACGCGCTTCCGTTACCGATACCAGAAAAACTCTCCCCGGACTCCGTGCTCTCCAGAAGTACGCTGTTACGGTCGGCGGCGGTAAAAATCACCGCTACAACCTCTCCGATGCTGCTATGCTCAAGGACAACCACATCGACGCTTACGGCAGCATTACCGCAGCCGTTGCAGCTCTGAGAAGCAAGATCGGTCACACTGTGAAGATCGAGGTCGAGGTCCGTACTCTCGCCGAGCTCGAAGAGGCTCTCGAAAACAAGGTCGAGATAATTATGCTCGACAATATGGGCTGCGACGAAATGGCAGAGGCTGTTGAGATAGCTGACGGACGTGTTCTCCTCGAAGCATCAGGCAATATCACTGAAGAAAATATCCGCAAGGTCGCTGAGACCGGCGTTGATATTATCTCGCTCGGTGCTCTCACCCACTCCGTAAAATGCTTCGATGTTTCTATGAGAATTAAGAAATAAGAGCTCAGAATACAGAATTCAGAAATGAGACCGTAGGGGCGACGAAACACCGCCCCTGCAAACTCATTTCTGACTTCTGAGCTCTGACTTCTGAAGTCTGTTATCTTCATCAGATTTTTGCGCCGGTTTCCGGAAATTATCACAGCTTCCACATATTGTCAGGCTATACTGTTACCATAGAAGAACGGAAAAACGTTCCTCTATCCGGTAAGACATCCTCACTTTTTCATATAAACCACCCTTAATGGCGACAGCGCACAGGTTTCACCCACCTGTGCGCTGTTGTCGTTTATATTACGAGAACGTCCCGATCATTCCTCGGGCGACTCGTTTACGGTCTGCGTGATATTATTCTTTCCCTCAACGTTATCCTTGCGGACATATCTTGCCGCTTCGGGATCGTACTTGAGAATGAGGTTCTTGATATTCTCATCGAGAGTCAGATTGTATGTTATCTTCAGGGCATTGACCGCATTGGGAATATCATTTTCCTGAAGATAATGTGCCGCAAGCTCTGCTGCGACTGTAACTACTTCCTGATTAGGTCCGAGTTTCATATCGTACTTTGCAAGGACCTCTACGACCTCCTCGTGCAGCGGACGTACTATCGGTGAGCCCTTGAGGTCAGCAAGATGCTGCATTTCAAGCGGTACAGCCGGGTTTGGTGCGAGCATAACGCTTGCGGTATAGAAAGCAGCTGCGTCATCGTACTCCTGAGCGTCTGTGAGCAGATATCCCATATTTGCATAGCAGCGAGCAAGTGCGACCGGTGAGGAAGCAACTTTGAGAGTATCGCGTGTGATCTCCTCGAGTCTCTTGCGGTTCTTGAGCAGCTTGTATACCTCTGCGAGCTCGAACTTCGGACCGCAGTCTACCGGATTGAATTCGATAGCCTTTTCGAGTATCGGGATAGCGTCCAGCGGAGAACCGGTCTCGGTCATAATATAGGCATAAGCTGTTATGTATGTAGCGAAGTCAAAAGGAGCGCGGTTGAGTTTCTTTTCAGGCTTATAGAGGAGCTGATAGAGGTTGTCCTCAAAGGGATTTCTCAGCGAAACGAACTTCGCATTCTCGCCCTCTCTGAACTCCACGGTGATCTTCTTGTAAAGGCGCTCTGCGAGAGGCTTTGCCTCAACGAACTTTCTCTCGCCGATGAGCTGATTGATCTGTTCATACATCTTGTCGAGACGAACTCCGTCAACGTGAGTGATACGCAGCATTTCCTTGCGCGTAGCCTCGGGAAGATTTTCCAGAAGCAGCTGCTCGACTGCCTCAAAGCCCTCCTGATTTCCTTCCTGAGCGTATTTTGAAGCCAGCTCACGGAGCAGCTTGTCGTTTTCCTCGCGTGAGTCTCCGAGCTTGCCTCTGATCTCCTCAAGGGTTTCTTTGTATGACATAGTATTTCCTCGTTTCTTGTTTCTTATTGTATACTGATAAGCGGAGCGCAGCCGGAAACCGGTTTGTGCTCCGCTCTGACGGCTTTAAGGGATCAGAGACCTCTCTTAGCCATATCCTTCTTGAATTTAGCGTCGATCTTATCCTGCTTCTTCTTAGCCTTGAGCTCTGACTTTGTCATAAAGCGCATATCTTCTTCCTGATGAAGGGGCTTGAATGAAGATGCAGATGACTTTGAAGCCGGTCTTGAAGCACCCTTGTATTCCTCATAGTCGGTAACAGTCTGCTTGGCAGCAGCAGATGCGTTCTTTCTCTTTACCGAGTCGTCGCCCATCTGTGAAAGAACGTCCTCGATAGATGTGAGCAGAGGAGCATTTGCCTTGAGTCCCTGAGTATCGAGGAGGCTCTTGTCGGAATAGTCCTTTGCATTCGAGATAGCTGTGATGAAAGCCTGAGAAGTGCTCTTGCTGTGCGGATTTGTAGCTATCTTTGAGATATTTGCAGTAGGAGTTGTATAAGGAGCATTCGACTTTGCTCTCTTCTTCGGTGCAGGGGCAGGAGCGGGGGCAGGTACCGGAGCTGCTGCGACGGGCTGTACAGGTGCTGCGGGCTGGACCGGTGCTGCGGGCTGTACAGGAGCTGCCTGAGGTGCAGATGCAGGAGCTGCTGCCTTTGCTGCGGCAGGCTGCTTTGCAGCTGTCTGCTTGGAAGCTGTCTTCTTTGCTGCTGTCTCAGTCTTGGGAGCAGCGGTATTTGCTGCCGGCTGAACAGGAGGAGCTGCCTGAGGCATACCCATAGGCGGTATCATCTGCTGGTTGGCAAGAGGTGCGAATACGGGCTGACCGTTTGCGTCAACGCCTGCCATCTGCATCTGAACGTATGTATATACCGGCTGACCGTTCATATCATATCCAACAAACTGCGGAACACTGATTATCTGCGGCTGTTCCATAGAAACAGGCTGGATAGGCTGAGTTCTCTTCATTTCGTCTGCGAATACCGGTGTACTGTATCTGTATTTATTCATATCATTTTCCCCATTTTCCTCATTTACATTTTCAGTCTGAACGCTTTGCTGCTGTACAGGTGCGGCTGTCTGCGGAACCGGAATATCCTCAATTGCAGGAGCTGCACTCTGCGGCATCGGAATATCCTCGATAACAGGCGCTGCGGGCTGCGGCACTGGAATATCCTCGATGACAGGAGCTGCACTCTGCGGAACCGGAATATCCTCGATGACAGGAGCTGCACTCTGCGGCACCGGAATATCCTCAATAACAGGAGCTGACGGCTGCGGCACTACGGGAATATCCTCGATAACGGGCGCTGCGGGCTGCGGCACTACGGGAATATCCTCGATAATGGAAGCAGTTTGCTCTGGCATCGGTATCTCGTCGAATACAGGTGCAGGAGCTTCTTCATATACAGGAGCAGCGGCAGCAGGAGTTTCCGGAACAGGAAGTTCTTCCATTTCGGTAAGCTCGGTTACTGGAGCGGCTTCAGACTGATCGTTGACCTCGTATCCGAAGATCTGGTCTGCGACCATATCCCATTCGGACACTGTTGAAAGATCCACTTCGGGCTCGGGCTCGGTATTTACGGGGACTGTTTCTGCGGCTAATGTCTTTGTGAGCTCGTTCTCCGCTGCATTGACCACAGATGCTGAATTAGCAAACGGGCTTGTAGCCGGAGGCGGATTATTATTGAGCGAGAACATTCTTAGAACGTCCTCTTCGTTGTTTATGTCGATTATAGGCTTTACATCGTCCGGCTTTTCGGCGATGATAGGCTCTTCCTCGATGACCTCAGGCTGTTCCTGCACGGGATTTACTGCAAACTGTGCAAGGAAGTCGTCCTCAGCGGGCTTCGGTTCCTCTGCCGGCTTGTTGACAGCGAACTGAGCGAGGAAATCGTCCTGAGCGGGTGCCGGCTCGGGCTCAGGCTCGGGCTCGGGTTCCGGTTCTGCACTCGGAACGTTTATCGCAAACTGAGCGAGGTCGTCGTCCATAGCAACGTTAGTGCCGGGGACAGTCGGCTTAGCTGCTTCACGCTCTGCCTCTTCCTGCTCTGCTCTTCTCTGAGCGGCAACGGCTTCTCTTCTTGCCTCTTCCTCGGCAAGTCTTTCAGCCTCCTGCGCCTTTCTCTCAGCCGCAGCAGCCTTTGCAGCAGCGATCTTCTTGGCTTCCTCGTTAGGATCCTTTGTTATCTTAGCGGTGGTATTGCCGAGAGGAACGATACCATCATCTACAAAGCCTCTTTTAGCTCTGAGTCTTTCTTCTTTCAGGATGCGGTCCATTTCCTTTTTATCAGCCTTTATCATCTTCTTAGCGAGGGCCGCTTTACACTTTTCGCAAGTGAGCTCGTTAAGATTGGTCATAATACCTGAGCGGCGGTATCTTGTGACATTTTCTGGTTTGAGAAGGTTTATGCCACAGCCGGTCTTTTTTTCATTTTCCGTGCCGTGGACTTCATCGTTAAATGAAGTCGTTACGAGCATAATATCCATAATGATCTCCCTGACCGCAGCCATCCACCGCGGCTGTCTCTTTACGGCAGAGACAAAGCCGATTTCCCAGATACCCGTTGCACTCCGGCAGAACAGCGTCGTCGAGGTCTCCTCAGACTGCGCCGGCAGATACAGGGCAAATATACACAATAATATTATACCTTATCAGCAATAAAAAATCAACACTTTCTTAAAAAATCACCGCAAAAATTATACCGATTTTAAATTTTTTGGAGAAAACAACAAATCGTTATTGATTTTTTTGTCAAAAATTCCATAGCAAAGTTAAGACAAAATAGTAATGACGTATTTGCACTATGCATATGCAGTTAAATGATAATCTCAATATCAAAAAATGACCGGAAGCCTTAAAATGGTTATACTAATATAGAAGGACATACGGATTATTGAGGGAACCCCTTTTGAGAAAGGGGCCCCCTAATCGGGTCCGTCCCCTCTGTCCTGCGGACATCTCCCCACACTGTGGGGAGTCACCCTCAAACTCCCTTCCGAAAACTTTTCTCTGGTTTTTGCCGTGACAGTACAAAAATAGCGCTACTAATATAAGTAGCGCTTTGTTTTTTGTGTCTTGAACTTAATGTACTGTCACGGCAAAAACAAAAATAAAGTCTTTGGAAAGGGGGTACGGGGGAAGAACCTTTCCTCAGAAAGGTTTGCCCCCGGTAAATGCACATATTCTTCTTTATCAGCATTACCCTTATAGTTTTTCCGGTCTCATATCATTTTTGTTCTGTTTTATTGTCGGTGTCCTCGGTACTTTCAGACTCGTCCTCAGCCTCATCATCATCGACCTCTTCTTCAAAGAAAACGCTCTTGTATTCCGCGACCCGGGCGCTGTCTCCGTAGCAGTCTATCTCGATGATCTCCTTCTTCAGCATATAGATTATCGCGCCGAACATCAGCGAATAAGCTATTGCATTGACGAGTATGCTGAAATATATCCTTATTCCCATAAGGTTTCCGAACATTCCGCCCATTATCAGTCCTATGCAGACTATTATGACGACCTCGAAATTCACCTTATACGGATCAAGGTATACGAATATGAAGCATACCACCGCCGATAACAGTGAGTGTATCACCGCCAGCTTGAACGAATACGGCTCATAAAATCTTCTGTACCTTGCCGAATTCAGCTCCAGATACATCATTACGGCTTCCATAACGATGTATAGTCCGTATACGCTCTTAAGCAGCCGCCTCATTCTCAGCGTCATACAAAACAGGACTTCCGAAGCAACAAGGCTGATAAATCCAAGAAACAGAGTGGTATACGTTGCCTTTTCGAGGAATTTCACAAAGCCGCTTGACGGATCGTATATCTTGTAGTACCAATATGCAAGAACTGCAAACAACACGAACATCAGGTTTCCGGCAAAAGCTGCATACAGTCCCAGAGATAGCTTTTTATGCATATCCTACTCCTTAGCTGAGAGCTTTCAGAGCTCTCTGACCGATGTCTTTTCTGTAATGAGCTCCCTCGAAGCTGATCTTTGATACGCCCTCGTAAGCCTTATCGAGTGCAGCCTGAAGATCGCTGCCCTTTGCTGTAACGCCGATGACTCTTCCGCCGTTTGTGAGGAACTTTCCGTCCTCGCTGAGCTTTGTGCCGGCGTGGTAAACGAAGCAGCCCTCTATCTGTCCCTTGTCGTCGAAGCCGTTCATAACTATGCCCTTGGGGTAGCTCTCAGGATAGCCGCCGCTCGCCATTACTACACAGGCGCAGCTTCCGCCGTGCCACTTTATATTCACCTTGTCGAGCTCGTGGTTGTAGATAGCCTCGAATATCTCATAGAGGTCAGCGTCGAGCATAGGAAGAACTACCTGTGTCTCGGGATCACCGAAGCGGCAGTTGTACTCGATGACCTTCGGTCCCTTGGGAGTTATCATAAGTCCGAAGTAGAGACAGCCCTCAAAGGTGCGTCCCTCGGCATTCATAGCGTTCATAGTCGGAATGAAGATCTTCTCCATACACTCCTTTGCTACCTCGTCTGTATAGTAGGGGTTGGGGGAAAGTGTTCCCATACCGCCTGTGTTGAGTCCCTTGTCGCCGTCGAGAGCTCTCTTGTGATCCATTGACGAGATCATAGGCACCATCGTCTTTCCGTCTGTGAACGAGAGAACGGACACCTCCGGACCTGTGAGGAATTCCTCGATAACTATGCGTGCAGAGCTCTTTCCGAACTTGAGCTCGTCGATCATCTCGTGTACAGCTGTAACAGCTTCTTCCTCGTTCTGAGCTATTATAACGCCCTTTCCGAGTGCAAGACCGTCAGCCTTGATAACTGCCGGATAGCTGTTCTGCTTTTTAAGGTAAGCAATAGCGCTTTCGGAGTCTGTGAACACCTCATAGAAAGCTGTCGGGATATCATACTTCTTCATAAGCTCCTTCGAGAACACCTTTGAGCCCTCGATGATAGCTGCATTAGCCTTAGGACCGAAGGTCATAAAGCCCTCTGCCTGAAGAGCATCGACCATTCCGAGAACGAGCGGATCGTCCGGAGCTACTACTACCATATCCGGCTTGAGCTTCTTTGCGAGCTCAACTACTCCGTCAACATCGGTAGCGCCTACGCTGAAGCACTCTGCATACTTCGATATGCCTCCGTTTCCGGGAGTGCAGTAAATCTTGCCTACCTTCGGGCTCTCAGCCAGCTTCATAATAATGGCGTGTTCTCTTCCGCCGCCGCCTACTACTAAAACGTTTTTCATTGGATTTCCTCCTGTGTATTATCATTATTTTACGCCGCTGAGATCAAGCGACTCAAAGAACTTTTCGACTATATCCTTGCCGTCCTCCCTGTCGTCCTCACTGAAACCGAATTCAAATTTCCACACCTTGCCATTTGCCTCCAGATAGTAATATGTGTTGTATTTATCATAGTAGTGGCTGTAATTCTCAGGTTCAACAAAACTGAAATACGGTATATCGTAAGAGCCGATCTTTACATTTCCCTTTTCAAGGTCACGCGGCGAATGATCGTTATCGTCCCGCTCGGTTTCATTCGCATCAAGCGCCGTTTCAGCATAGTCATTTTCAAGAGCTTTCTCGGCAGATGAGGAAACATCAGTCCTTACTGTAAGCGACATACCATAATCGCTGAAATCCGCATAACGCTTTGAGTCATCGAGTTCGCGGTTCGGCTTCATCTCCGACGCGAGCTCGAAAGAAGCACCGTGGAAGGTATAGGCAGTGTATCGTGCTTCCTCGTGAGCCTGCTTTCTCTTAGCGACCTCCTCATCAGAGAGCTGCTTGATATTCAAATTGCCAATGAGCTCCTGTAAATCGGCGGTATTCGCATCAATGGCATTCTTATTGACATCGAACGATATGATATAGACATATCCGTTCGCACTGAAATAGAAGTTTTTAATACGCAGAGAAAGACTCGAAATATCAACGTCATATGTCAGAGTATCGGCAGTATAGCCTAATATCTCCTCTTTGTCACGCTGAGGCTCAGATTTGAACTTTGACTCTCCTGCGCTCTTGATCGACTTCTCAATAAAACGCTCGATGTTGTTCTTCTCATCTTTGGGAACTGCTGTCACAGTCAGCTGAGGATAATAATAATGCTCCAAGTCCTGAGCGTATATGTATCTGAGAGAGATCTCGCGCTCTTCAGACTGCTCGTTGTTTTTATTTCTGTCCTTGAGCTCCCATTCAGGTCCGCAGGTCAGAGAGAAGAGGTCGCAGTCATAGGTCTGCGGCTCGGTCGGAAGGCGGAAATCATCGGTGTACTTCGCGCTCTTCGCAATATCCAGCATAAGTGCCTTCACATCATCCTTATCATCAAGATCATAGATCGCGGTTATGACGAGCGACCGTCCCTCTATCGTAATGTAAAGCTCGCTCTCTCCGCAGTAATCATCATTGCCGTCGTTGACAATGTGTATCGCTGCCGCATTGAAGCCGGGAACATCGAGCTTTTCTGTCTCGTATTCCTTGACAGGATCATTCCTTCTCCTCTTTATGTCGTTCTCGATCGACTGGATGCTTACTTCGGCAGTACAGTAATTGACGTCATAGTTTGTGACTTCAAGCTTCTTTATTCCGTTGCCGGAAAAAGTATAGCCATATGTATGATCTTTTGTAACATTTGTCTCCGCCACTTCAAGATCCTCGCTCACCTCAAACGAAAAACTCTCAATATCATATTTCTTCGTTGAGCTGCTGTAAGAAGTGCCTCCGCCGGAGCTTGAACCCTTTTTGCCTACCGAACAGCCTGTGCTTGTAAGCATAACTAAACAAAGTATAAATGCTGCTATTCCTCTGTATTTCATTTTTATCCCCTTATATCATTTAAAAGACAATGTCTCAAGTATTTTCTCACAATCGTCTGAAAAATGACTGAAGCCGTTGGTCTGTGCTATTATGGTTACAGAGTAGACCTTGCCATTAACCTCAAAGATATGCTGCTCGCAGGTAAGCGGTATGGACTTCGCCTCAAGCTTCCACAGACTACTGTGAGACTCTCGTCCGAGG